>JANSXW010000005.1 GCA_024742755.1 bacterium | reverse complement strand
TACGGCAGGGGCCGCACCATTCTGCCCAAAAGTCAACAACAGCTACGCCTTCTTTGTCCAGTACGGTATCTTTGAAGTTTGCATCCGTGAATTCAAATGCCATTTTCAGTGGTTTTGTCAGTTATTAAATGATTTGAAATAGAAACAGCAGTTGTTTGCCTGAGGTTGTAAAGATAGTACTTTGTTCTTATCTAAACGTCCTGTGAAAGACGTCTCCAATTGCTGATTTTAGTCACCTGAACACAACAACCACACAAAAAGAAAAGTTTATTGCTGCATGAACAGATACAAAAGTAGCCTGGTTTGGACAGGGCTGGGCCTGGCGGCTATCCTGCTGCGCCTCCTGCTGGGGGCTCATCCTGAATGGACGGAACAATATTACAGCCGGGCTTTCTTCCTGGGCATACGCACCTTCATCGATCATACGGTGGCTCACCTTCCCTTTCCGGTCCTTTACCTGGTGGTGCTGGCGGTGCTGGCGGGCACTTTCGTGAAAGCAAGGAACCTCTGGCGCCTGCCGGTTTCCCGTGTGGAAAAAGGCGTCCGGGCAATGCTCGGGCTGCTTGGCTTTGCCGGCGGTGCTGTTTTTTTCTTTCTGGTGCTTTGGGGCTACAATTATGGACGCGTACCGGTAGAGCAGCAGTTGGGCCTGGCCCTCAGCCCTCTGCCAATAGAGGCACTGAAAGCGGAACTGATCGATGAGGCGGAGCAGGTGATCGCACTCCGGAAAAAAATACAGGGCGCGGATACCGCGGCTATTGATGCCACTTTTCTGCCGGAAGATTTGGAAGAGCAGCTGCGCACAGACCTGGAAAGTGTTTTGGAAGAGCTCGGCTTCCCCACTACCGGCAAAGTCCGGGCCAAGCGGATTTATCCAAAGGGGATATTTCTCCGGTTCAGCTCCTCGGGCATGTACTTTCCCTGGTCGGGAGAAGGGCAGGTGGATGCCGGGCTTGACCCGCTATCTATTATCCCGGTTATGGCGCACGAACTGGCGCATGGGTATGGTTTCGGGGACGAAGGGACCTGCAATTTCTGGGCCTACGTAGCCTGTACCCGCTCAGCGGCCCCGCTCATTGCCTACGCCGGGCACCTGGACCACTTTCGCACCCTGGCCGCACATTACCTCCGCTACGACCGGGAAGCTTACTTCGCATTCCGGGAACAGTTGCCTGCCGGCATTCAGGCAGACCTTGACGCCATCAATGATAATTTACGGAAGTACCCGGATATCATGCCGGAGCTGCGCTATGCTGCATACGACACTTACCTCAAAGCGCAGGGCATCAAAGAGGGGATCAAAAATTACAGCCGTGTGGTCATGATGGTGAAGGCCTGGAAAGAGGCCCGGAAATCGTAGGATTTTATCCGCCGGACTTCTTCGTATCTGAAAAGCCTTCCTTTTTCAGCAGTTCCACCACTTTGTCCCGGTGGTCGCCCTGAATGAGGATTTCGCCGTCTTTGGCGCTGCCGCCCACACCGCATTTGGTTTTCAGCATCTTCCCTATTTCCTTCAGCCGGTCAGCGGGGCCCTGGAAACCGGTAACTAAGGTGACTTCCTTGCCGCCACGTTGCTTGCGGTCCAACAACACCCTCAGGCGCTGCTGATTGGCAGGGATTTCATCTTGCTCTTCCTGTTGTGAGTAATCGTAATCGTAGTCTGGATTGGTAGAGTACACTACGCCTACGCGCTTATTTTTATTCTTTTTTCCCATTTGCTGGTTGCTTGTGTCTTTTTAACGATCCTACCGGGAGGATGTTGAACCCGGCGGGATTTCGGATAAAAAAGGAACTAATTTTTCTGGAATAAGCAAACAATAGGGCATAAAATTTGATTTTGCTGGGGTAAACATTCATTAAGCCATGGAAAGCGGAGAAACAAACGGGGTTATGCAGCAGGAATCGGAAACGAACAGCGCTTCAAAATTCAAGATTCTTGATGTACTGGAGCACCGGCCTACCTTCCTCTTTGTCATTCTCGGTGGCTTTTTCGTAGCCAACGCGCTTGTCGCCGAGTTTATCGGGGTCAAGATCTTTGCCCTGGAAGACACAATGGGGTGGGAGCGTTTCAATTTCAACCTCTTTGGGCAAAGCGGGGCGCTGCAGTTCTCCGCCGGTGTTTTGCTCTGGCCCATCGTTTTCGTCATGACGGATGTAATCAATGAATACTACGGCAAACGTGGCATCCGCTTACTCTCTTTTTTGGCAGTAGGATTGATCACCTATGCCTTTTTCATGATTTTTGCGGCGATTCAGCTATCGCCGGCAGATTGGTGGGTGGAACAGAATGTCAACAAAGGCGTGCCCGATATGCAGAATGCCTTCAGCGTGATTCTGGGGCAGGGGCTCCTAATCATCGTGGGTTCAGTGGCGGCTTTTCTGATTGCGCAGCTGGTAGATGTGGTGTCCTTTCATCAAATCAAGGAAGCGACAGGCGAGAAAATGATTTGGCTGCGCGCTACCGGTTCCACCCTGATTTCACAACTGGTTGATAGCTTCGTGGTGCTGGCTGTTGCCTTTAAATTTGGGCCGGAACTGGTGGGCAATGTGGAGCCCTGGAGCTGGAGTCAGCTGCTGGCAGTGGGGACGGTGCAATACGCCTACAAGTTCATGATGGCCATTGTGCTGACACCACTAATTTACCTGGCGCACTACCTGATCGACAACTACCTTGGGCAGGAGCGGGCCGCAGCCATGAAAGCCCGCGCAGGCAGCTGGGATAATTAAAAAATCCGGTGCCAACTCTAAAATGGTTAACACCGGATTTCCGATCCTTTTCAAGGAAAGATCTTATCAGAATCCTTCTACGCCATTTACAGTCGTGTACTTAAAGCTTAGCTTCTTATCCGGATTGATCTGCTTGTAAGCCGATTGAACCATCAATGTCGCCTCATGGAAGCCACAGAGGATGAGCTTGAGCTTGCCGGGGTAAGTATTGATATCTCCAATTGCGTAGATACCCGGTACATTCGTGCTGTAATCGAAGGTATCCACCTCAATGGCATTCTTATCGATATTCAACCCCCAGTCTGCAATCGGCCCCAGCTTTGGCGAAAGCCCGAAGAGTGGGATAAAATGATCCGTGGATTTAACGACCTCACCTTCTGTTTTGTGCTTAATGACCACATCGGTGAGTTTGCCATTTCCTTTCAGGCCTACGGCTTGTGCGTCGGTCAGCAGTTTGATGCGGCCCTCTTCTGCCAGTTGGAATGCTTTCTCCACACTGTCCGGTGCCGCCCGGAATTGCTTCCGGCGGTGAATGAGGGTCACTTCTTCCGCAACATCCGCCAGGAAAATGGTCCAGTCCAGCGCACTGTCGCCACCGCCAGCTACTACGACCCGCTTATCCCGGTAATCTTCCGGATTGCGGATGATGTAGTCCACGCCACGGTCCTCAAACTGTGACAAATTGCTGATAGGCGGCTTACGGGGCTCAAAACAGCCCAGCCCTCCGGCAATGCAGATCACCGGCGCATTGATCTCAGTGCCACGGCTGGTCCGCAGCAGGAAGGACTCGTCTTCCAGCCGTTCTATGGTTTCCGCCCGTTCGCCCAGCGTAAAGCCAGGGTTGAAAGGCTTGATCTGCTCCATAAGGTTATCGACCAGTTCCTGCGCCAGGATGCTGGGGTAACCGGGAATATCATAGATAGGCTTCTTGGGGTATATTTCAGAAAGTTGCCCGCCCGGCTGTGGCAACGCATCTACCAGGTGGCAGCGCAGTTTTACCAACCCGGCCTCAAATACCGTAAACAATCCACAGGGCCCAGCCCCAATGATGAGAATGTCAGTCTTTATCATTGATTCCAATTATCGTGTTCCGTGAAAGAAACACTTTTGCCTAAATAGAGTTTTAACGTTATTTACCTTCTTGCACCTGATTGACAAAGCCCGCGGGGTGCAAACCGCATTCGGTCTTGGTTTTGCCTTTCCACCGGCCCGCCCGGCCCTGCCCCTTGGCGGTGCAATGCTCGCAGCCTACGGAACCATACCCCAGCGCTTCCAGCGGATGGCGGGGCAGCTTGTAATAGTCCGTGTAAAAGTACCATTCGCCTTCGTCAATGTCGATGAGCGGATTGAATTTGAGAATGCCGTCTTGTTCCTCAAAGACGGCAAGAGATGACCGGTAGCCGGTTTGGTAAGCCATTAGCCCGGTGATCCAAACCTTATGCTTTGCTTTGATCGGCTCCAGCGGCAGCACTTTGTTGACGGCGCAGCATACATCCGGGTTGGAATGCCACCAGCTTTCCTTTGCTGTAATCTCATTTTGCGCCTGATCCGGCAGCACGTCAATTACCTTTAGCCCGAACTCATTTGCAATTTGATCGCGGTATTCCAAAGTTTTCTTAAAATGAAAAGTCGTATTGATAAAATGCACGGGCTGCTTAGGGCGGAAGCGGGACACCAGGTGGAGCAGCATTACGGAACGGGTGCCGAAAGAAGAAGTGTACAGCACATCTTCCTGCGGAAAGAACCGGCTCAGCATCCGGAGCCGCTGCTCGAAAGTCAGCGGGGTGAAAATTTTATTCAGTTGCTTGACGTCAAGTGTTGACCATTGTTGTGTCATATGCGTATGGCTTATCATGTCTGTTGGTTTTGGCGCTCCTCTACGAGCGAGGCTGTCAAATCGTTGAGGGTTTTTACTTTGGTTTCGAAGTCTCCTTTGAGTTGGTCCCGGAAGACTTTCAGGTGGCTGAGCAGGGCATCGGTTTCCTCCGGCAGGATAGCTTCCAGCCATTGCCGGAAACGCTTGGCAAAGGTGGGGGACTGCCCGTTGGTGGAAATCGCCACTTTCAGGCTGCCCCGGGTCACAATACTGCCGAGGTAGAAATCGCAAAGCGCCGGGGTGTCTGCTACATTCACTAGCGCTCCGTTGGCTTTTGCGGCCTCCCGGACCTGCTGGTTCAACTCTTCAAAATTCGTTGCGGCAATGACGAGGTCGAACCCTTCCGTATCCGCAGGCTCGAAGTCCTTTTGGATGATGGTGAGGTCGATGTCCGGATAGTGCTGCAGCAGTTCTGAAACCGGAGGAAGGACGTCGCGGGCCACTACGGTGATATGCGCATCCGGGCTGCTTTTGAGCAGAAAGGTCAGCTTTTCGCACCCCACTTCCCCGGCACCTACGATGAGCATCTTTAGGCGGTCCAGCTTTAGGAAAACGGGATAGAGTGTGTTTTTTTTCATCAGGCGCGTTCTTTTAAAGGTTGCTCAGCGGCGATGGCCTGGTAGTTCCAGTTGGGGTGCAGCCGTACCACTTCTCCGAAAACCAGAATGCCGGGACGGGGAAGTGCGGCCGCCTCAATGAGTGCCGGCAGTGTTGCTGCGGTACCGAGTACGCGCCGTTCGTCAGCGGTGGAGCCTTTGGAAATGACCATCGCGGGCAGCTCAGCTTTTCCCTGCTTAATGAATTCCTGTGCGATGGCAGCCGCTTTCCGCATCCCCATTAGCACGATAACGGTTGCGGTGGACTGAGCGGCAAGCGCGATATCTCCGGACAAGCCGCCGGAACGGGTGGTGCCTGTAATGACCCAGAAACTCTCGCTGTAACCACGGCTTGTGGGCGGTACCTGCTGCAATTCCGGCAAAGCGATACAGCTGGAAATACCAGGCACAATTTCAACAGGGATACCTTGTTCCTGAGCGTAGGCGGTTTCTTCCTTGCCCCGTCCAAAGACAAAGGCATCACCTCCTTTCAACCGGACGGCGTGGCCATGTGCTTTTGCTGATTTTACCAGCAGGGTATTGATTTCCTCCTGTGCCATGCGGTGTGCTCCGGCCCGTTTGCCTACAAAAATGCGGGGCACTTCGGGGCGGGCGTGGTTGAGCAGGCGGGTGTCAATCAACGCATCGTACAAAATGACATCTGCAGTGCGCAGGGCACGGGCGCCTTTCAGCGTAAGCAGCTCCGGATCGCCCGGCCCGGCACCTACCAGTGTGATCTTAGGTTCCTTGTTCATGGCTCAGGCTTTGTAGTAGTTATCGACAACGAGCTTATCCTGCCCGGCTTCCTTGAGCTGGCCCTCGCGCACAGCAACGACCCGTTTGCGGAAGGAATAGGCTTTTTTCAGGTAAGCTGCTGCAAATTCCGGAGTGGGTTCCTGCTCTTTCATTTCCAGTACAAAGGCTTCAATGTCTTCGGTCAGCGCAGGGAAATCATTGTTGGCGATGTAGTGCTCCTGGAAGTCTTTCAGGATTTTCCGGTGCGTATTGCAGCTGACATCTTTAGCCAGGAGGAGCGCTTTGGCACCGATAATCATGCTCGTGTAGGCATGGTAAATGCC
Source organism: bacterium (assembly GCA_024742755.1). Lineage (GTDB taxonomy): Bacteria > Bacteroidota > Bacteroidia > Chitinophagales > Saprospiraceae > Phaeodactylibacter. The sequence goes on along the minus strand of JANSXW010000005.1, from coordinate 83,395 downwards.
ATCTGCGTAGGCTTCTGCAGCGATGGCTTCCTCTGCCAATTGGTATTTCACCTGCGCTTCGCCCAGAATGGTCCCGATCACATCAAGGGTGACGCCGGCGCATTCCCCAACGCCGATTTCCTGACGATAGGCCTCGTCCTGCCCCCAGTCGAAGTAGTCCTCAGGGCTCAGGTCGTCTGTTTCTGCCAGGGGCTTGAGCAGCTTATAGAAGTAGCGCTTCCCCTGCTCCTGAAAGTATTCATTGAAGCGCTGGCCGGCAGTGCCGTTTGACCGGAAATCATCAAGCAGGGCCCGCAAGGCTTGCGGGATGCGCTTTGTAGGCAACTTGATGACTTTCTGGGCAATGAACCCTTCACCCTCAGGTGCAACGCCACCGCCCAGCACCACCTGCATAGCGGGGAGGACCTGCGCCCCGGTCTTAATAGAACTGCCATGCAAGCCTATCTGGGCGGCCATATGCTGACCGCAGGAATTCATGCAGCCACTGATTTTTATGCGGATATCACTGGTTTCCAGCAACTCATCGTATTCTTCCAGGAGCATTTCTTCCAGCTTTGAGGCCAGCCCGGTGCTGTTGGTAACACCTAATGCGCAGGTATCAGTGCCAGGGCAGGAAGTCACATCCGCTATACTGTCCGCTCCCAGGCCTGCCAGCCCCAATCCCACCAATCCGTTGTAGAGGAAAGGCAGCGCTTCCGGGCGTACAAAGCGAAGCAACAATCCCTGCTGTACTGTTATCCGGATGTCATCAGCGGCATAAGCCCTGACAAGATCTGCCAGTGGGCGGGCGATACGGGCATGAATGTCTCCGCGCGGCACCTTCACCTGCACGGCGTAAAAGCCTTCCTGCTTCTGGCGGAATGTATTCAGTACCAGCCACCGCTGATAGTGTTCCTGATCCTTAATTTCGGAGCGCCCCTGTGGTGCATCCGGCAGGTGGATTGCTTCGGGCTCAGGTGTTATCGGCACAGACTGCTGAGGCAGGCTGGGCCATTCTTCCTTTGCCAGCTTCATAAACGCTTCCACGCCCATTTTCTTAATCAGGAACTTCATGCGGGCTTTCATCCGCTTTTCGCGTTCTCCGTAGCGGTCAAAAACCCGGATGCAGGCTTCCATGAAGGGGATAATCTGATCGTCCGGCAGGAATTCGTAAACGGTCTGAGCAATGGCGCCCACAGCACCGAGCCCGCCCCCAATCACTACTTTGAACCCACGGCGCAGCTCGCCCTCGTGCTCCCGCAGGCGGGGGATGAACCCAAAGTCATGAAAATAGGTATAGGCGGAGTCCCGCTCGCTGGAAGAGAAGGCGGGCTTGATCTTACGGCCCATTTCCTGGCAGATCGGATTGCGCAGGAAGTATTCGAACGTAGCTTGTACATAAGGTGCCACATCAAAGGGCTCCTCCGGGTCAATGCCAGCTGTAGGGGAGGCGGTAATGTTGCGTACGGTATTCCCGCAGGCTTCCCGGGCGGTCAGGCCTGCCGCTGCCAGGTCTTCCCAGATTAACGGCGAATCGCTAAGCTTGACGAAGTGCATCTGTACATTCTGCCGGGTAGTGAGGTGAAGGTTCCCATTCGTGTACTGCTCGGAGATATCCGCAAGTGCCTTGAGCTGGGCGGTGGTGATTTTGCCGTAAGGTATCTTGGTGCGGAACATTTGCACCCCGAACTGCCGCTGCCCGTAAACGCCGCGGGTCAGGCGGTAGAGCTTGAAGCGCTCTTCATCTTCTTTTCCGGAATAGAAGCCGTCGATGCGTTGCTTCAGTTCCTCAATATCTTTCTGGTCTTCAGTGGGTATAGTTGTAGCAGACATGGTCAAACTTTTGGGTTTGGTCAATAGCGTTTTAGGGGCAATCGGTTGCAATCAGCCCGGTAATTTGGTTAGAAAATTCAGTTGGAAAGAATCGCGAATCAGAGGGTGGGGCAGGAGCAGCAACAACATCGCATTCGCAGACACCGCCGGAACATATCTTGGCTCATCAAGGCTTGCATGGTATATTGCTTTTGTTTCATAGTGCAAGTATACAGCCTTAGGCTGAATAAAACAATACTAACCCGATAGGAATTTAGTAAAATATACTTTTGATTGCTTTAATAGTTTGATTGACAAGTATTTAAGTTGATATTTTTTCTTCTCTAAAAAGCCTGTTTGGTACCAGAAATTGAGTGCGCCCAGGATATAAAAAGGAGAGGAGCGGAATGAAAAAAGCTGTACCGGGAGCCTCCCGGTACAGCTTTTCAATATACTAAAGCTAACAAATTCGCTTACTTCTTCGTCAATTTCAGGACTTTAACGCCTGACTTGCTGTAGTTCAGCTTGACGAAGTAGGTGCCGGATGGCAGTTGTTTGACATCCAGTTCCAGTTGCTGAGCATCGGGTGCCAGCTGCTGTGCGTAGATGACATTGCCCTGAACACCCAGCAGTTCTACCGTCACGGATTCCCCGAAGGTCTCAAACAGCTCAAGTGTGGCTACTTCTTCTGCCGGGTTCGGATAGAGCAGTGCAATTTCCGAATCTCCGTAGAGAATGGCTTCTGCTTCCTCGGAGTAGAAGATGTCCCCCTGTGGGTTTTCGATCCGCAGGCGGTAAAGGTTGCGGCCACGCTTGGCATCCTCGTGCATTTGCTCGTAGTAGTTCATCACGCCAAGGTAGGCAGAGGGTTCTTCTACAGTCGCAATTTCCACGAATCGTTCTCCGCCATCAGCAGAGTGTTCGACGGTGTAGGTATGATCCTGAATAAACTCCTCCGTCATCCAGCTGACCATGACTTCTCCGTCAACCTCATTGGTCACTTCAGCGGTGAGCGGCATTGGCGAGCCACAGTAAATTGGGCTGTTGGTGCCGGTAATCGTCTCTATATCCGTTGAAGTACATCCGTTCTCGGTTACCTGCAGCGTAATGGTGAAAGAACCGTGTGAGGAAGCGGTGATATTCACCTGCGGGCCAGTTGCGCTTTGTGGGCTTAGGCCCGGGCTCATGGACCAGGATATCTGGGCATTGGCGCCGGTTGGGCCTGCAAAGAAGGTCGTTGGCTCATCTACACAGATGAAGTCAGGGCCATTAATGTCCGCTACAGCTACATTGCCTACTTCGATCGTGACGATGTTGCTTTCCAGGTATACAATACAGCACTCCCGGCGGGCACATCGTGCAAAGTAAGTGGTTTCAGAAAGTGGCCCCGGGTCGTAGGAATCTCCGGTAGCGCCCGGAATAATCTGCCAGGTTTGCAGGTTGAACGGACCGGCTACGGTACTCTGCATCCACAGGTACTCGATAGCGCCGCTACCACCTGAGGGCGATTCGATGTTGATGATGGGGTCTGGATCGTTGCCAGGACCGCACAGGAACTGGTTAGGACCAATGAGCCCCGGATCATCAATGTTGTCGCACTTGGTGTAAAGGCCGGCATCAACCGTCAGGTTAGAATCCCCTGCATTGATGACGTAGATACCAGTCATGCCCATCAGGGTGTCGGCATCACTGTCAAGTGCATCGTCTACACCCTGGTTAGGTGCCGTGAAGACCAGGCCACCCGGTGCGATAAACTGTACTTTGTATTCACCCGGATCTACATTGAAGAGGTAGAAGCCGTTGGCATCCGTGAACATGGTATCGACGTTGATCGGGTCGTTCTCAGCAGGGATCTGCAGGATGACCATCACGCCTTCAATGCCTTGCTCGTTCGGGTCCTGAATACCATCGCGGTCTTCATCCAGCCAAACGTAGTCACCCAATTGAGCCGGAGGCGCTACAGTGACCATACAAGTCGTTTCACAGCCATTGGCATCCGTTACAGTTGCGGTATAGTCGCCGGAAGCCAGGCCGGTTGCGGTTTGTGTGGTTTGGCCATCGCTCCAGAGGTAGGTATAAGGTGCCGTGCCTCCTGTGACCGTAATGGTCGCTTCACCGTCGTTTCCAGCGGTAGAGATAGGGTTCGTTACTTCAATAGAGCAGGATGGAGCAGGGAAGGCATTCACATCAATGCTTGCCGTAGCTGTACACGCTGCAATATCGGTGACCGTAACGGTGTAAGTACCTGCCGGCAGGTTAGAGATGGAAGGTGTTGTCGCACCATTGCTCCACTCGTAGAAGAACGGGGGCGTACCTCCCATTGCGCTAACACTTACAGCGCCGTCGCTTGTATTCTCACAAGTGTTGCCTACATCGGCAGTAATATTAAGGTCGATCGCTTCCGGCTCGTTGATTTCCACGGTAAGGATATCTTCGCAGTCGTTCGCATCGGTAACGGTTACAGTGTAGGTACCTGCGGACAGGTTGGTTGCGGTAGGTGTCGTTTGGCCATTGCTCCACTCGTAGGTGAAGGGCATGGTGCCGCCGGTCACTTCCACGCTGGCCTGCCCATCAGACAAGCCATTACAGCTAACGTCTTCTGTCATAGACGAGGATATGGAAGCAATCAGTTCTTCCGGCTGCGCTACGCCAACAATTGCCGTTCCGGTACAACCGGCATCATCGGTTACAGTAACTTCGTAAATGCCTGCCGGGAGGTTAATGAGCTCCGGTGTGGTGCTGCCCGTATTCCACTGATAGGAGAACGGTGGCGTACCGCCGGAAACCGACACTGCAGCCGCGCCAGTTGACTCGCCAAAGCACTGTGGCGAAGTGGCGATCGGTGTCAGGCTCAGGCTTGGGAAGGCATCTATCGTGACAGAAGCCATGGCTGTACACTCGTTCAGGTCTGTTACGGTAACGGTGTACTGACCCGGCTGCAGGCCATCAATGGTAGCCGTTGTTTCACCATTGCTCCACTCGTAGGTGTAAGCAGGTGTGCCACCGGTTACTACAGCCGTGATGGAACCCGTGCCATCGTCGTCGCAGAAAATATCAGTTTTGTTGAGGGTAATGCTGATCGGATCAGGCTCCGCTACGGTAGCTTCTGCTGTTGCGGTACAGCCCTCAATATCGGTTACGGTTACGGAGTAAGTGCCAGCGGGCACGCCCATGATGTCGGGTGTGGTAGCGCCATTGCTCCACTCGAAGTTGTAAGGCATATTTCCTCCGGAAACAGTGGTCATCACTGCGCCCAGCATATCACCATTACAAGGATTGTTTTGCACATCCAGGCTCAGTTCTATCGCTTCCGGCTCATTGATGATAGCGGTGTCAGACGTTTCACAGAAGTTAGCATCCCGTACTGTTACAATCAGGGTGTCTGGCCCTGAGAGCCCTGTAATGGTATTTGAAGCCACTTCAGTGCCGTCAACAAAAATGGTGTAACTGGCATCATTGCCGCCTGATACGTTGATGATGACCTGCCCGTCGCCCGCGTTCGCACAGGTAACGTCCGTCACATCAAGGTCTAGTTCAAGCAATGGTGGCTCGCCGATTGTCACTGTTTCGGACAGGGTACAATCATTGGCATCGGTGACCGTCAGGCTGTATTGCCCTGCCGGCAGGTTGATCAGCTCACTGAGCGTATCGCCGGTAGACCATTCGTAGGAGTAAGGTGCCGTACCGCCCTCTGCAGTTACCAAAATGCTGCCGGTATTGTCACCGTTGCAAAGCACGTCTCTTGGCACTACGGTGATGGAAAAGTCTTCAATGACTTCAATAAAGATTTCTTCAACCTTCGTACAGCCATTGGCATCCGTGACGGTAACGGAGTAAGTACCCTCAGGGAGGTTTTCAATATTTGTATCGGATTCACCCGTGCTCCATTCGTAGGTGTAAGGTGGCAGGCCGCCTGTCGCCTCTACAGAAGCCTCGCCGGTATTGCCCGCTCCGCAAACTACCTCAGGGGCATCTACGTTGATGTCCAGTTCAGGTGCTTCTACTATGGTTACCATTGCTGTTGCTTCGCATTCGTTGGCATCGGTGACGGTGACCGTGTAAGTGCCAGCGCCAAGGCCGGTAATCATTTGTGTAGTGGCACCGGTGCTCCACTCATAGGAGTAGGGAGGTGTGCCGCCACTTGCCATTGCCATAGCGGTCCCGTTCATTTCGCCTGGGCAAACCAGCCCACCTGCATTCGCATCAACCTCAATTTCAGTAGGCTGAGAAATGACGAATGTCTGAGAGGCCGTACAGCCATTGTCGTCCGTTACCGTTACGCTGTAGAATCCGGCAGGTACGTTCAGAATAGCTGGCGCCATTGATCCGTTGTTCCACTGATAGGTGTAGGGTGGCGTGCCTCCGGTAGGGTTAGCTGTTGCTTCGCCCGTTCCGTCTCCAAAGCAAAGCAGGTTCTTGCTTGTGCCGTTGACAGCAAGGTCATCGCTTACATCAATGGTGAAGGACGTATCGTCTGTACAGCCATTGGCATCGGTAACTGTGACGCTGTAGGTGCCTGCACCGAGGTTCATGATGGTTTGGGTGGTTGCGCCGGTGCTCCATACGTAGGTGAACGGTGGCGTGCCGGATGTAGACATGGCGGTGAGCATACCGTCTGTCTCAGCACCACATACGATATCTGTTCCGGTAATGACAGCGGTAACGCCATCGTATTCACCAATTTCAACGGACTTCGCTGCCTGACAACCGTTGGCATCCGTAATGGTAACGGTGTAAGTGCCTGCACCTAAGCCGGTAATCATTTGAGTCGTCGCCCCTGTACTCCATTCGTAGGTGTAAGGAGGTGTGCCGCCCATGCCTACCGCCATAGCTGTTCCCGTAAATTCGCCGGGGCATACATCAACTGTAGCATTGATGGTTGCAACAAGGGTAGGAGGGTCTGTCAGCACAAAGTTTTCTATGAGCTGGCAACCGTTCTGATCTGTTACGGTAACGCTGTAGTTGCCTGCTCCAATGTTTTCCAGCAGCGGGGTGCCGGTCACACCGTTGCTCCACTGATAGATATAAGGTGGGGTGCCTCCCCAGCCTTCAGCCAGGATGCTACCGTTTTCGTCGCCGGGGCAAAGTGGGTTGGTGACGATGATATCCAGAATAAAATCATCTACGATATCAATATCAATTTCATCTACCGCAGTACAGCCCAGCGCATCGGTGACCGTCACACTGTAGGAACCTTCAGGCAGGTTGGCTATAGCCTGAGTCGTAGCGCCGGTGCTCCATTGGTAAGTATACGGAGGATTGCCACCGGAAGCCATAGCGGTCGCCAAGCCTTCGCCTTCCGGGTCGCAAATGGTCTCATCACCGCTAATCACCACAACGAGTGCTGAGGCTTCTTCGATCACCACTGCTGCCAGGTCCTCACATCCGTTAGCGTCTGTAACAGTTACGGTATAAGTTCCTGCGCTCAGCCCGGTGATCATCTGAGTCGTAGCGCCGGTATTCCAAAGATAAGTGTAGGGAGGGGTGCCGCCGCTGGCCATTGCCATTGCCATGCCGGTTGTCTCGCCGGGGCACAATTCCTGAGTTGCTGAAATATCTGCCACTACAGCTGGCGGGTCAACCAGCGTGAAGTTCTCAATGAGCTGGCAGCCGTTCTGGTCTGTTACGGTAACGCTGTAGTTGCCTGCTCCAATATTCTCTAGCAGCGGAGTGCCGGTCACACCGTTGCTCCACTGATAGATATAAGGTGGGGTGCCCCCCCAGCCTTCAGCCAGTATACTTCCGTTCTCGTCTTCCGGGCAAAGTGGGTTGGTCACAATAATGTCGAGGATAAAGTCGTCCACAATTTCAATGTCAATAGACTCGATTGCGGTACAGCCAAGGGCGTCCGTCACCGTTACGGTGTAGGTGCCTTCGGGCAGGTTGCCAATGGAAGCGGTGGTGCTGCCGTTGCTCCAGTTGTAGGTAAACGGCGGTGTGCCGCCAATTGGAGTGGCTGTGGCAAAACCTTCGCCTTCCGGATCGCAAACGGTTTCGTCTCCGCTGATGGTTAAGCCGAGGCTTGGTGCGGCTTCAATAACCACCGTAGCAACGTCCTGGCACTGTGCGGCATCCGTTACGGTAACCGTGTATGTGCCTGCGCCCAGGCCCATAATTTGCTGAGTGGTCTCTCCTGTGCTCCAGAGATAGGTGAATGGAGCCGTGCCACCTGAGACAGTTGCAGTGGCTGTGGAGGTATTCTCACCCAGGCAAACGGTAGACTCTGAGGTGATAATTGAAACAATCAGGTTAGGTGGGGTGTCGATCACTACCCCGTCGGTAGCTGTACAGCCATTTACATCGGTAACGGTCACCATATATATACCACCGGGAAGGTTGGAAATCGTCTGAGTCGTCGCGCCTGTACTCCACTGATAAGTGAATGGGCCCGCACCATCGGTAACGGAAACGGTTGCGGAACCGTTGGCCCCGTCACACACCGTCACGTCGTTTGCAATAGTCGTAATTTCAAGGTCTGAGGCTGCCATGATTATGGTAGAAGCTACATCCTGACACCCCTGAGCATCCGTCACGGTCACAGCGTACACGCCCGGTGCCAGACCGGAAATCGTCTGTGTGGCCGCGCCATTGCTCCAGCTGTAGGAAACCGGCTGCACGCCGCCTACCGGAAAGGCCGTAATGGACCCGTCATTCTGATCAGGGCAGCTCTCGTCGTTCTTTTGCAGGGATACATTCAGGTTAGACAAAGGAGCGATGACCACATTGTCTACAGCGGTACAGCCGTTGGCATCCGTAACTGTTACGGAATAGCCTCCGGGAGCAAGGCCCGCAATGGAAGTGGTCGTTGCGCCTGTGCTCCACAGGTAGCTGTAGGGTAGGGTGCCGCCGGAAGCAACCACAGAAGCTGATCCGTTGTCGTCCCCCACACAAACCGGATTTTGCCCGGTAGCATTGGCAAAGAGCGCAGGAGGTTCAATCACGGTGCCTGAGCCGACCGCCTGACAGCCTTCACTATCTGTAACGGTTACAGTGTAAGTGCCCGGCGACAAGCCACTGATAGAAGAGGTGACCGCGCCGGTGTTCCACAAATAAGTGAACGGGGGAGTGCCGCCAATTGGTGTTGCGGTGATTTGCCCGTCGTTATCACCCGGGCAGGTTATATTGTTAACGTTGACGTTGACATCCAGAGGCGTGAAATCAACCGTTATGCACTCCACGGCACCGCATAGGTCCTGATCGGTCATGGTAACACAGTAAGTGCCCGCCCCCGGAACAGTGATGGTAGAACCATTCTGCCCGGTGTTCCAGTTGTAATTGTAGGGAGGCTCTCCGCCGCTGCCCGTTGCCGTAATGGTAATGGGCAGGGTACAGTTGTCCGCCGTAATGTCTACATTGACCAACTCCGGCTGGGTAACTGTAACATTCTTAATGGCGGAATTATTGGAGGCATCCACCACGGTAACGGTGTAGGTGCCTGCCGTAATCCCGGAAAGCACAGGCCCTACAGCACCGGTGTTCCAGGTGTAACTGTAGGGAGCATTCCCTCCTGTAGCAGTCGCTGTCACGCTGCCGTTGGGTTGACCAAAACAGGCAGGCTCAGTGACCTGGAAGTCGACTGTGATCTGTGCCTGCAAAACGGAAATCGATAAAAAGAAGAGCGGAAGCATCATTAATAAGCGGTTCTTCGGGCTCTTCAGCTTACACAATAACCTTGTGCGAATGGAAGATGGTAAAATTCTTTGCATCTGGATTATGAATTTGTTAGCTGAAAAATGGTATTTAACAGATTAGGATCAATAGCGATAAGGGCTGGAATAGTCATAGACAGACCAAATAGCTCTGATTACTACCGAAAAAATAATTTACTGACTATCGTCAAACCTGGAAAAATACCAAACCTGCTACAGCAAATGCCATAGCACTTTCTTTATGAAGGGAACTCCGGAGTTTCCGAAGCCAAGGGGAATGGTGGGGCAAGATGATTGCTACTATGTGTGTAGACGCATTTCGACGTCCTATGTCACAAAGAAACAAATTTTGCTTCAAACTTCCAATCACTTTTTTGAAGTTTGCTGGGAACAGGTGTACCAAACATTTCTTTTTAAGGTGGGCCCGCATCCCTGCCTTTAGCTATCTATACGGCTGTTTCTGTCGAATGTTCCGAAAAAACAGCATCTTTTTTCTAAAAACAAACGTATTAAAAAATATTTTCAGGTGTTTATCTGGGGCGTTATCCTGGTTCTTCTGGATTTTACTATCTTTGGCGCAAAAAAATAAGTCGCACTGAATCTCAGTACGACTTATCATTCATAATCCCATGAACATGTACGAAAACTAGCAAGAGCTAGTTGAAAAGTATAAATCTTTATATTAGGCCCTCCTGAAGAGGAGGCTTAATTGTCTTTCAAGGTTTGGAAGTAGTTGCCGTATAGCAAGTCAGATTTTCCCAGATCCGACTTGCTATAAGAGGCAAACTAAAATCCCAAATAAAAATCCCAAATTTTGAGAGCCGATTCATTCACCGGCTTCTATCTTCGTTTGACATTACAAACATCTTAATAAAAACAGGGGATAACAAAGACAAAAACGGGCTATTGTGAAAAAAAACAACCGAAACAAAAGACGATATATTCATATTTAGATGGATTTATACTGGTTTATTGTGAAAATAAAAGTGTTTTTTAACTGGTGATTAGAAGGATAAAAAGCTCAAAAACTTTCATTTTTCATTTGCGGGAAACAAAAAATGCACTGCTGAGTATGGTTCAGCAGTGCATTTTTAATTCGGCCGCGGGGCTGTTTAGGCATCAATAAGCACGACAAAGCGGTTGTCAAGCGGGTCGAGGTGCTCAATCAGGGACTCAAAAAAGCTCCGTCCGTATTTCAGATAGTACATCGTGAAGTTGTCGTAGCGCTCCTGAAGCCCGTTATTGGGGAAAAGCTTTTCTTTAAGGGTGCGCATTTGATTGACAGCGGTATCGTGGCGCTGCTTTTCAGCCCGCATAAGCTTGCCCTCGAGCTGATTCAGGCTGTTCATTTGACGGGCCCCTTCCGCAGCTGCTGCCTTGCGCAACGTAGGGTCTACCTCCTGAGCTTTGGCTTCTACTTGTTTGAAAACCTGCGCCAGGGCTTTTTTCTCCTCCGAAAGACTGATCTCATTTTCGGTATTTTCTCTCACGTACTCCTTGATCAGCGCTTCAATATCCCCGAAGAGGTCTTCCACCTGCAGATCGAGCTTGTCCAATCGTTTGCGGGTGCCCTTGTCAACGAACAGCACGGAGTTTCGGCGGATGAGCATAGGGAAATTCAGCCCAAAGGCTTCAAATTGTTTTTTGCGCTCCAGCCAGTACGCTATTTCTCCGCCCCCGCCGATGTAAGCCAGATTGGGAAGGATGTGCTCCTGATAAATCGGCCGCATGACCACATTGGGGCTGAACCGCTGCGGGTTGGCCCCGATTTCTGCCTCGAGTTCCGCTGCCGTCCAGGAAATATCCTGATTGAGCACCTTAAAGGTTGCTCCTTCCTGCACAATGCGCTCCCGGAAACCTTGGCCCAGGTAGAAGAAATTGATTTCCCTTGGATACGCTTGTTCTGAAAAACCAGCGGCTTCCAGTTCCTTCACGGTGCCCTCGACCAATGACTTGGAAGGCTGCTCAAAAATCTCCTTTTGGATGAAGGGCGTAAAGGAAGCTTTCAAATCCGGATGGCTGGGGTCAAGAATGACGAGCCCGTATTCACCCAGCAGGCGGTGGGTCAGGTCAAAAGCGACTTCGCTGTACTTTGTTTTGCCTTCAAGGGCAGCTTTGAACAGTTCCGCCAGTTCCTGAGCAGAGGGCGAATCGCCCATGATATCTATTAAGGTGTCCAAAGCTTCCTGCAATCCGTCAAGCGGCATCTGGCCTACAGGCCCGCTGTGGCCATTTTTCCAGGTGACGGTCTTGCCGAAAATATGCAGGTGGTTCACTTCTTCGAAATCGTGGTCTTCCCCCCCGGTGATGAATAAGGGGACAAAATTATAATCCGGATAGGCCTTCCCGAGCTGTTCTGCCAGGTTGAGGGTGGAAATGATTTTGTAAATGTAGTAAAGCGGGCCGGTGAACAGGCTGGGTTGGTGGGCTGTCGTGACGGTGTAGGTATTGGCTTCCAGCAAAGCATCTATCCTGCTGCGGGTGCGCTCGCTCAGTTCCTTGCCCTCGTATTGGGCTTTGAGTGCCCGGACCAGCGTTTCCCGCCGTTCCCGGTCAAAAGCTTTGTCCCGGATGACCGACTCGAAGGCCTCCAGCGTGACGGGGTACTTATAAAAAGGTTTGAGCCTTGGGTCGGCAGTGGTGTAAGCTAGGTCCCGCTCAGACAGTTGCGGTACTTTATCAAAGGAAAGAAGTTCTCGGGTAAGGTCTGGCTTCGGTTTACTCATTTAATGTTTGTAGATTGATGATTGTAGATGCTTTTAGGAGAAAGCAAATCCGGGGGCAATAGTTGACTTGCCAGCTATTTTTTTGCAGGCAGGCAATTGCCGGAAAATCAAATGAGATTCCTTGCAGATATGCCTACAATTTATATTTTTGGCATGCTACCCTTAATCAAATCATTATTACACCAACATTCATATGGACCAATATATCCTTGCTCTTGACCAGGGGACCACGAGTTCCCGGGCCATTCTCTTTGATCAGGAAGGCAGTATCGTTGCCACCGCGCAACAGGAATTCACCCAGATTTACCCCAAAGCGGGCTGGGTGGAACATGACCCCAACGAAATTTGGAATACCCAGCTGAAGGTTGCGCAGGGCGTCCTTCGCAAGCAGGGCATTCCGGCAGAACGCATCGCTGGCATCGGCATCACCAACCAAAGGGAAACAGCCGTGGTGTGGGACCGCAACACGGGGGAGCCTATCCATAATGCAATCGTCTGGCAGGACCGGCGCACGGCAAAAATTTGTGACCAGCTTAAGAAAGACGGGCACGAACCCTACCTGCGCGAGAACACCGGCCTCCTGGCTGATGCTTACTTTTCCGGCACCAAAGTCAAATGGATACTGGACAACGTGGAAGGGGCCAGAGCCAAGGCCGAAGCTGGCGAGCTTTGTTTCGGGACCATCGACTCCTGGCTCATCTGGAAGCTCAGCGGAGGCAAGCAGCATGTGACGGATTATACCAATGCTTCGCGCACCTTATTATATAATATCAAAAACCTGGAGTGGGACGACCACCTGCTTGACATCCTCAGCGTGCCCAGGTCTATGCTTCCTGAGGTTAAATCTTCCAGCGAAGTGTACGCAGAAACACAAGCCTATCTTTTTGGCAAGCCGATTCCCATTGCCGGGATTGCCGGTGACCAGCAGGCTGCGATGTTTGGGCAGGCCTGTGTGAAGCCCGGCATGGGCAAAAACACCTACGGCACCGGCTGCTTCATGCTGATGAACACCGGGCATGAAATGGTCCGGTCCAAGCATGGCCTGCTGACAACGGTTGCCTGTGGACTGGACGGGAAGCCAATGTACGCGCTGGAGGGCAGTGTTTTTATAGCCGGCGCTGCCATTCAGTGGTTGCGGGACGGCTTGAAGATTATCGATGAGTCACCGGATTCCGAGTATTACGCCATGAAGGTTACGGATACGGATGGCGTATATGTTGTGCCTGCATTTGCTGGCCTCGGCGCGCCCTACTGGGACATGTACGCCCGGGGCGCTATTTTTGGCCTGACCCGAGGCACCGGCAAAGCCCATATCATCCGCGCCACGCTGGAATCACTGGCTTACCAAACGAAGGACGTGCTGAATGCGATGGAAAAAGATGCCGGCTTTCCGCTCCAGGCGCTGAGGGTAGACGGCGGGGCGAGCGCGAACAACCTCCTCATGCAGTTCCAGTCCGACATGCTGGACGTTCAGGTAGAGCGCCCCAGGATCATCGAAACGACCGCCCTGGGCGCTGCCTACCTCGCTGGCCTTGCTACCGGATATTGGAAATCGGAAGAATTGGAACAAAAGTGGCAACTGGATATTGCCTTCCAACCGGAGATGGCGGCTGATGAGCGGGACCGTCGCTACGCGGGGTGGCAAAAAGCCGTCAAGCGCAGTATGGATTGGGAAAAAGCAGAGTAAAATACATGGCAATCACCTATATCACTCCGGAGGACGCCGTTGAGCAACTGCCGGACATCCCCTTGCTGGATGTCCGTACGCCAGCCGAGTTTGGGGAAGCCCACATCCCGGGCGCACATAACTTGCCGCTCTTTTCAAACGAAGAACGGGCAGAAGTAGGCACGCTCTACAAGCAGGTGAGCCCCAAAAAAGCTTTCCTGCGCGGCCTGGAGTTCGTTGGCCCCAAAATGCGGGAACTGGTAGAACAGGCTGAAGCCCTGGCACCGGCAGGAAAGGTGCAGCTGCACTGCTGGCGGGGCGGGCAGCGCAGCAGCAGTGTAGGCTGGCTGCTGGACCTGAGTGGTTTTGAAGTGCAGGTCATCAGGGGAGGGTACAAAGCCTACCGGACCTGGGTGCAGGCAGCCCTTGCTGAGGTAAAAGCGAATTTCCTGATCGTGGGCGGCCCAACGGGTGCCGGGAAGACAGAAGTCATTCACGCGCTGAAAGCCGCAGGCGAGCAAGTCATTGATTTGGAAAAACTGGCCCACCATAAAGGCTCCACCTTTGGCGCCCTTGGCGAATCGCCACAACCCACCGTCCGGCAATTTGAGAATGACCTGTGGGAGGCGTTCCGGCAGTTGAACCCTAAACAACGGATCTGGCTGGAAAATGAAAGCCGGGCCATTGGCAGGGTTTATATCCCGGAAGGCTTCTGGAAAACCATGACCGAAGCCCCGTTATTCGACTTGCAGGTGAGCCACGAAGACCGGCTCAACCGCCTGGTACAGCAGTATGCCTCCTTTTCGGATGCGCAGCTGGCTGAAGCTTTCGGGCGGATCCGCAAACGGCTCGGCGGGCAGCACCTGAAGGCGGCACTTGAAGCCCTGGAGGAAAAGGACTACCATAAGGCGGCTGAAATCGCCCTGGTCTATTACGACAAAGCCTATCACCACCATACTTTTGAAAAGGTAGGGCGGCAGACCGTTTATTCCGTACCGGTAGAAAAAGACGACCCGGCTCAAACCGCCGATACCCTAATTGCGTTCGCCAATCAAAAACAACACTGAATGGAATACAAATTGACCGAATACAGCCACGGTGCCGGCTGCGGGTGCAAAATCGCCCCCAAAGTCCTGGATGAAATCCTGGCGCACGCCAACGAAAAAACACCTTTTCCGGGCCTCCTGGTCGGCAATGACAAGCGGGATGACGCAGCGGTTTTTGACCTGGGCGACGGCACAGCCATCGTAAGCACCACAGACTTTTTTATGCCCATCGTTGATGACCCGGTTGACTTTGGGCGGATCGCCTCCGTCAATGCCATCAGCGATATTTATGCCATGGGGGCCACGCCTTTAGTCGCTATCGCCATCCTGGGGTGGCCTGTTGACAAACTGCCGCCCGAAGTTGCCAATCAGGTAATTGAAGGCGGGCGCAGGGCTTGTCAGGAGGCAGGGATCCCGCTGGCGGGCGGGCACAGTATCGACAGCCCGGAGCCGATTTTTGGGCTTGCAGTTACGGGCCGGGTAAAAAAGGACGAACTCAAGATGAACGGGGGCGCCAAAGCAGGGGATGTGCTTTTTCTGACCAAGCCCCTTGGCGTAGGCATTTTGAGCACGGCACAAAAAAAGAAAAAACTGAAACCGGAGCACAGCACAATGGCCCGCGACAGCATGGTCCAACTCAACAAAGTGGGGGCTGTTTTTGCCCGCCTCCCCTATGTCCATGCCATGACGGATGTGACAGGCTTTGGCTTACTGGGGCATCTGAGTGAAATGTGTGAAGCCAGTGAGCTGAGCGCTACGGTGAACTTCAATCAGGTCCCCCTTCTCGACAGGGAGGTGCTGGATTACTACCTGGGCGAAAAGTGCATACCTGGCGGCACCCATCGCAACTGGAGCAGCTACGGCCACAAGATTGAAAAACTACCGGATGAGCAGCGCTTTTTGCTTTGCGACCCACAAACCAGTGGGGGCCTGCTGACGGCAGTAGCGCCCGGGCATGTGGACGACTTTAAGCAAGCCGCAAAGGCAGAGGGTTTCGATTTGCAGCCTTTGGGTACCCTGGAAACACAGCGGGCGAAGCTGGTCCGCGTTACCGGTTAACTTTCAGCCTGAGCGTACTGCACCATAAGCCGGGCTGCTTTGCGGGAGGCACCGCCCTGCCCGATTTGATTTTTAAGGGCGGCATAATCGGCTTTCATGGATTCCCGGCGGTGGCCACCGGCCAAAATGGCTGACAGCTCTTCCCGTATACGTTCCGGGTTGCAGTCGTCCTGTATGAGTTCTTTGACGATTTCCCGGTCGGCAATAAGGTTGACCAGAGAAATGTAATCCACATTTACGACCTGCCGGGCGATGTAATAGGAGAGGGGGCTGCCTTTGTAGCAGACGACCTGCGGCACCTCAAACAAGGCGGTCTCCAGAGTAGCGGTGCCGGAGGTGACGAGGGCGGCTTCCGCGTGTTGCAATAAGGCATAAGTTTGGTTATTGGTAAAATGGACCCGTTCTGTGGCTTCTTTGGAAAGCGGCGACTGCTGTATGACTTGCTCGTAAAAGGCCCGCTCCTGAGAAGGTGCGCCTGCAATCACAAATTGATAACCAGGGAAGTCGGGGACGATGGAGAGCATGACATTGAGCAGGCGCTCGATTTCCTGTTTGCGGCTCCCGGGCAGCAAAGCGATGATGGGCGCATCTTTTAGCTGATGGGCAGCGGTGAAATCTGCAGGCGCTTCAAATGCCTCGACCACATCCATCAACGGGTGCCCTACAAAATCGACCTCATAGTCGTACTTCGCATAAAAGTCACGCTCAAAGGGGAGGATCACGAACATACGGTCCACACTGGCTTTGATGCCATGCACCCGGCTGCTGTGCCAGGCCCAAATCTGCGGGCTAATGTAGTAGAACACCCGTATGCCCTGTGCTTTAGCCCATTTTGCAATGCGAAGGTTGAAGCCCGGATAATCGATCAGGATCAGCACATCGGGCTGGTACACGAGAATATCCCGCTTGCACATTTTTATATTCCCCAGAATGGTGCGGATATTCTTGAGGACCTCCCAGAATCCCATAAAGGCCAGGTCCCGGTAATGTTTCACCAAATGGCCGCCCTGAGCTTCCATCAGATCACCGCCCCATATCCGGAAATCGGCCGCCTCGTCCTCTGCTTTTAGCCCTTTCATCAGATTGCTGCCGTGCAGGTCACCTGATGCTTCACCGGCAATGATGTAGTACTTCATGAAAGGATGTATTTCCCGAAGTAAATGACCCAGGCTGCCACCAAAACGACCGTAGCCAGGACGATGCCCCGCATGGATTGAGTGGCGCGTGCTTTCATGAACTTATTGAGCGGCAGCAAGTTGAGGCAGATGGCAATCACTGCGGAAGTCCGCTCCCGAAAGTAAGGGGAGAAGCCGCGCTCGCTTACCACGCCGCTGTTTTCCAGCAGGCCATACCCAAAATAAATGAGCGCAAAGCCAACGGCTGGCAGCAGCAGTCCGATCAGCACGCCATAAAGGAGGTTGTTTTTCTGGAACATGCCTTACAGTTTTTCAATTTGCTTAAGGGTCTTGATGGCCCGGTAATTGGTCAGGTCGTGCATGGATGGCACCACAGAAATGTAGTTGTTTTCCAGCGCCCAGATATCGGTGTCGTCCGCTTCGTCATCATTGGAGAAGCGGCCCGTCAGCCAGTAGTATTTCTGTCCCCGGGGGTCTTCAGCTTCCGTAAACTCTTCGATCCATCGGGCATCCGCCTGACGGCAAACCCGCAGCCCTTTGAGCTCCGACCTGGAGATGGCCGGAATGTTGACATTCAGCAGGCTGCCTTCTTCCAGCCCGTTGTTCAAAACCCATTCCGCCAGGGTTTTCACAAAAGGCACGCAAGGCTCGAAGTCCGCTTCGTGGGAATAGTCGAGCAGCGAAAGCCCAATAGACGGAATGCCTTCCAGGGAAGCTTCCATTGCCGCGGAAAGCGTACCCGAATAGATGATATTGATGGAGGCATTGGACCCATGGTTGATGCCCGAAAGGCACAAATCAGGCTGCCGGTCTTTCAGCACCACATGCTTAGCCAGTTTGACGCAGTCTACCGGCGTGCCCGAGCACTCGTAGGCTTCCACATCCTCAAACACCTGTTTGTTGGGATGAAGCCGGATCGGGCCGCTGATGGTAATGGCGTGCCCCATGCCCGACTGAGGGGAGTCCGGGGCAACTACTACCACTTCTCCGAGTGATTTTGCGATTTCTACGAGGGTGTGGATGCCCGGTGCAGTGATACCGTCATCGTTAGTAACCAGGATAAGAGGTCGTTTCATGGAATGTATTTTGAGTTAGGCCAGGATTGCGGGCTGACCAGGTGAGTGGCCAAAAATACATTAACATGGCCATAAATAAAAACAAGGTTTTAAACTAAGAAAGCGGGCGAGCGTTTGAAAGGGTGACATTCCAAAAAATGAGTATTAACAGACAGAACGAAGGCATGACGAGTATTGGAAAAAAAGGCGTACTACTGGTTAATTTAGGCACTCCGGATGCCCCTTCCCGGGGGGCGGTGTATCGATACCTGAAGCAGTTTTTGCTCGACCCCCGTGTCATTGACTATCCATGGCTGCCCCGGAACCTGCTGGTGCGGGGCATCATTGCCCCTTTCCGTAGCGGCAGTTCTTCCAAGCTCTACAAAATGCTCTGGACCGAAGAGGGCTCTCCGCTTAAGTTCTACGGTGAGCGCGTCCGGGATGGGGTGCAGGAACTGCTTGGCGATGAGTATGTGGTGGAGCTTGCTATGCGCTACCAAAACCCGTCGATCGGCCATGCCATTGAAAACCTGGAGAAAGCGCTGGTCTCGGAAATCACCGTGATCCCGATGTTCCCGCAGTACGCCTCGGCCACTACCGGTTCTGTGCACGATGCGGTCATGCAGGAACTTTCCAAACGGCAGATCATCCCGGATGTCAAAATGGTGAACTCCTACTACGACCGCCACAGCATGATTAAGATATTCGCCGACAACGCCCGTCAGTTTGATCTGGACAGCTACGACCATATCATTTTCAGCTACCATGGGCTGCCGCAGCGGCAACTCCGGAAAGGCGATCCTACCAACAGCCACTGTACGAAAAAAGAGGATTGCTGCATGAATATATCTCCGGTAAACCAATTCTGTTACTCCGCTCAGTGCCACGCCACCACAAAAGCCATTGTGGCAGAGCTGGGGCTCAAGCCGGAACAGTACACGACCGCTTTTCAAAGCCGTCTGGGCCCGGAAGCCTGGGCGCAGCCCTACACCATCAAGACGATTGAAGAACAGGCAGAGAAAGGGGCAAAACGCCTGCTGGTGTTCAGCCCTGCCTTTGTGGCGGATTGCCTGGAGACCATTGTCGAAATCGGCACCGAATATCAGGAGGAATTTGAGGAAATGGGCGGTGAGCATGTGGACCTTGTCCCCAGCCTCAATGATGACCCACGGTGGATTCAAACCGTGGCAGACCTGGTACTGGAACAGCAAAAGACCAGCATCAGCCGTCCGGCAGCCACCGCTGCATCTGAATCGTAAAAAAGCAGGGGAGGGGCGTTGGTTGTCCCTCTCAAAACCTATCTTTGCGGCAAAAATTACAGCCCGTGAAAGAACGCCAAATTACCAGCCACCTGCTAATGGTGCGCCCCGCGCACTTCGGTTACAACCCGGAAACCGCCACCAATAATGCCTTTCAGAGCCTGAACCCAGACCTCACTTCGGGTCAGATAGAGGAGCAGGCGCTCCAGGAATTCGACACTTTTGTGGCCCGCCTGCGCGATGCCGGTGTTCAGGTGCATGTGGTGGAGGACACGACCATGCCGGTCAAGCCGGATGCGATTTTCCCCAATAACTGGGTCACTTTCCATCAGGATGGCACTGTAGCCACGTACCCTATGCATGCGCCGACCCGCCGTAAAGAGCGCCGGGAGGATGTCATTGAGCAGCTATCCGCTCAATTCGAGGTCCGTGACCGGGTAAAATTTGAAGGCACGGAAGCCGAGGGCCGTTTTCTGGAAGGCACCGGGAGCCTTATCCTGGACCGCCCCAACCGTATCGCCTACGCCTGCCTGAGCCCGCGCACAGAAGCAGCGCTGCTGGAGACATTTTGCAACAGGATGGGCTACAAAAAAATAGCCTTCACGGCCGTAGATGGCGACGGGAAAGCCATTTACCACACCAACGTGATGATGGCGCTGGGCGTGGACTTCGCGGTCATTTGCCTGGATGCCGTGCCCGACAAAGCAGAGCAACAGTTGCTCAAGGAGCAGTTTGCCGCTACCGGAAAAGCGATTATCGAAATTTCCCTGGATCAGATGATGGCCTTTGCCGGGAATATGCTGCAGGTAGCCGGTAAAGACGGCACGCCTTACCTTGTCATGTCAGAGCAGGCTTATCAGTCGCTCACCCCCGAACAATTGGATTTGATCGGACAATACACGCAGGTACTGCATAGCCCGCTGTACACGATTGAGCAGCACGGTGGCGGCAGTGCCCGCTGCATGATGGCGGAAATCTTTCTGGAGGAGAAATAAAAAAGGGGAAGCGGTGAGACGGATCAAAGCAGCCTCACTGCTTCACCTTTTTTTAAGCCTGCGCCTTAGGCGTGTTAAAGCTCATCGGTGGAAACGGCGGCTGCCCGGACTCATCAATTGGCCCGAACTGGGCTTCAAACTTCTGAATGTTGTCCTGCAAGGCCCTAAGCATCCGCTTGGCATGCTGTGGGGTCAGAATGACGCGCGACTTGACTTTCGCTTTGGGCACATTGGGCACAAGGCGCACAAAGTCGAGGATAAACTCTGAATTGGAGTGAGAAATGATAGCCAGGTTGGAGTAAACGCCTTCGGCTACTTCTTCCGGCAACTCTATATTGAGTTTATTTTGTGGGTTTTTCTTCTGGTCTGCCATGTTCTGGAACTATTTTTGTTTTCCTGTAATTTGAAAGAGTGGCAATATCGCAATTAATCTCATGCCCGCAAAACATGAACACCTACCTACAGGCTAATCGTGAACTTTGGGACGGCTGGGCCGGCTTCCATCCGCAGTCAGACTTTTACAATATGGAAGCCTTCAGAAATGGCGCGTCTTCCCTGATGGAACCGGAATTGCAAGCGCTGCAGCCGGTGGCCGGCAAAAGCCTGCTTCACCTGCAATGCCATTTCGGTCAGGATACCCTGTCCTGGGCAAGGCTCGGAGCTCAGGCAACGGGCGTGGATTTTTCAGGCAAGGCGATTGCCACCGCCCGCTCCCTCGCAGAAGATATGAGCCTTCCTGCCCGCTTCGTGCAATCGGATGTCTTAGCACTCGATTTGGAGGAAACCTTTGATATTGTTTTTACTTCCTATGGGGTGCTTACCTGGCTGCCGGATATTAAGCGCTGGGGGGAAGTAGTGGCCCGCCACCTGAAGCCCGGCGGGACTTTCTTCATTGCGGAGTTCCATCCTGGGCTGATGATGTTCGACTTTGACACGGGAAAATACGCTTGCAGCTATTTTGGGACCGAAGCGCCGTCTTTTGCAGAAGAAGTCGTGGGGTCCTATGCCAACCCGGAAGAGGGCACCACCCGTATGGAGTACACCTGGAACTACAGCATCAGTGAGGTGATCAATGCGCTAATGGGGCAGGGGCTGCGACTAAAGGCCTTCGAGGAGTATCCGGCGTCGCCATTTGACTGTTTTCCGAACATGAAGCCAAGGCAGGATGGTTGGTTTGAGTGTGCCCCTTTGGTGGGTGCGCCTCACCTGTTTACCCTCCTGATGCGGAAGCCTGGGTAGCGGCTGTGCTCTTCTGTAAGAAAAGCCACAGCCGCTGCTTGAATTTATTCGACCACAACTTGCCGGACCGCTTGTCCTTCCGCCGTTTGAACAGACAGAAAGTACAATCCGGCTGGCAGCTGGGCAGTTGGAAACGGCAGGGTGTGCTGCCCGGCACCGTAGTTCAGGGCAGTCTCCTGAAGGGCCTGCCCAAGGCTGTTGAAAAGCCTGATCCGGCCCTCAATCGGCGCATTGACCGTGAAGTCTACGGTCAGCATATTTCCTGCGCCAACCGGCTGGGGAAAAACCCTGAGCGAAGTCAGCTGATTGATTGCGGCCACACTGCTGACATCAGTGGTGCTGAAGGTGCGCACTTCTGAAATCGGCGCACAGTAAGAATAGGCATTGTATGGGGTAATGCGCCAATAGTAGTCCCGGTTAGCCACAAGGTCAGTGACCACAAGGGCTTCCCCTTCCACTACATACTCTGACCGTAGGCCAAAGGTAGGCAGTGGGCTGATTTGCACGATGTAGTGGGTCGCATTTTCAACTGGCGCCCAGGAAAGCAATACCTCATCAAAAGGCAATTCCGCGCCCTCTTCCGGGCTGAGAAACTCCGTAACCGTACCCGCTACAAGGTCCATGGGCGGCTCCTGTGAAATCCAGTCCGGATTCTCATCATACAGATCGGCACGCATGGCGGCAATCTGCTCCGGTGTGAACCGAGCCTGACAGGCATCGTCAGAATAGCCCATGATCAGGCTGCCATCCGAACGGAAGGTGGCGCCGGCAGGGTCTGTTTGAAGGACCGGGCTTTCTCCATTGGCGTCGCAAAACCAGCGTTGAGCCAGATAGTCCGGTGAGGTATCACAAAAGCCATCGGCGGCAAAGCTGCAGTTGCTGCCATCCAGCAATTCTACGTATGCAGTGTCGATAATCAGGGTGTCTTCAATGAGGGTGTCCTGGAAGAACGTATAGTCATAGGTGATGATCTCAGGCGCCGGGTTGTTGTAGTTGTGCGTCTGCGACCCATCATGGCTGATGCCGCCTTCCCACCCCAGGAAAGGGTGAGGAATAGCCAGGGCATGCCCGATTTCGTGCGCCCAGGTATTGTCATTGGGGCCTGAGCAGCTTTTGCGCATGGCGATGCCTGCATAAGGCAGGTTGTAGCCACAGTTGCCGGCGGGGTCATTGACAAAGTAGATGTTTAACGTGCCATCAACGTTGTTGGCGAACATCATTTCCGCTCCTTCCAGGACGGTCTCGTGGGAATACCAGGCCGAATTCGTCAAATAATTGATCTCCCCCGCCCTGAAAAACTGAATGTTGGCTTCTTCAAAGCTTTCGTTGAGCTTACAAAAGGCCGCTTTCAGCCCGGAAAGAGAAAAGAACCCATTACCGGAGTCGGTCCCTACGAGGTGTATGGTAAGCGGGACGTACAAGATTGTATCATTGTCCCGCTGAAAATACTGTGGGTCCTGTTGGTACCGCTTCAGCCAGTCTGATTTGCCGGGAGGCGTGCCACAAGGGAATTCCCAGTTGGATTGCGCCTGTGCTGCGGTGGCCAGGCCAAGGATTAAAACCAGTGCGTGTAAAATTTTTGCCATCGGTCTGCATTTTTCCGAAAGATAAACAATGGCGGGCAGTTCTCCACCCGGTAGCTGAAGCGCCTAACGGGACAGGCTCAATTTTTCCACCCACCGCCCGGTGTTTGTCGTCAGCTCCAGGAGGTAAAACCCGGGCGGCAGGCCCCTCGTTGGGACTTCTATCACCTGCTTTCCGGGCAGCGCCTCAAACTGCAGGTTTTGCACGGCCTGTCCACTGCTGTTGATCAGGCGAAGTTGGGCCAGCTCGTTTCCGGGAATTTCGTATGCCACACTGAAGTGCCCGGTACTCAGGCTTGCCGGTTGGGGGAAAGCCCTAAGCCCGTAGTTGGCTAATGTTGCTTCTTTGCTGTCCACGAAAGTGCCCACCGTGAATGCTTTGGGAGGGCTGTACACTGTGCAACCATCATAGCGGCTGAAGGGGCGGACCCTCCAAACATAAGTGCGGTTGGATTGCAGGTTATTGATGGTTAGGCTATTGGTGGATGCGGTGTAGCTCCTGAAGTTGATGGTAGCACCATTAAAGGGCACGTAGAAATCAAAGTCTATAGCGTAACCAATCGCACCAGGCACCGCTTCCCACTCTAAGGTAACGGAGCTGGTAACGTCAAAAACAGCACCGGAATCAGGGGCCGTCAGCACCACTTCAAAGGTATCCGGAATCAAATCCGGGAGGAAAGGGTTGAGCAGGAGGCCCGGGCGCTGAAATTCAATATTAGCGCGCATGGCAGTAATTTGCTCATCCGAAAAACGGTTCATGCACCGGTCGCTTGCGTAGCTCATGAAGTACGTGCCATCAGAGCGGAAGGTGGAGTCGGCCGGATCTTTTTGCTGCACATTGCTCAACTCCTCATTATTGCAATTCCACCGGTAGCTCAGGTAGTCGGGCGGCGTATCGCAAAAGCCATCGCCCGCCGTACTGCAAAAGTCACCGTCTACGCGTTCCACCCGGCGGCCATTGATGAACGCAGGAGTAGGATCAATGGGGCTGTAGTCTGTGCCTTCCCAACCCGAAAAGGTGTGAGGCAGGGAAAAGAAATGCCCGAGCTCATGCGCCCAGGTATGGCTATTGACGCCGCTGCAACCCTTTGACATCGCTACGGCATCGGCTCCGGGAGAGAAGTAACCGCAGGCCCCGGCGGGGTCTTGCACAAAGTAGCAGTTGACGGTGTTGGGCACGTTGTTCTCCTGCATCATTTGAAACCCTTGCCCAAACGTATGCTGATAGTAGGTGGAATTGCTGATATACCGGATGTCTCCCGCAATAAAAAATTGCAAATCGGCAGGCAAAAAGTCTTCATTCAAAGTACAAAGCGCATCTGCCAGTTGCTCACCGGTAAAAAAGCCCGATCCTTCGTCGGTACCGACCAGGTGAATGGTCATTGGAATGTAGCGCAACTCGTCTGAGCGGACGGCGTAATGTTCCGGATTGCGCTGATAGGATTCCAGCCACTCGCTTTTTCCGGGAGGGGTGGCGCAGAAGTTGTCTGTAGCCTGTGCGGACAATTCTGTATAGCCGGTTATCAAAATAAGCAGAAATAGACAGAATGGGTGTCGTTTTAAATTCATCTGGCAGATTTGTTATTTTATATCCAATGTGCAGGCGCCATCTGATTTTGCCGCCCGGACCAATAATAATGCCCAATAAAACAAGTAGTTCATTGGGCATTATTGGTAAGAAGTGAATTGTCGTTTCTCTTTCAGAAAAAGAAGGGCATCGGCTTAGTCAAAAGTTAGCGGGTGACCACCAACCGCTTAAACTGCCGGCCTTCCGGGCTGCTGAGCCCAATGAGGTATACGCCCGGGCTGAGGTTCTGAGCAGGCACTTCAAAGGTGTTGCTGCCTTGCTGTACCTTCACCTCGCCCAGCTGCGCAATTTCCTGCCCTGCCATGTTGTGCACAGAAACCCATGCCGGGAAGGCCTGATTGGCTTTTAAGTTGATCTGTACGTTGGCTTGGCCGCTTACGGGGTTCGGCGCCACGTTGAATACGTCAAGCAGTTCAATTTCGTCGGCTGCTACGGTACTGCCGGTGGTGAAGGCTTCAGCATCAGAGAACTCAGTGCAGGTTCGGTAAGCGCTGAAGGGCCGTACCCGCCAGAAGTAGTTGGTGTTTTCCAGCAAGCCATTAATTACTTTTGAGGTGCCGTAGACTACTTCGTCATAGACCGTAAGTGTAGCCGAGAAGGTAGGCAGGCGTGAAATTTGCAGGACATAAGCCTGAGCACCAGGTACGGCATCCCAGGACAAGTTCACCGCGTTGAAGCCTTCCACAATCTCGCTGTTGATCGGACCGGTAAGCACCGGTGTTTCCGTGATTTCTTCCAGCACTGGCGTATGGTTGCTCCTGATATAAGAACGCTGGGGGGACGCCAGGTCTGCCTGCATAAGCGAGATCTGGTCATCAGAGAAGAAGTACTCGTCCCGTGGGCAATTCAGGAAGTAGCTCATGAAGAGGCGCTCCTCGGGGTCAAGCACATCGCCGTTGCGGTCCTTTACTTCTGTGGTAAAATTGCAGTTGGACCAGCCGAAGCCGAAGTTGTAGTTGGGCGGGGTGTCGCAGATAAAGTCGCCCGCGCTTCCGCAATTGCTGCCATCGGCCAGCTCTACCGGCGTGAAATTATCCGGAGCAGTAGTCTGGTTGACGGTGGTGCCATGCATGGCTGCTTCCCAGGGTTCGAAGTCCCAGCCATTGAAAGGGTGGGGGAGGCTGAAGAAGTGGCCAAATTCGTGGGTCATAGTGATTTCAGAGGTGCCCACGTCATTTTTGCGGATGACCAGCCAGTCTTTGAAGGGTGAATAATACCCCAGAGTGGTACCGATCCCTCCGCCGCCGGTGTTGGCATTAGCGGGGATGAAAACATTGATGGCGTTGTTGTCCCTCGCAAATTCCATGATCGTGTTCTGCGTGTTGGAATGGTTTTCAAACACCGCATTATTGAAGATTTCATTGAAACCATCCTTGATGTAGAACTGAATGTCTGCTGGTGCAAAATCCTCATTGAGGGCACACAGCTGATCAAGAACTCTGGAAGGCGATACCCGCCCGGAGCCATCGGCCTGGCCAACGAGGTGGAATTTAACAGGCACATAGCTGGTACTGCGTTCAGTGATCAGGCCGGCTTCCAAAGCGGCTCTGTTTTCGAGGAGGCGCTCGGTAAGAATTTGTGCACCTTCGTGGTCAAGCCCGCAGGGGAAGTGCGTTTCCTGCGCCTGAGCAGAAAACAGGGCTGACAGTGCCACAAAAAGCATAAGGAAAAACCTTTTAAACATTTCCAAGTATTATTTTGCTGATGAAGACCTCGGCAAAGGGAGGCAAAATTTGTTTTATTCTTATCCTTTCAGTAAGGAAATTTGGCTCCGCAAAAGTAGCAAAAATTTAAAATACGATTTGTCTCACGTGTGCCAAACCCGATAAAATAAAAGGCAAAAAAACCGGCAAACGCCCTGAAAAAGTGATGAATTGCAGCAATTGATATGACGAAAGTTACTTCGGAAGCTGAAGATAATTAATTAAGTTTGCCCCGCTGACCCATCCTGACGAAAGGATCAGCGGATACAGATCAGTCAATTAGCAAAACCAATAAAAAATTATGAGTAAAGTAACCGTAGTCGGCGCCGGCAATGTGGGCGCAACCTGTGCTAATGTTTTGGCCCATAAGGACCTGGTTAACGAAGTCGTCCTGCTGGACATCAAAGGCGACATGGCGCGAGGAAAAGCGCTGGACAGCTGGCAGCAGGCTCCAATCGATTACTACAGCACCCGGCTGGTCGGAACGGAAGATTACGCAGCGACTGCCGATTCGGATATTGTGGTGATCACCGCCGGTATTCCACGTAAGCCTGGCATGAGCCGCGATGATTTGATCGCTACCAACGCCAAGATTGTCAATATGGTTTCCAGCTCTATCATGGAGCACTCCAAGAATCCTATTATCATCGTGGTGTCCAACCCACTGGACGTCATGACTTACGCGGCCTACAAAGCTTCCGGCCTTGATGCTTCCCGTGTATTCGGAATGGCGGGCATCCTCGATACAGCGCGTTACCGGGCATTCCTTTCTACGGAGCTGAACGTGTCTCCCAAGGATATTCAGGCCGTACTGATGGGCGGGCACGGTGATACGATGGTGCCACTGCCCCGTTACACTACCGTGGCGGGCATCCCTGTGCTTGAACTCATCGACAAAGACAAACTGGATGCCATCGTAGAGCGCACCAAAGTAGGTGGTGGCGAACTGGTTAAGCTGATGGGCACTTCTGCCTGGTATGCACCGGGTGCGGCAGCTGCTCAGATGGTGGAATCCATCGTACGCGATGAGCAGCGCATTTTCCCTTGCTGCGTGCGCCTCGACGGGCAGTATGGCATCAATGATATGTTCCTCGGCGCTCCGGTGAAGCTGGGCAAAAACGGCATTGAGCAAATCATCGAGCTGCAGCTCAACGACGATGAGAAAGCACTGCTGGCAGAATCGGCTCAGCATGTACGCTCCGTAATGGACGTATTTGAGAAGATGGACATTTAATGGCCAAGGCAGACCTGCTACCTGAGAGGGGCTTTCGCAACCATGCGGGAGCCCCTGTCTTTTTGTTGGGCGGATTGTTGCTTTTTTCAGACAAATTCCATTTCCGGAGTTGCATTTTTTGTTCGATATTTAACATCGCAGACAGCACAAAGCAGATACCCTGAAACACATTCTTCGACCAGGGCGAGAACAATGTTTAGCCACGGATGTTGAAGAATACTGAAAATCAAAAAATGTATGGAAACCAACCGTTCACTCGAGAATGAGCTTTTGCAGGAAATGGTGACCAATGAAGGCGCCAGCCTGATGGCCTTATCTGAAAATAAGCCGGTTTTGCTGGTTTTTCTCCGGCATTTTGGCTGTACCTTCTGCCGGGAAGCACTCGCTGATATTTCCAAGGAACGGGAGGATATTGAGGCATCAGGTTCTGAGCTGGTTTTCGTCCACATGACGGACAATGAAATCGCCGAGCGCTACTTCAACCGCTACGGGCTGGAGGGCGTGCAGCACATCAGTGACCCTGAGTGCAAATACTACACGGAGTTCGGCCTGGTCAAAGGTAATTTCACCCAGCTTTTCGGCCTGCAATCCTGGATACGGGGCTTCTCTGCCGGGGTGGTGGCCGGACATGGAATTGGCCCTCAGCTGGGCGATGGCTTTCAAATGCCCGGCGCCTTTGTGATTCAGGATGGCGAAATCAAGAACAGCTTCATTCACAAGCTGGCATCAGACCGCGTGGACTACCTGGGGCTGGTAAAGTGCTGTGAGGTAGAAAATGACACGCCTGCCTGAGCAGCCTTCCATATAAAGCATAAGACCTGGTCGCTCTGAACTTTTTCAGGGCGACTGTCATTTCATGTCTATAGGTCCGTTAAGGAAGCCTTACTAAAAAAGAAACTTATGATCGGTTGGAAATTCTCAGAATATGTTCCCGGGCAGGAAGGTGGCGCTTCTTTCGAGAAGCTGCTTAAATTGTTCCAGGAGTTGCTGGTACACACCTCGGGCGATGTAAGCGAGGCGCTTTCCTGGCTCACCGAACTGGACAAGCAATACGACCTGACCGACGAGGAGTACGGCATGGCAGATTTCATACAAGACCTGATTGACAAAGGGTATATTCAGCAGCAGGACCGCGACAACGCCAACTTTGTCCCTTCCGCTAAGATGGAAATTGCCCTGCGCCAAAAAGCGCTGGAGGATATCTTTGGCAAACTCAAAAAGTCTAAGCGGGGCAGCCACAACACCAACTTCGGCGGTGGAGGCAATGAAACCACTTCTGATCTTCGCCCTTTTCAATTTGGCGACCCATTGGATCAGCTGGCGGTCTCAGAAAGCCTGCGCAATGCACAAATCAACCACGGCATCGATGACTTCAAGCTGACCCACGACGACCTGGAAGTCAAGGAGACCTTCTATCAAAGCCAGATGAGCACGGTGCTGATGATCGATATTTCACACTCCATGATTTTGTACGGAGAGGACCGGATTACGCCAGCCAAGAAAGTCGCTATGGCCCTTTCCGAACTCATCACCACCCGCTATCCCAAGGACACCCTTGATGTCATTGTGTTCGGCAACGATGCATGGCGCATTGAAATCAAAGACCTGCCTTACCTTGAAGTGGGCCCCTACCACACCAACACGGTAGCAGGGCTGGAGCTGGCCATGGACATCCTGCGCCGCCGCAAGAATCCGAATAAGCAAATCTTTATGATTACGGATGGCAAGCCGACCTGCATCAAAAAAGGCAAGCGTTACTACAAAAACAGCTTTGGGCTCGACCGCACCATCGTTAACCGCACGCTCAACCTGGCCCAGCGCTGCCGGAAAATTGACATCCCCATCACGACCTTCATGATTGCCCGCGACCCTTACCTTCAAAATTTTGTGGAGCAATTTACCCAGGCCAATAATGGCAAAGCTTTCTACAGTAGCCTGCAGGGGCTGGGGGAGTTCATCTTTCAGGATTACAAAAACAACAAGGGCAAACGCTACCGGTAGCCACCAACCACAGCCACTCCCGCAGCAGGGATTTGAGGCCGTCCAAAATATGGAATGCCAACTGAACGTTATTCGATTAGTCCAAAAACGATAGTATGATTTCCAGGCTAATCCTGTTTTGTATTTGCGCTTTTCTTACGCTTGCTGCGGCCCCGGCAGCGGCGCAGGCAGAAAAAACGACCCAAGATTTTACCTACTTTGAAATGGTGGAGGATTCCCTTTCGGGGCTTGCCAAAACGGTCCTGCGCGATTCCCTCACCGAGCACCGCCTGAAAGCAAATACAGCCATTAAAACCCTGTTGCAGGAAGCCCTCTCTGCCGATAATGCCTTTCAATATCCCTTTTCCGGATTGCAGGGCATCTCCATTCAGTACCCTCAGGACAGCACGTTCCGGATATTTACCTGGCAGTTGTACGTGAGCGAAAACGATTACCGCTACGGTGGGTTTTTACAGCATGGGTCCGGCCGGGTTTATCCACTGGAGGACCATTCAGCAGAGGTGCGTATGCCGGAGTATGAGGGCATGAGCCCCGATTACTGGTACGGTGCGGTTTACTACAACATCAAACAAGCGGGCAAAAAACGGGACCGCCATTACCTGCTTTTTGGGTACGATGGGTACGAGCTGTTCCGGAAGCGGAAGCTTGTGGATGTGCTCGTTTTTAAGGACGGGGAGCCCAAATTTGGGGCGCCGGTTTTCCAGCACGGCCCGGGAAAGGTAAAGCACCGCGTAGTCCGGGAGTATTCCGCAGAAGTAAGCACCCGCCTCAACTACGACGATGTATTGGAGATGATCATGTTTGACCACCTCATCGGGCAAAACGGCCCCCACGGCGAAGGCCTGACCTATTACCCCGATGGCAGCTACGAAGCTTACAAGTTTGAAAAAGACGGCAAATGGACACACGTAGAAAAGGTCTTCGACCAGGTGTCTGAAGAAGCGCCCCGCCCATCGCCCATTTTGGACAACCGCAAAAAAGATATCTTTGGGCGCGGAAACCAATAACTGCTGCCTTGATTGAAGAACATCACCTCCGCGTTCAGCGTACGGCCCGCTATTTTACCCTTGGCCATCCCTCAGCGCAGACCAACTGCCTGGTTATCGCCTGCCACGGCTACGGGCAGCTGGCGAAACACTTTATCAAGAAGTTCGATGTCATTGCCCGTCCGGACACCCTGGTGGTGGCACCGGAGGGGCTTTCCCGCTTCTACTGGGGCGGGCTTTCCGGTAACGTAGTAGCGAGCTGGATGACAAAGGAGGACCGGCTGGCTGAAATTGCAGATTTTTCGGCTTACCTGACCAGGTTGTACGAGCACTTCACATCTGATTTGCCAGCCAATGCAAAGATTATACTGCTGGGCTTCTCACAGGGCTGCGCAACCCAGCTCCGGTGGATGGCCCGGGAAAAGCCTGCCTTTTCTCATCTCGTCCTTTGGGCGGGCAGCATTCCAGAGGATATTGACTACACGCCCGCCCGGAGCTGCCTTCAGGACAAGCCACTGCATTTTGTGTACGGTGTGGAAGACCCCTTTATCACACCTGAACGCATCGCCGCGCAACAAGCACTTGCCGCGCAATTGCCCATGGCGTATCAGGTACATACTTTTGAAGGGAAGCATACGGTAGAGCGGGAGGCGTTGCGGAGGCTTTTTGAGCAAATCCGGCCCTGATCAAAAAACAAATCCGCCAGTGGGTGTCGAGCCACGCTGGCGGATTGTCGGGAATGCAAATCTGTATCTTTATAACCTGTTCAGGTTTATCATTATCGCTTAACAATTACTAATTTGCCACTTAAGGACACCGAATTCAAATAATTGTAGCAGATAGCCCTGTTTTTGTAGCAGAGACTGGAATAATGAAAATCACACATGCTCAAGACCGGCTTTATGAAGCATTGCGCAGAGACCTGGTGCAGCACCTGGTATTTGGGGCGGTGGTACTGATCGTAGTTTTTTGCTTCTTTGCCGTGCACGCCTGGTATCAGGGAAAAGCAGAGCTGCTGGACACCTTCGGCTATCAGCGGGAAGCCTTCTGGAAAGTATTCCGGGAAGCGCTCGGTTATACGCTTATGATGGGGGTGCCGGTCTATTTCAACCTGTTTTTTGTGTATCAGGGGCGGCTGCAGGATTTTCTGACCCGTGGCATTGACGACCGGAAGTGGGTGAAAAATGGCTCTTTCTATCTTTTCCTGTTGCTGAGCCTCATCACTGCCGTGGTCTTCTCCTTTATCTATGCGCCGGTCATGCACGCCGCTTTTGACATCATTGAACAGCAGTGGTACGAGCTGGTCATCGCCATCCTGGTCTTCATCCTTTGCACCACAGGGATTTCCTACACCAAGGAAGCGATTGAGCGCAGCCGGGAACTGGAACGGAAAGAGCGCCTGGACATCATCCGCCGCCGCCGGGAAGCAGAGCAGCAGTTGAACTTCATCAAGCGGCAAATCCGGCCCCACTTCCTGTTCAATACCCTGGCAAACCTGCAAATCCTTGCCCGCCGCAAGTCGGAGGGCCTGCCGGACCTGATCGGTGAGCTGTCGCGCCTGCTGCGGCACCTGGTTTATCAGACCAATGAGCGGCTCGTTCCTCTTCAGGACGAACTTCGTTTTATTCGCAGTTACGTCGAGCTGCAGCGGCTGCAATTGGGCGCGCACACTGTGCTGGACTACCGGGAAGAAGGGCAGGTGCCTGATAATGCCCGGATTGCTCCGATGATTTTGCTGCTCTTTGTTGAAAATTGCTTCAAGCACTACAACAGCCGTGGAGCAGGCGAAAAACTCATACAAATCCACTTCGAAATTGCCGATGGATGGCTGAAGGCCTGTATCCGCAATACCTTCAAGCCTCATGCCCGCAACGAAGGTACGGTAGAGGGGCAGAAGGGCAAAAGCGGCATTGGGCTTTCCGCAGCCCTGGAGAACCTGGAGCTGGTCTACGGCGGGCGTTACCTGCTGGAAGTGGACAAGTCCGCTCCTTACCACACCATTAATCTAAAAATCCCTGTGCTATGAATGCCGTTTACACCTTTATCATTGTTGAGGATGTGGCGCTGCAGAGAGAGCACCTTATTGACCTGTTGCACAGCCGGTTGGACCTGCGGTTGCTTCGGGCATTCGACAACGCCGAGGATGCCTACCTCTATCTTTCCGACAGCGGAACGCCTGACCCCGACCTCCTGTTTCTGGATATTGAAATGCCTGAAGCCAGCGGGTTCAATTTTCTGGAAGCCATTCAAAAGCTCCCGGTAAGCCCCAGGGTAATCATCACGACGGCCTTTGCAGAGTACGCCGTTAAAGGGTACGATTATGACTTGTCGGGCTATCTGCTCAAGCCGATAGAAGAGGAGCAGCTGAACAAGGCCATTCAAAAAGCGCTGCGGAGCCTCGAACAGAAGGAGGACAGCAAGCCCGCACCTGTACAGGACGCGCACCTGCTGATCAAAATCAAAAGCAAGTGGGTCAAGCTGGCGCATGAGGAAATCCTCTATGTGGAGGGCGCTAACGTTGACGTACGAATCGTGACAACCGGCGGGGCCTACACCACCCGCGATCGTATCAAGAATTTGCAACAAAAACTGCCGGGCACTCATTTTATGCGTATACACGACAGCTTTGTCGTCAATCTGGGCCACATTAGAAGCTACGCCAGCAACTATACCTTTCTGGAGTTGAGGTCGGTGCCGGAAGGGGGCTTGAAGAAATTGCCGGTGGGGCCAAAATACCGTGACCAGTTCCGGGAAAACCTGGCGCCAGAGTAGACGTTTACTGTAGCTTGGCTCCCTGCAACAGCGCCTGAAGCAGGTGCCCCGGGGTTCGGCTCTCCTCCAGCATCCGCTCTATGACCAGTAACTCCACGAAGTTCGTCCGCTTATCAAAGGACTCGGTATAAGAGTGGTTGAAGTACAGCTGAAGGTCGTCAAAGAGAGCGGCAACCATTAATTTATAGGAAGATACGCTTGGGTCATAAACGATAATGAGGAAACGGCGGTTGTTTTCTCTGGGAGAACAAAGCAGGAAAACGGGATAATCAAAGTAAGGGGCGCTCCAGAAACCGAACAGATTAGCCTCAAAGAGCGGGTAATTAAGCAACTGGCTTTTGTACCCTTTATGGACCAAAAACTGCTGCATTTCCTGAAGGCGCGCATTCATTGCCCCCAGCGGGGTCTCCGTTTCACTCAGCACCGTATGCGGGCGCCAGGCGTGGAGGCTCAGATCAAAGTATTCTACATCGCCAATTCTTAGCTTATAATCAAATCGTGGATACCCGGGTACAACATAACCAGGATAGTAATAAAGCAGCTTCCGTTCCAACGAGTATTCAATCTCCTTGAGCATGGTGAAAAGGCCCAGGCTGTACTTTTTGTAGTCCGGGTCATAAATCCCCATAATGCTTGCCGAGCTGTGGTGCCCTAGGTCAAAATAGCTCAGCCCAATGAGCTTGTCCTTATCGTAAATCCTGACCTCATAGGTCCTGAAAATATTGAAGTCTTCGCCATCCATCAGCGCATCGCGCAGGGTAGGGGCCAGCATGCCGGAAAAGGAAGCCTTGTAGCGGCGGTAGAGCCTTTCTTTTTCGGGCGTAATTGCAGCCTGCCCGATATCGGATTCGAAATAACGGTCAACTTTTCGGTAAACTTTTCTCAGGCTTTTCCGAAAGCGGTAACCCGTCAGGGGAAGGCGGACCCAAATGGCGGAATAGTAAGAGCGGCCAAAACAGAGAAAATGGGTGGTGAATACCGTTTGCCCCATGCGGTACCAGCCTCGGGAGAGGTAAGCATCCAATTCTTCAGGCAACAGTAATTCAGGATAATGTTTCTCTGCAAACATGTTAAGCTCTTGTAGAGGCGATATTAACAATAAATACTCGAAAAAAGTGGCTGATCAGGTTATAAAAAACTGGCATTCCTTATTTCTCTCTCCAACAAAGTTACGGCGGGCTGCAGTTCAAGCTTTTCCCCGATAATTTCCATAATGGCAATCGGGTAACGGACCACAGTAGGCCTGTGCGCCATAACTTCCTGATAGGTAGGGACATGATGCACACCGATGCCGAAGAACTTGATGTCCAGCACAGCGTATTGCTGCAGTTCGGGTATGAATACAACCGCCGGGCAGTACCGTGCCGGCTCCGGTGTGCCAATCAGCAGCAGAAGCGGGAACTCCAGAAAGGGTAGGGGGCGGTTGTCAAAAAAGCGGATGTCAAACAGGGCGTACTCGAGCAGATGACTGTCCAGGCCAGCGCTTTGCAGCTTGTTTTTCAGGGTTTTTAAGGCCTCCCGCATCTGATTGACCGGGATTTGTTCCGGAGCGACTTCTGTTTCAGGCACCCATTGGCGTGTTTGCAGCAGGAAAAATTCGAGAGCCCCCACGCGCTTCTTATAGTCGAACTCCGGATAGCCGGGCACCACGTAGCCAGGGTAAAAATAGGAGCGGCCGGTTTGCTGTGCGTACCGGATTTCTTCGAGCATGGTGAAAAAGCCCAGGCTGTAGCGGCTCCATTCGGGATCGTAAATGCCCTGACTGCTGTAAAGGCTTTCTTCACCAAGATTAAATACGCTGAATGCGATCAGTTTCCCCTGATGAAAAACCTTCACACAGCGGGTGTCAAAAGTGAAGGGGCCCGTCGGGTTTGCCTGATACGTTTCCAGGTCAGCAAGGGGGCGGTCGGGGAATGCTGCCTGATACTTTTCGTGGACCTGTTCCATGGCTTCGTCCCAGATCATGGGCATGCCTGAGCGCACTTCAAATTGCTCCTGCACCTTGCGGCAGAGCTTTCTGAGGCTTTTGCGGAAGCTGTACCCCCGCAAGTCAAGCCGGGTAGGGATGGTGGAATAAATCCGCCCGTGCATTTCCGGTGGGAAGCGCATGAAGTGGGAAGTATAAATAGACTGGCCCGTGCAGCGCCAACCTGCCCGGAGGTAGTCGTCGAGCTCAGCCGGAGATACGCGTTCAGGATGACGGATTCTGGAATGCATCGCGCTAAGTTAACGCGATTGATGCCGATATACAAGTGAAAAACCATACCGGCTGGAAAGCCCGATATTGCGGCCGCCTACAATAAAAGCCAGGTTGCCTGCCAGCCCAAGCCCTTTATACACCGGCACATAGAGGGTGCCTCCCAGCCGGGTCCAATCTGAGCCTGCGCCCCCGGTCACCTGCTGGTCCACGGCGTTGTTGAGGGTGTTGTACCATTCCACCCAGCCTTCCACAAAGTAGTAGGCGCTCCCAAAGCCCGTGCGGACCAGGATCGGGATGGAGGTCTGCAGCGGGGATAAAAACCGAAAATCAGCACCACTCTGCAAGTGGAAGAAAAAACCGTAATTGGAGTTGTACTGCAGCGCCAGGCGCCCCTGAAACTGTACGGCTCCGTAGCCGATCGGCGTATCTACGGTAGTCGGATAGGCAGAAAGGGGTGTGGTAAGCCCCACCGCGGTAATCGTATTCAGCTTCCCGGATGAAAATTGCCGCAGCCCATTCCTTATCTTTATAAAAACGGACCCATCCTGAACACCATTGATATTTTCGTTTATATAGAGGTAGGGCAGGTTGATGACCACCGAGCCATGATCGCTCATGCTGTATTCGGCGAAAAGATTGTAACTTATGGTGGTCAGTTCCTGTGCGCGGGTTTCGTCCCCAAAGCGGTACTCCTCAAAGTGCTCGTACCCATAACCGGGCGCGATATCGAGCGTTCCCTTTGGGTTCATGAAACCGCTGATCATTCCCTGCCCCGGCAGGAGGAGGGGGAAGAGCGTCAGAGCGGTCAGCAATTTTAGCGTTGCGGGCTGCATACAGTCGTTTTGGACAAAGGTAGGGCTATGCAGGCATAATTACCGTTGCGGCAACGACAGCTCCTGCTGAAAAGCATTAATTTTTGCAGGCGGCTGGCCGGAGACAAACTTTTTCGTTCCGCCGCTCAAAATAAAGGGCAAAGCGTCTATCTTTGTCGCCCAAATCATTACAACACTCATCTCAGAATTACCGACTTTGTCTGATAGTTTAGTCATAATTCCAACCTACAATGAATGCGAGAACATCCCTCGCATGATCGACACGGTGATGAACCTGGAAAAGGATTTTCACCTGCTTATTGTTGACGATGGCTCACCGGACGGGACAGCCGACCTGGTCCGTGAAAAG
This sequence comes from bacterium, assembly GCA_024742755.1. Classification (GTDB taxonomy): domain Bacteria; phylum Bacteroidota; class Bacteroidia; order Chitinophagales; family Saprospiraceae; genus Phaeodactylibacter. Next base: position 46,525 of record JANSXW010000005.1, on the reverse strand, counting down.
CAGGAAGCTTACCCCGGGCGGGTCTTTCTCAAAGAGCGGCAGGGCAAGCTGGGCCTGGGCACGGCCTATATCGCGGGCTTTAAGTGGGGGCTGGAGCATGACTATGCGTTTATTTTTGAGATGGATGCCGACTTTTCTCACAACCCTAACGATCTGATCCGGCTGTACGAAGCTTGCGCGCAGCCCGATGCAGGCATGAGCGTTGGCTCCCGCTATGTGAAGGGCGGAAAGCTGGAGAATTGGCCCATCGACCGCATAGTGCTGTCCTATGGTGCCTCCCTCTACGTCAAGTTCATCACCTTTATGCCGGTCAATGACCCTACGGCAGGCTTCGTCTGCTACCGTCGGGAAGTCCTGGAAGCCATGGACCTCGATAAAATCCGCTTTGTGGGCTATGCCTTCCAGATCGAAATGAAGTTTGCGACCTACCAAATGGGGTACAAGATCGTTGAGGTGCCCATCACCTTTACAGATCGGGTAGAGGGGACTTCAAAGATGTCTTCAGGCATCATCAAAGAAGCCGTTTTTGGGGTGTTGCAAATGCGGATGCGCGGCTTCTTCAGCAAATACCGGGTAGGTACGCACCGTTCTTAAACAGGGCTTGTCCATGCTTCCTGTCTTTCCTTAGGATCGTTTTGCGCTGATTTCAACTGCCGAAGCACTCTGACCGTGTTGGCTGGTTTTAACCCACAGGCTCTGTTTGGATACTTTTTTATTTTCTTCCCTTACTCATTTAAAAATTTCTCGCAATTTTAAATTTAAAAATATTAAAAAACAAAAGCTCCTCTAACTACCTGAAGTGAAATTCAATTAATCCCTGATCTCCACGCGATGTGTGCATAACAGATTGCACTTTTCCTGGATAAGCTGGAGCAGAGCGGGAAGCTCTACCCCAGCAGTCATAGGGCTTAAATGCAGAGGGCTGCCTTTGTGTTTTGTCCAATTTGTTATACACCCCACACGATGTGTAAATAGCCCTCAGGGATCGTTTTTCCTGTTTCAGCGTTTTTAAAGTACAATACCCGGGAAAAAAACAGCCCAAAAAACAGAAACTGCCTTTCACCTTACGTATTATTGCCCTAAACCTGTAACCGGCTACATTTTGGACTTTCAGCAAATTCTACATGACCTGCGGGAGAAAAAATTCCGCCCCATCTACTTTCTGCACGGAAAGGAGCCCTACTTTATTGATTCCATTTCTTCCTACATCGAGAAAAACGCCCTTTCGGAAGCCGAGCAGTCCTTCAATCAAACCGTCTTCTATGGAAAGGATGTGGACCACATGGCTATTGTGGACACCGCCCGCCGCTTCCCGATGATGGCTTCCCATCAGGTGGTATTGCTGAAGGAAGCGCAGGACATGCGGACGCTTTCCAACCTGCTTTCCTACGTGGAGAAGCCTATGGAGTCCACTATTCTGGTGATTTGCCACAAGCACAAAAAGCTCAACCTCAATTCAAAGTTTGGCAAAGCGCTCAAGAAAAACGCGCTGATCTTCGAGTCCAAGCCTCTGTACGACAATCAGGTGCCGGGCTGGATCAGCAACTACCTCAAGACCCACAAACTGACTATTACCCCGAAAGCCGGTGAGCTGATTGCGGAGAACCTGGGCACAGATTTGTCAAAAATAGCCAACGAGCTGGACAAGCTGGCGCTAAACCTCCCACCGGGCACACAGGTAGACGATGCTGCAGTGGAACAACATATTGGCATCAGCAAAGACTTCAACGTTTTCGAGCTGCAACGGGCTATTGGGCTGCGCGATCCGCTCAAGGCGCAGCGCATCGTCAACTACTTTTCTGCCAACCCGAAGAAAGGGCCAATGCCCATGCTGGTTGGTTCGCTGTACAACTACTTCAGCAAGATCTACTTATTCCACGCCGCAAAAAATTTGCCGGAAAACGAATTATTGAGTACTTTGCAGCTGCGTTCGAGCTTCTTCCTAAAAGAATATCGGGCAGCAGCACGCAACTATTCCCGCTCCAAGACTGAGCAAGTCATTACCCTCCTGAAAGAATTCGATCTGAAGTCCAAAGGCGTTGGCTACAACAACACCGGCAAGCCAGAAGGCGAGCTGATGAAGGAGATGGTCTGGCGCATCATGCACTGATACCTTATCGTAAACACCCCCATTTTTGAATCTTTTGGCATCGCTTTCCCACCTGCTCATCATAGCAAGGGTGGCGCAGCGGTGTATAATCCTGATATCAAACCATAACCAATGAAGATGAGGTTTTTTACGATTTTGAGCCTGCTTTTTCTGACCGTTGCCCTGCACGCACAAGCCCCCTACACGGTGATCGGGTCACTTGATTCTACCTTCACGCCCGTTGAGCTGATTGAAGATGTATGCCTCGGGGAGGGCATTGAAGTCACGAATATCGAGTTTGAAGGGGTAAGCCCGGCAGTGGGCCGTTTTTTGGGCGGCAGCGACATTATCGGGCTGGAGCAAGGCTTCCTCATGACGACCGGGCTGGCCCAATCTTCCGGCAACTTTGGCGGAGCTGACCTGGCTAGTTTTGGAGATGCTTCCTTCATCAACAACAGCAATGCCTTTACCGAGGAGATTGCCACCATTTCCAACAACAGCACCATTAGGGATGTGGCCATATTCCGGATCAACTTTGTCCCCACTGGGGATACCCTCATGTTCCGCTACGTGTTTGCTTCTGATGAGTACCCCAACTTTGTATGCAGCAATTTCAACGACGTGTTTGGTTTCTTCCTGGAGGGCACAGACCCGGAGACCGGAGCCCCTTCGATCCGCAACCTTGCTCAGATACCAGGCACTGAACTGCCCGTATCCATCAACAGCATCAACAACGGGGTGCCGGGCGGCTATCCCGGCAGCCATCCCGCCTGGTGCTCCGAAGAATTCAATGGTTCGCTCGACTATGCCAGCCTGTTCAATCAGGTGCCGCCCTTCGTGGCGCCCACCTACAACGGTTTTACGGATGTCCTCCTGGCCAAAGCCGACGTAGTGCCCTGTCAGGAATACCAAATGACCCTCGTTATTGCCGATGTGGGGGATGCCTGGTGGGATTCCGGCATCTACTTTGAGGCGAATAGCTTTTGTTCCTTTTCCGGCAGCCATGGCACTACGGAGCGCCTGACCATCACCGAAGACTGTGCGCCACAGGAGCTGGAGGTCGATCTCAGCCTCTTCCCGGAAACGGAATACCCGCTGGCTTACATCATCACCGGTGGTGCAGCAGCTGGTATCGACTTTGGTGGCATTCCACTTACGGGCACTATTGATGCCATTGCGGAAGCCTGGCTATTGCCTGTTGAAATTATAGCCGACAGCCTGACACAGGGTGCCGATACCCTGAGCATCGAAATTAAAGGGGCGACCTGCCGTGAGAAAGTCTTTGAACTCACCATTCTGCCCCCCCTGCAGATAGAAGGCCCTTTCGATGTTGCGGCCTGTGCCGGTGACCCGGTGACCCTCACGGCAACTCAGGATTCCAGCCTGCTGGCCGATTTCAATTTCTTGTGGAGCAATGGCATGACCGGGGCGTCCATACAGGTGAACCCTCCCACCACTACCACTTACACGCTTACTTACGGCAATGCTGCGGGCACCTGCACGCAGGATTATACCGTATTTGTGACGCCCGTGGAATCCGCCCTAACGGTTAGCATCAACGAAGGGCAGTCCTATCTCTTCGGAAATCAAACCCTGACTGCTGCGGGCACTTATGAAGCAGCCTTTACCGCTGCCAACGGCTGCGACAGCCTGGTGCAGCTGACCTTGCTGGTGAAACCTATTGCTGAAATACTGACTGATTCCATTGCCATAGGGCAGGAAGGGGAACGCTGCGTGAATACAAATTTGTTCCAGAGCGTTGAGAGTTTTGCGGAAACCTGTGGGAATGTCCAGTCCGCCACACTTCAGACAGATCTCGCCACGGCTTGTGCAACCTATACCGGCATCCAAACCGGGCAGGACACGCTTTGCCTGCTGGCTTGCGGCAATACCGGCCTTTGCGACACCACTTACCTGGTCCTGAGTGTTTTCACCAATTTAATGGACGCGGTGGATGACTATGATACTACCGCTTATGATGCAAGTAAAGTCATTGACGTGCTCAGCAACGACTGGATCAGCAGCACTACGCTTACCGATCAGTACCTCGTTAGCCTTCCGGAGACCGGTACTGCTACACTGAACCCGGATGGAAGCATTCTCTACGAGCCCGATCTCAGCACCTGTCTGCAGGAAGAATCCTTCAGCTATGCAATCTGCAATGACATGGGATGCGACACCGCCACCGTTTTCCTCTTTCTGGACGAAACCGAAGGGCAGTGCGACCTCGTCTGGCCCGGCGATGTAGGCAACGATGGCATCGTCAATCAAATGGACCAATGGGCCATCGGCCTGGCTTATGGCCGGGAAGGCATCGTGCGGGCGAATGCGACAATCGACTGGGTAGGGCAATATGCCCTGAATTGGCCGAGCACCATCACCTTTGCCTACGAATTCAACGCCAAATACGGCGATTGCAATGGCGATGGCTTTATCACAGCGGACGATATGGAAGCCATTGAGCAAAACTGGGGGCTCACACATCCGTTAGCGCCAATCGTACCTTTCAGCTTCCCCGAAAAAGAGCAGCCGAAGTCATTGGGGCCGGTAGCCGAAGCGGGCGGGCAGTATCGCATCCCAGTCTATCTGGGCGAAATGGGCCAGCCTGTTCAGGATGCCTATGGCTTGTCCTTCACCCTACACTTTGAGCCAGGCACGCTTACCGATGTGCATTTTGAGGCGCAGGAGGGCCCCTTCCACACGGCAGAAACCCCGTTGCTGAACCTGGTCAAAGTAGAAGCTGATAAAGCGGTCGTTTCTATTGTCCGGACCAATCAGGAGGGCGTCGAACTCGCCGGCTACATCGGCGACTTATGGGCCGACAGCCCCCATTTTACGATCTCAGATTGGTACTTCCTGCAGTCCGATGGGGATGTCTTTGCTTTGCCGGGTGCAGTGGCACCGGCTGCCATCACAGGTACCCATCATACCGGGCTTGCCAATGGCATGGCACTAAGTGCTTACCCGGTGCCGGCTCAGGATGAGATTTTTGTGGAAGTCAATGAAGCGGCTACGGCTACCGTCTTTAATGCCAGCGGGCAGCTGATTTGGAGCGGCGCGCTACAAAAAGGCGTGCAAAGGCTATCTGTTGCGGACTGGCAGCCGGGCCTCTACCTGTTCCGGGCAGAAGGGAAGGAAAACGTGGCTCATGCCCGGCTTTTGGTGAATCGTTAATTGACCGTAGAGAGGGTGTATTTTCTGTGGTAAATGTATCCCAGACTGTCCATTACTACGGAATCTGCAGGAAGCTGTTCTGCCTGCATATTGCTCAGGCGGAATAGCTCCCTTTTGCCTTCATATTCAGTGAGATGAAGCAACTCTGAGGTGTAAAGAGCATGGTACCGGTTATTATTGCTAATGCCAATGCCTGGATATTGGATTTTTCCAAAATTGCCATCCAAAATCTGCTGCACTGTAGGCGCATTACAAGCGTGCGTTGTTTGGCCATCCACAAAGCAGCGCTCCACCAGGGTAGGGAAGAGGCTGCGCAATTCCGTGAGTTGTGGCACGCGGTAACTGCTGTCCTGCCTGAAATCGTAGTAAAGGAAAGGCACCTTGACGTATTTTGGCTTGAAGTATTCCTGTTCCAGGTCTTTGGGCCCGATGCCCATCGGATTTACGCCCAGCAGAATGACTATGGTATTGCTGGCTTCCTGAATGTCCATCAGCTGATCCAGCAGGCGGCCTACTTCCCTGTCCACTTCCGTAAGGGCATCCTGATAAGCCACCTGATTGCTGTCTTGCAAAACGGCTTTCATTTGGTAGTGGGCGTTGATGAAAAACGGGTCGCCCTCGTATTCTGACCATAAGCCGTACACTTGCTCTGTAACACCGGCGTTTCCGGCAGCGGTTGGTGTTTCCAATTCGGCTTTATCCGCAAAGTGGGCTACTCTGATCGGATCGTAGTAGGCTGATTTATCCTGAGGTTTAAGCCCTGGAAAAGCAATGCGGTAGTCGCCGGACTCCAATCCTGGAAACAGGGAATTCAGATAAGGGCCCTCTCCGGGAATAGTCCAAAAAAGGTTGGGGTACCAGCCCGTAAAAATACTCGTCAGGGCTTCCTTTGCCGAAGGGTGCTGGGCCAGCGCATCCTCAAAAACAACCGCCCGCATCGCCAGCCGTTCGATGTTAGGTGCCTGAAGAACCGTATCACCGTAGCAGGGCAGCGCACGGTTTAAGCCTTCCACCGAGATCAGCAGCACATTTGGCGGATTGTACTTCCAGTTGCGCAGCTTGTTGCAGCTGACAAGCACCAAAAGCAGCAACAGTGGAAAGAGGAGCCGGTAGTGTATTGAACCTTTCATGGTACAAAGAAAACCATTTCTTTACAATCGTACCCTTATGCCCGGACCAAACAGCAAAAACCACTTCTGTTCCGACAGAAAATAGCCCCCTCCGGCAAAAAGCGGGAAGGACAACCGGCTGGAGTACTTGGTCTTGATGGGGTAGAGGCTGGCCAATGCCACCAGCCCTACGTCCCGGTTGGTATTGTTCTCACTGAAGTTGAAAGCATTGAAAGCCAGGAAGCCTGCACCAAATTTGTAAGGCTTCGGGGCATTGATTTTTTTGTCTTTGTAGAAGCTGAATTGGGCGATCATCGCCATGCTGATACCACCAAGGTTGCCAAATCCAGGCTCGTTGAGCCGCTTGATGACCAGTCCGGCCGGGAAAGAAACGTCAATATCAAAACTGCTGCTCCGGTAGAGCACAAACTCAGAAGTATGGCTGTACCCCTTGCCGCGCCCGTAGTGGTCTTCATCATGCCGGATCGTGACCCGGATCGTTGACCAAAGGTCGAGTGTGTAGATTTTTTTCCGCAGGAATTTATTCAGGCTCATATCGAAGGTCTGGCACTGCTGAGCCTTGTAGAAGCCTGCCCGGGGCGATTCTGCTGAAGGGCAGACCACAAAGCCCGGCAATTCCCGCTGATCCACGAGCTGATTGCGCTGATCTCTTATTTCCACTTCCACTTTGAGGTGCTGTGGCCCATGCAGCATGCCGCTATCGATCCGCCCGGGATGAAAGGACAACAAAATATCATCCATATTTTCCTCCACAAACAGGAGCCTGTCAGCAGCGTTGAGCCCTACCTCCTCATCGCCGTAGCGAAGCGTAATGAAATCCAGTGCCCGGGGCCGGTCGTACTCCTTGATCTGAAGTGACCGCCCGGTGGGCTGATCGCGGTTGAAAATCTGCACTTGCTGCTGAATGATATCCAGCGGAATCCTAGCCCAGAAAATCTGAGTCTCCGCAGTGCTCGCAATGGTATCCTGCTCTACCTGCTTCAGTCCTTCAAACCTGAACCTGCCACGGTTGAGTTCCTGCCCTTCTATCCGGATGCCTACGCGTTCTCCGGGATAAACCTGATGGCCAGGCTTCCAGCTTTCGCCTTCCCGCTGCAGGCTGATCCGGTCGATCTTCATTTCGGGCATGATATCCATATTGGTGATAAACCGGGCAAAATCACCATCTTTGATGTACAGGTACCCCTTGTTGCGGCGGTGGTAATCGTACAGGCGCAGCCAGCAAAGCAGCTTGCCGTTGCCGAGAATGCTGCGGGTGAAAAGCTCAGCGACCAATGCCCCGCCCGGCTGCTCCTGCGCTTCCAGCCGGTAGGTCTTTTCCAGCTCCAGCCCGGCATCGTAATCCATTTCCACTTCGATGCCCTTGCCCCGGTTGTCGTCGCTCAGCACAAACTGCCCGGGACGGACCTTCAGGAAGCCCAGCTTAGCTGGTTTGACCGTAAAGTCCCGCTCCAAAGGCGGCAGCGCATAATGAGGCACCCGCAGCGAATCCAGGTAAGGCTTACGGGTCTCAAAGGTGGCGTTCAGCAACCGCATCCCCACGGCATCCGGGAGCAGGTGCAGCAGCAACTTGCCATCATTTTTAGTGATCCGGTATGGAATTTCGCCTTCCCTGGACCAGTTGGGCTGCTCCCGGATGTTAGCCAGGTTATTGGTCTGCAGTTCGAATACCCGCTCCTCCCCGATAAAGAGCTCCTCTACCGGCGATTGAAAGCTGACCTGCGTGCGCGTGGAAGGAAAAAGCCGGAATTCCAGCAAATAGGGCTCCCGGGCGTAAATGGAGGCAATCTCCAGGGGCAGCTGCAGAAAATCTAAATCGGTAATGGGCTTAAAGCGTACCTTGAACCGGTAGTAATTGTCATTCACAAGCCGGATGCTGTCCACCAGCTCAAAATCGCCAGAGGGCAACAAGGTTACAGTTTCAATTACGCTGCGCCCAATAGGAAAGAACCGGAACTCCACCACAGGAGCCTCCTCCCGGTATTGAAAGCTGAGGTAGGATTCGCCCTGCCATTGCAACTGATGCTCCGTCCAGCGGAAAACAGAAGTATCAATCCGCATTTCCACTTCTTTAAAGAACCGGAGGTCAGGCATTTGGGCAGAGAGCCCTGTGGCCATCCACAAAAGGGCCAATAGGTATAGGTGCCGCTGCATCGCTGGTTTTGTTTTTGTTTGCTACTTTTGGTTTCACCACTAATGAAACGCTCGCGCCATGATTAGGTGCGAAAAGGAGAATACTGAAAAATAACCACTGTATATGAATAATCGTTTGCTCGGTTTGCTGACTTTAGCCCTTCTTTTTCAAGCTTGCAGCCCGGATTCACCGGCGGAGGCGGATGCAGGGCCTCCTGCTTCGGCTGACTTCACCGCCGCTGCCCGGCCTCACAAGTCCGGTACAGAAGGCATGGCGCTCATTCCCGGAGGGACCCTGCAGATGGGTGGTGACAATAAGCAGGCAGACCCCAACGAATATCCCAAGCACCCCGTCCAAATTGATTCCTTCTACCTCGACAAGAAAGAGGTTACGAATCGGGAATTCAAGGCTTTCGTGGAGGCCACCGGATACGTAACAGTTGCCGAACGGGCTGTTGACTGGGAGGCATTGAAATCCACGGTGCCGCCTGGCACACCAAAGCCGCCCGACAGCCTGCTGCAACCGGGCGCATTGGTTTTTCAGGCTACGGACGGGCCCGTGCCCCTCGATAATGTCGGGCAATGGTGGCAGTGGACCATCGGCGCCAACTGGCGGCATCCGGAAGGGCCCGGCAGCTCCATAGAAGGCCGCATGGACCACCCCGTCGTGCAAATTGCCTGGGAGGATGCCGAGGCTTACGCCAAATGGGTGGGCAAGCGGCTGCCTACGGAAGCCGAGTGGGAATGGGCCGCCCGGGGCGGAAAAGAGGGGGCGGTCTATCCCTGGGGCAATGAACCGGTAGGAGAGGGCGCACCCAAAGCCAATTACTGGGAAGGCTTTTTCCCCTACGAAAACACCGAAGCAGATGGCTACTTCCTAACGGCCCCTGTAGGCAGTTACGAACCCAACGGATACGGGCTCTACGATATGGCGGGCAATGTCTGGGAATGGTGCAGCGACTGGTACGACTATGATTTCTACAAGAAACCCGCCGCCAGGCAGGCCAACGCGGAATCACAGCGGGCCTGGAACCCCATGCAGCCCTATCAGGCCGAAAAAGTGCTGCGGGGCGGGTCATTCCTGTGCAACGACAGCTACTGCTCTGGCTACCGCAATGCCCGGCGGATGAGTTCCAGCCCGGATACGGGGCTTAACCATACCGGGTTCCGCTGCGCCCGAAGCCTGTAGCGATACTTTTGCAAAGGTCTTCTGCGAGCTATTGAGATTACAATGCCGCGGGCCCGGCCTCTTTCTTATTGTGAAGCCAAAGACCAACTTATGAATCGATTTGATCTTTCCGGGCGGGTAGCGCTCATTACAGGTGGCAGTGGAGCATTGGGCGGAGCCATGGCACAAGGGCTGGGCGAACAAGGGGGTAAACTGGCGGTTTTGGGGCGAACCCGGTCGAAAGTGGAAAGCCGGGTGGAAGCACTTAAAAGAGAAGGGTTTGATGCCTATCCTTTGATTGCGGATGTCCTGGACCAGCAAAGCCTGTTGGCTGGCAGGGAGCAGGTGCTCAGCCAATGGGGGCGCATTGATATTCTGATTAACGCGGCAGGAGGCAACAAGCCCGGGGCAGTGGTACAGCCCGATCAGGAGATTTTTGACCTTTCCATCCCCGATTTCAATCAGGTGGTCCAGCTCAATTTGCAGGGTACGCTTTTGCCTTCCATGGTGTTTGGAGAAGTCATGGCGCATCAGCAGAAAAGCGGTGTCATCCTGAATATTTCGTCAATGGCCGCTCAGCTACCTCTTACAAGAGTCATGGGATACAGCGCCGCTAAGGCCGCTATCGACAATTTTACCCGCTGGCTTGCTGTGGAAATGGCCCAAAAATACGGGGAAGGCATCCGGGTCAACGCACTGGCCCCCGGCTTCTTTATCGGCGAGCAAAACCGTAGCCTCCTGCTCAATGAGGATGGCTCCTATACCGCCCGGGCGCAAACGATTGTCTCTCAAACGCCGATGAAACGCTTTGGGGAAGCGGAGGAGCTGATCGGTGCTGTGCAGTGGCTGTGCAGCGATGCTTCCCGGTTCGTCACAGGCATTGTCGTCCCCGTTGATGGAGGGTTTAGTGCTTTTTCTGGCGTTTAAGCAGGCGACTACAGCACAGGTGGCAAATTATATTTTGAGACCTTGCTGCAAAGCAGCAAAAGATTCCTAATTTACGAGCAAAATAGAAGAGGAGCCCGCTGCACAAGCAACTAAGAGCTCTGAAACCAACAAACAACGAAAAACCGAACTATGGGATTTGCGTACATCGACTACGTTATTTTTGTCGCCTACGGCGCGCTGATTCTATCCATTGGGCTTTGGGTGTCCCGCACCAAAAAGGGAGAAACCAAGACGGCTGAAGATTATTTCCTGGCGGGCAAATCCCTGCCCTGGTGGGCTATCGGTGCCTCCCTGATTGCAGCCAATATTTCGGCTGAGCAATTCATTGGCATGTCCGGTTCGGGTTTCGCGATCGGGCTGGCAATCGCTTCCTACGAATGGATGGCGGCACTCACGCTGCTCATCGTCGGGAAATATTTTCTGCCTGTTTTTATCAAAAAAGGGCTCTACACCATCCCCGAATTTGTAGAACAACGCTACAGTACCAACCTGAAAACCATACTCGCCGTCTTCTGGATCGGGCTGTACATCTTCGTCAACCTGACCTCCGTGCTGTACCTGGGCGCCACGGCCCTGGATACCATCATTGGTACCGGTGATGGCAGCCTGGTCATGTACAGCATCCTGGGGTTGTCGCTTTTTGCAGCGTCTTACTCCCTTTGGGGCGGGCTGGCGGCGGTTGCCTGGACGGATGTGGTGCAGGTGGCGCTGCTGATCATCGGCGGGCTGGTGATGACCTACCTGGCGCTGGATCAGGTAACGCCCGAAGGCGGCTTCTTCCGTGGGCTGGCTTACATTTACGAAGCGGTCCCGGAAAAATTCTCCATGATTGTTTCCAAAGGAGAAATCATCACGCCCAACGGCAGAGATGCGTGGCTGGACCTTCCCGGGCTCGCGGTCATCATCGGAGGGTTGTGGGTGGCTAACCTGTACTACTGGGGTTTCAATCAGTACATCATTCAGCGGACGCTGGCTGCGAAGAGCTTGAAAGAATCACAGCGGGGCATTGCCTTTGCAGCTTTCCTTAAACTGATCATCCCACTGATTGTGGTCATCCCCGGCATCATTGCCTATGTGCTGAATATGGGGCCGGATGGAGCCGTAACGGCGGCTTCCCTGGATCCCAGCTTCATCAATTCAGAAGGGACGGTTGTCAATGACAACGCGGCTCCCTGGCTGATCAGCAACTTTATCCCTGCCGGGCTGAAGGGGCTCGTGTTGGCTGCGCTGGCCGCCGCAATCGTATCCTCTCTGGCATCTATGGTGAATTCCACTTCCACTATTTTCACAATGGATATTTACAAGCCCTATATCAATCCAGGCGCCAGTCAAAGCGCTATGGTACGCGTGGGCCGGATTACGGTAGCCGTAGCGCTCGTCATCGCCGTGCTTGTAGCGCCTCAACTGGCGAACCTTGGGCAGGTATTTCAATACATTCAGGAATACACGGGCATCGTCTCACCGGGTATCCTCGCGGTATTCCTGATGGGGCTCTTTTGGCGTAAGGCGACCAATAATGCCGCCATTTGGGGCGTATTGCTGTCCATCCCCATTGCGATGTACTTCAAGGTAGGCCCTAAAGGCTGGGCGGAGGGCTCGGCTATGGAAGCCTTGTTTATTTCTCTCCCATTCCTGCAGCAGATGCTCTATACCTGCCTGCTCACCATTGGCATCATCATGGCTGTGAGCCAGATCGAAAATAAGGGCGCAGCAGATGAGAAAGGGCTGAAGCTGGCACCGGGCTACTTTGCTACCGGTCCGGTCTTCAACATCAGTGCCATTGCCATCATGATTGTCCTGACGGCATTGTATGCGATCTTTTGGTAAAAGAACGGGCAGGGTATCAAATAGCACCCTGCCCGTTCCACTTTGCCCGATTGGGAGCTTTTTAGCGGATCACCAGTTTCCCGGAACCCAGCAGTCGGTTGGCCCCCATCACCTGATAGCCATAGGTGCCGGCAGGCAGCCCTCCCTTATGGATTGCAAACTGTACGGCGGGCAGCTTATCCTGCTGCAAAACCAGCTTTCCGGCGGCATCAAACAACCGGAGCGTTACCGTCCCATCGGGCACTTCAGCTTCGTCCTTCCACTCAAAGGTAGCGGTTGAGGTGACGGGATTGGGGTAAACCTGGTACCCGGAAGGCGTGCGGAGCGGCAGGGTGAAGGCTTTTGTCCCCACCACGGTGCGCTTAACGACAAAAACCGCGTCATTGGCAATCAGGGGCACCACAACAACGCTGCCATCGGGTGCCACTGCCATGTTGTGAACGGGCAGCCCCGGCAGCTCAAAGACTTCCGCTCCAATCTGTAACAGATGGCTTTGGTCCGGATTATCACCCCTCAGCAGCGTATGTTGCACGCCGAGGGTATCCACGGCTACCGAGATAGGGATACGCCCACCACTGAAACTCATTGGGGCTTCAAAACTCAGGTTGTCAATGCTGAAAACCCGGACGGCCTTATTGGTTTGATCGCAGATCAGGAAAGCCCTTCGGGTGGCATCGTAGGTAATGCGGGTTGGAATGCCCCCGATATCGTAGGTGTCGAGCAGCCCGGCATTGGGGCCAATGGGGGTGATGATGGCGATGCCCTCACCGTTGCGCAGCGTTACAGCAGCGAACCGGCCAATGCCCGGCACTTCATCAGAAATAGCGGCCCGGAGCGGAAAGTTCTCCATATCCACGGAGGCGACAATTTCATTAGCTTCCAGGTCGATAATCTGCACCGCATCGTCGAAGGGGGTGGCCAGCACGCCATATCCTCCATCCTCTGCAATTGCCAGATTGCTTCTCAGCCCGTAGTTGATCCAGCTGATGCCGGTATTGCCCGAGGCAAAACTTGTCTCCAATTCCGTGCTGGCACCCGCCTGCTGCAACACGCCAATCCTGTCCACGCCCCCGGCATTCAGTACATAGGCGCGGTCACCGCCCGGCAACGCGTAGATTTGGTCTGGCCGGTCTCCGCCGCTGCTGACGGTTTTGACAATTTCGAAGGTTTCCAGGTCCACCACTTCCACCTGGTCTTCGCCACGTTTGGCAACGTAGGCGTAAGCGCCGTCCGGGCTTACTTCCGCGAAGTAGGTCTCTGCGCTGCTGAATGGCACAAGCGCCTCCAGTGTCTCTTCCGAAAGGTTGATGACCGACAGGGAGCCCGAAAGCGGATTGGCAACCAGGACCCGGCTTAAATCAGGGGTAAGCGTAGCCGAGTAGGAGGCATCTGCTTCAATTGCGGAACCAGTGGAGGTGCGCATCAAATAATTCAGGCTGCCGGGGTCTTCAAATTCGTAATAATCCAACCCTTCGTACCGCAGGGGGTCTGTAGCTACCATCCGGTTGTTGGCTGGTGAAACAGCACCGTTTTGGATGGGAATGCCCTGGCTGGAACCCACGATTTCAGCCGTTTCGAAGTCGATAATATTGAGGTAAAACTGCCCGCCGATGGCATATTGATAATCCGCCGAAGAAAAAATCCAGTTTGGAGAAGAGGTAACGCTGATATCGACCACATCCCCTTCATCAAACCGGCCCAGGTAAATGGTACCGGACAGCCCGGGCACAGCGGCACGCGTACCGTCCATATTGACCGCTACAGGGCTGTAGCTGCTGCTAATGCTAGCCGGGGGCGACAATTGGCCCACAAGGCTCCGCGTTTCCAGGGCTATTCTCGACAGTTGCCCCTCATTGCCTGTGCTTGCGGCCACCAGGTGCGTGCCATCGCCGCTCAGGCTGATCTGCCCGGCATTGGGGACCTCGGGGATGGATTCCACCAAGTCTCCGGTTTGGGTGTCAAAAAACTGCAGGGCATCTTCGCCCCCCACAATGGCCAGGCTGCCATCCGGGCTTAGCTCAAACCCGTTCCAGTAAACCGTATTCCTTGGATTCGAGGTAATGGCGGAGAACCGGTACAGGTAATTGTTAAATCCGGCGACGGTGGTTTGCTTGGTAAGGGTTGCCAGGTCGATTACCTCGAGCACATCCGCTTCATCGCAGGCTACAGCTGCGATGCTGCCATCCCGGCTAATGCGGGCTTTGGTGGGCTGCACACCGGTGGGAATGACCGCCGCTACACTAAAATCATTCAGGTTGATCAGGTAAGCTTCATTGCTGGCAAAACAAGGCACCACCGCCATTGTGTCCATGACGGCGACTTCCATTGGGCTGCCGCCTACGGGGATATCCGCTACGAAAGCGCCCGTTTCCCATTCGATCACCGAAATATTGTCGGTCTGCCGGTGGGGGACCAGCACATAGGCCCCATCTGCCGTAAAGGCCATCTGCCCGATGTAATCGCCTTCTATCTCGTCTCCGGCAGCAATGACGGCTTCCTCGTTGCGCAGGTGCTGCCAAATATGTTCAGCCTGATCCCACCTGACAGGCATGGGGTCACCCTGTTCATTTTCCAATACAGATTGCGCGCGGGCCAGGGAACAAATTCCGAACAAAAGCCCCCAAAAAGATAATAGCTGCTTCATAGAAGTTTTATGATTTAAATAAGGGTACAAATTCAAATTGCTGCCCGGAGAACAAGCCTTTATCGCTCAGTTTGAGGTCTGGAATGACCAACAGCGCCATGAAGGACAACGTCATGAAAGGGGCACGGAGCGGGCTGCCGAGTTCCAGCCGGGCAAACCGGTCAATAGCCTGATAGGCCCTGGCCACTTCAAACCCGTCTTCATTAGACATGATGCCTGCAACGGGGAGGGGCAGCACCTGTTCCGTTTCTGGCCCCACCGCACTGATTCCGCCTTTATTGGCGATGACCAGGTTCACCGCCCGGGCCAGGAGTTCATCATCGGTGCCAACAGCCAGGATATTATGAGAATCGTGCCCCACGCAGCTGGCAATAGCGCCCTGCTTCAATCCAAACCCGCGGATGAAAGCCATCTGAGGGGCGGCTTCGTAGTACCGGTTGATGACGGTGAGTTTTAAGAGGTCCCGTTCCGGGTCACTAACGGCCAGCCCGGAGCGGACAAGTGGAGGCAGCGTGGCCTGACCCGTGATAAGCGAGCCGTCAATGGCTTCAATCGCCTGCATGGTGGAGCCCTCTGCCTTAATCCGAAAAGCAGAGGCAGGTAGCGGTTGCCGGTTGAAATGATTGGGGGCCTGAACCGGCACACGGTCAATCAGGCTTTGCCCTTCGCGGTAAACGCAGGTGCCCTGAATCCAGGTCTCAAGGACTTTGAATTGCCTGAGGTCCTCCACCAGGATAAAGTCTGCACTTTCGCCCGGGCGCAGCAGCCCGGTGCCCATTCCATAATGCGCTACCGGATGCACGCATGCAGCACGAAGGACATCAAAAAGATCGTAGCCCCGGGCGATTGCTTCGGTTACCAAAAGATTGATATGCCCTTCCAGGAGGCTGTCTGGGTGCTTGTCATCAGAGCAAAACATGATTTGCCCCGGATATTCCCTAATCAGCGGGATAAGGGCATCGAAATTCCGGGCAGCGCTGCCTTCCCGGATTAAGATTTTCATGCCCAGTTTTGCTTTGTGGCGGGCTTCCTCCAGCGTGAAGCACTCGTGGTCAGTGGAAATACCTTCCGCCACGTACTGTTGGGCTTCCTGCCCTTTGAGCCCGGGCGCATGGCCGTCCACCGGCTTTCCGGCAGCATGGGCCGCCGCAATTTTAGCCAGCACCGCTTCGTCCTTGTGCAGGACACCCGGGTAATTCATCATCTCTGCCAGGTAGGAGACCTCAGGCATGGCCAGCAACTGCCGGATGCCATCCACATCTATTTCAGCACCGGCTGTTTCGAAGGTGGTGGCCGGCACGCAGGAGGGCGCACCGAAAGCGAAGTGGAAAGGCACCTGCCGCCCGTTGTCTATCATAAAATGGACCCCAGGTACGCCAAGGACGTTCGCAATTTCGTGGGGGTCGGATACAGTGCCCACCGTGCCATGTTGCACGGCCAGCCTGGCAAATTCTGACGGCACCACCATAGAACTTTCAATATGTACGTGCGCATCAATGAAGCCCGGCAGAAAATAGGGACCATCTGCCTGTTGCAGGGGTTCGATGTCCAAAATGCGGCCTGCTTCCCAGGTGATTCGGGCAGGATATACTTTCCGGAGATGGAGGTCAACCAGTTGCCCTTCCCGTTGCTGCATAGTTGAGGATTGTTTTTTTGATTTAGTTTAAGCCTTGTCAGAAAGATACGAAACGAATAGCAAAACCGCCTTCAGAAATCTGCCAGACTGCTTTAATGGGCTAACCGAAAAATATTTTTAGATTTGTCTAAAACAAAAGAACCGGCAGGACTGTACACATAGCATCAAACCGGAAAAAGCGATCATCTATGCGGTTATTCAAACCCATCAATTTATTCTTCTGCCTGCTCGCCCTATGGGGGTGTGAGGCACCCGATACCACCGCCAACGCTGACGGGGGCAAGCTTCAAATCGTTGCCACTACCGGCATGATAGCAGATGCCCTGCGGGAGATCGTGGGCGATCAGGCCGAAGTCGCTGCCCTAATGGGGCCGGGGGTTGACCCTCATTTGTACAAAGCCACGCAGGGCGACCTGAAGCGGCTAACCGATGCGGATGCTGTTTTTTACAACGGGCTGCACCTGGAGGGCAAAATGGGGGAGGTACTGGAAAAACTGGCGCGCCTGAAGCCGGTCGTTGCCGTAGCCGATCAGCTTCCGGAAGCCCGCCTGATCAACTCCACGGATTATGCAAGTGCGCACGACCCTCATGTCTGGTTTGACGTAAGCCTCTGGTCAGAGGTGGCGGGCATCATAGGAGCGGAGATGGGCCGGATCGACCCGCCCAATGCTTCTCTCTACCAGGCGAATGCGAAAGCCTATCAGGAAAAGCTTAGCGCGCTACACCAGTGGGTAGCTGCTGAGATCCAAAAAATACCGGAAAAGCAACGGGTCCTGATCACTGCCCACGATGCCTTTGAGTATTTTGGGCAAGCCTATGGTATTGAAGTACGTGGGCTGCAGGGCATATCAACGGTGTCTGAATTTGGGCTGCGGGACGTTTCAGCGTTGGTAGACTTCATCGCCAGCCGCGGCATAAAAGCCGTGTTTGTAGAAAGCTCTGTACCCGAAAAGTCCCTGAAAGCGGTGGTAGAAGGCGTCACCCAACGCGGGCATACCACCACCATCGGCGGCACGCTATACTCTGATGCCATGGGCGCTGAGGGGACAGAGGCCGGCACTTACCCCGGCATGGTCCGGGCCAATGTCCGTACGATCGTGGAAGCCCTCAGGTAAATCAGGAATTATGAAAACGGCAATTGAAACACACAACTTAACGGTAGCCTACAACCGGCGGCCAGTGCTCTGGGATATTGATTTTCAGGTGCCGGAAGGGCAGCTGATCGGCGTGCTCGGCCCGAACGGCTCCGGCAAGACCACTTTGCTGAAAAGCGTTATGGGGCTGGTGCAGCCCAGCAGCGGCTATGTCCGCCTGTTTGGGCAAAGCCTGGATGAGGTCCGTTCCCGCATTAGCTATGTGCCTCAGCGGGAAAGTGTGGACTGGAATTTTCCGATCAGCGTCCGGGAGGTCGCTTTGATGGGCCGTTACCGTAAGGATAAGCTACTGGGGCGGCTCAGCCGGGAAGACCACAGGCTGGCAGACGAAGCGCTCGAAAAAGTTGGCATGCTCCCCTTTGCGGACCGGCAGATCGCGCAGCTCTCCGGCGGGCAGCAACAGCGGGTCTTTGTGGCCCGCGCGCTGGCGCAGCAAGCCGACCTTTACCTGATGGACGAGCCCTTTGCGGGAGTGGACGCCGCCTCCGAAGAAGCCATTCTGACTTTGTTGCAGGATATGAAACAGGCTGGAAAGACAGTGCTCATTGTGCACCACGATTTGCATACGGCGCATCAGTTTTTTGACTGGATGGTCCTGCTCAACACCCGCCTGATCAAATGCGGCCCAACCCCGGCTGTGTTTACAACCGAATACCTCAGGCAAGCTTACGGAGGGCAGCTCACCATCCTTTCTCAGGTTGCCGATTTAGTCAAAGCCCGGGATTTCCCGGTCCGGGAACGGTCCTTCAAAGATCAGCCTAAGTAGTATGAGCGATTTTTTTACTTTTTCTGACCCAAATGTACGCCTGGTCACCGCCGGCACCATCCTGCTGGGCATGAGTGCTGCTATTGTGGGCACGTTTACCTTTTTGCGCAAGCGGGCGCTGGTAGGCGATGCCATAGCCCACGCTATTTTGCCCGGGGTATGCCTGTCGTTTATCATTACGGGAGAAAAGCATCCGGTTTATCTTCTGGTTGGTGCGGTCCTTGCAGGCTGGGTATCCCTGCTGGTGATGGATTACCTGTCTTCGAGGACGAAGTTGAGCACAGACACCGCGATAGGGGCGGTACTGAGTGTGTTTTTTGGAGCGGGCATTCTGCTGCTCACGTCCATACAGCATTCCAGCAGTGCCAATCAGGCAGGGCTGGACCAGTTCCTTTTTGGGAAGGCCGCGGCAATGACCCGTCAGGATATTTGGGTTTTCAGTGGGGTAGCGGTGGTGCTGCTGGGTTTGGTCCTGGCTTTTTTCCGTTCCTTCAAGCTCATTTCCTTTGATCCGGCTTTCGCCAAAAGCATTGGGCTGCCGGTGCGCAGGCTGGAGTTTTTGCTGTCTACGATCACCGTGCTGGCTGTGGCTACCGGTATACAGGCCGTTGGGGTAGTCCTGATGGCGGCACTGCTGATCACGCCGGCGGCAGCTGCTCGTTTCTGGACCGACCGGATTCAGGTGATGGTTTTGCTGGCTGCCGCATTTGGGCTGCTTTCGGGCCTGTTTGGTTCCTGGATTTCTTACACAGCGCCCTCCATGCCTACCGGGCCCTGGATAGTGGTGCTGCTTTCGCTGATCGCAGTGGTATCCGTAGTGGTGGCGCCCCAACGTGGGATTTGGGCCCGCCTTCGGCTGCAGCGGGGCAACGCCCGGAAAATCCGTCAGGAGAATATTTTGAAAGCCTTCTACGGGATTGGCGAAGCGGCTGATGCGCCCGTGGCCACTGTTACGGTGGAAGCACTCCGGCAGCAACGCCCCTTTGAGGACCGGGCCTTGGAGCTTGGGCTTTGGGAACTCGCTCGCAAAGGGCTGCTGCACAGGCACGGGGCCGGCACCTACGCCCTTACACCCACGGGGCTTCGGGAAAGCCGACGGGTCGTCCGCCTGCACCGGCTTTGGGAATTGTACCTTACGGAACGGATGAACTACGCAGCCGACCATGTGCACAATACGGCTGAAGCGATCGAACATGTGATCACGCCCGAGGTGGAAGCCGCCCTGCTCAAAGAGCTGGACCACCCCATCCTGGACCCGCACGATGCAGTCATTCCGTACCAAAACCCTCCAAAACCTTCTGCTTCATGAATGCATTTTGGATCATCCTTACCGGTGCGTTGGTAGCCACAAGCTGTGGGCTGCTGGGTACGTTCCTCATCCTCCGCAAAATGGCCATGGTGGGGGATGCCATTTCCCATGCGGTGTTGCCAGGGATTGTGATTGCCTATCTGTTGTCAGAATCCCGGGATGTGCTGCCGATGCTGATCGGGGCGGCTGCGCTCGGGGTGCTTACGACTTTCATGATTGAATTCCTGTACCAGAAAGCCCGCCTGCAGATTGATGCCTCTATCGGCATTACTTTCACCTGGCTGTTTGCCATGGGCATTATCCTGATTTCGCTCTACGCCGGGCAGGTTGACCTCGATCAGGACTGTGTGCTGTACGGGGAAATAGCCTACGTGCCACTTGACTTGTGGATTACGGAAAGCGGGCGCTCAATGGGCCCACGGCCGGTCTGGATTCTGGGTGGAGTGCTGCTGCTTATCCTGCTCTTGATCATTGTGGGCTACCGGGGGCTGAAAATCACGACCTTCAATCCGGAGTATGCTGCTGCTGTGGGGATTTCCACTGTATTTTGGCACTATCTTTTGATGAGTGCGGTCTCCGTTACCACCGTGGTCGCCTTTGAGTCCGTAGGCGCTATCCTGGTGGTCGCTTTTCTGATCGTGCCCCCTGCAACTGCCTATTTGCTTACGGAAAAATTGCAGCAGATGCTATTGCTCACCGTCGGGCTGGGCCTGCTCACTGCGGTAAGCGGATATTATCTCGCCGTTTGGATTGACGGGTCTGTGGCAGGGGCAATGGCCGTCACCTCAGGTGTTTTTCTGCTGCTCGCGGTCCTGTTTTCGCCGTCCACCGGCGTGCTCACGCAACGTTTTCGCTCCCGGTATCCGCTGAGGGTTACAGAGACCGGTAAATGAGGTAGAGCACCAAAATCAGCAAAGGCAGCGCTGCCGTAGCAGCCGAAAGGTATAAGAAAAAGCTTGCTGCCTCTGCACTGCCGACAAACGAGCCCTGCTGTTGCTGGAATACAAAGGCCCAGTTGCCGGCTAATCCGTAACTCAATACGCCCCAGAGCAAGCTTAGCGTGAGGGCGCCCAGGGAACCGATGTAAAAAACACCTATCCGGGGGTCTTTTTCCCGGTTTCTCCTGTGGTACAAACCCATCAACTGTGCGGCCGGCAGCGCAATCAGGCCTGCCCATGCGGCCCAATTGCCCACCGGCAACCCCAGAGGGCCAGTCCGATTCAGTACCGGATGTCCAGAAGCCAGGAGCAGGGCAGCAATCAGAACCAGCACTGCCAGGCTGTAAGCAGCTACCTTTTGCATAGCGCGAAGTTGTCAGAAATTAGAAAAAATCAATTATATTGCATTCGGATTCAGCCGGATAAAAATAGCTTCCGTTGTCCTTCTCTTTCCTGCAAATATGCACAAAATGTTAGAACAGCAGTTTTTAATTGACGCTATCGCGGCAAAAGTACTGGAAAGCAACAGCATCTACATCGTTGCTACAGACCTGCAGGGAAAGTATACTTACCTCAATAATTGGTTTTGCAAAAAATTTAATGTTGATCCGGAGAAGGCGATCGGTAAAGATTCCATGCTTTCAATAGTCAGGGAAGACCGGGCTGCCTGTCTGGCCATGGTACAGGAATGCCTGTCCAAACCGGGCAAAAGTGTGATTGGCAAATTGCGGAAACCATCGGATGCAGGTACAGATACGGTGGTTTCTTTCTGGGAATTCAAGGCCGTTGTGGATGAAACCGGCATGCCCGTACAAGTGCTGTGCATTGGCTATGACCTCAGCCTTCACAAAAAACTGGAGAAGGAGGTTGAATTCAAAAGCCGTCTGCTCGACACTATCGGACAGGCAGCGGTCGCGTTCGATTTAAAAGGCCTGGTGACTTACTGGAATAAAGCTGCCGAACGCATCTATGGTTACAGCCGGGAAGAAATGCTCGGACAACAGATCAATATTACCGTGCAGGAGCAAAATCCCGATGATATAGCAGCAGCCCGGGCGGCACTAATGGCTGGAAAGCAGTGGGAGGGCGTGCAAATCCATAAAGGCAAAACGGGCCGGATATTTCCGGTCAAAATTATCGACAGCCCCATCGTCAACGAAGAGGGCCAAACGGTAGGTGTCATTGCCACTGCTCAGGATATCTCTGAGGAAAAAGCGCATCAGGAAAGCATAAAACGGCATCAAGAGCAGCTGGGCAAGCTGATGCAAAATGTACCGGGCGCCGTATTCCAAATGGAACTAACGCCGGAAGGCAAGTTGTATTTTCCATACATCAGCCGGGAAATCAACCGCCTGCACCACACCCTGACGCCCGAACTGCTCAGTGAATCTGCAGAACCGGGCTTCGAGGCCGTTCACGAAGAGGATGTACAACGGATGAGGGCTGCCATCGCCAATGCTGTGAAGGGGGACCTGAGCGAGCTGAATTTAGAATACCGGGTCAAATCAGCACAGCCCGGGCAGCACCGCTGGAACAGGCTGCGGGCGCGCCCTGAACTCAAGGCTGATGGCGGATTGGTATGGTACGGGATTTTCGAAGACATCACGGAGCAAAAATCGGCTGCCGTAGAGCACCAGAAATTACTGCGCACAGCGACCAACCAAAACAAGCGGCTCAAAGATTTTTCCTTCATGGTGTCTCATAATATCCGGTCATCTGTGGCCAACATTATGGGGTTGCTGGAAATGGTCCGGTCGGAGCCCTCCAACGAGGAGTACCTCAGTATGATGGAACTCACCGTGCACCGGCTCAACAACACCCTCTCCAACGTCAATGAGCTGCTGAACTTCGAGCAAAGCCTTGATATGACCACCTGGGTGCCCTGCAATCTGCTGGAGACCATCACCCGGGTCATCGAACTCAATAACGAAAGTATTTTCCGGGAAGGCATTCAGTTTTTGGTAGGGGTGCCCGATGACCTTTACGTGCAGTCTGTACCAGCCTATCTGGATAGCATATTTCACAATCTGGTCACCAATGCCATCAAATACGGCACCACCAAGCGCAAGAAAACAGTGGACATCATCGGTGTGCAGGAAGGAGATCAGATCGTAGTACGGGTAAGGGATTATGGCATTGGTATTGACCTGGACCGGTACGGTGATAAAATCTTTAAACTGGGTGGGCGCCTGCATCAGGACAGCCGGGGAGAAGGGCTGGGGCTGTTTATGACCAAGCAGCAGGTGGAAGCGCTCGGCGGCTCTATTGAAGTGCAAAGCGAGCCCGGGCTGGGCTCTACATTTATCCTTACCTTTGTGCAATGAAAATTGCCAATGCTTACCGCGGGCTTGTCCGTCAGCTCACTGCAGGGTACGATGAACGGGAGGCCCGCAACATCGCCCGTTTGGTTTTCGAGGACGCCTTTGGCGTTCACAACCTAAACCGGGAAGATGAACTGCCAACAGAGCAAACATTAAAACTACGGGACATCGCCCAACGGCTCATCGATGGTGAGCCCTGGCAGTACATCCTCGGGCAGGCCGATTTTTACGGGCTGAAGTTCAGGGTTACGCCGGATACCCTTATACCCAGAGCGGAAACGGAAGAACTGGTTTACGAAATCCTGCAGGACCACCCCAAAGGGCCTGGGCGTTCTGCTTTGGATATCGGTACCGGCACAGGCTGCATCCCGATTACCCTCAAGCATCACCGTCCAAACTGGGCTGTGACCGGGCTGGAAGTCAGCCGGAAAGCGCTGGAAGCCGCAAGCCAAAACGCAGCGGAGTTGGGAACCACCGTCCACTTTCTTGAAGCCGATATTTTGGAGGAAAAAAGCTGGGCAAAATTTCCTCTATATGACCTCATCGTCAGCAACCCGCCCTACATTCCGCCCTCGGAAGCCAGGCTGATGCCCAAACACGTACTCGAACACGAACCGCACCTGGCGCTATTCACCGCTACCGAAGATGCCCTTGTCTTTTACGAGGCCATTGCCCGTTTTGCGAGGGCCCATCTTTCCCCGGGCGGCATGCTCTACTTTGAACTCAATGAATTCAACGGAGCTGAGGTCCTTAAAATCGTTGAAGATCAGGGCTTTGAAGCAGCTGAGCTCAAGCAGGACATGAGCGGCAAGACCAGGATGCTAAAGGCTAGTAATTGGTAAAGAGCGATTGCAGGAGTTCAATAAGCGTATTATTCAGTGCCGAGAGGGCTTCTTCCACTTTCCAGTTGTCCCGGTTGCGGGGCTCCACAAAGTTGGAAACGGACCGGATTTCCAGAAAAGGCACCTTCTCCATCAGGCAGGCATAGAAAAATGCCGCGCCTTCCATCGACTCGATCTCTGCGTCCGGGTATTTGCGTTTCAACTGTCCAATGGAAGCCGCTGAGCCGTGCACACGGTTGACGCTGATCCCGTGTGCCTGAGGCAAAAAGCCGAATCCCTGTGCGTGCTGATTGTGCAGCCGGCCCTGCTCATCAAAGGGTGCCTGCCCCTTTTCGATGAGCCCCATTTCATGAACGGAGGTAAAGCGCCCGTCCGCTTCTTCCACGCCCAGGTCCGCAAAGCGTTCCGTGACCACCTGCACCACACTGCCCGGGCCGAACTTTTCAGACAGGGAGCCTGCAATCCCAGCATTGATGATGAGGTTCCATTCCTCCAGTGCCAGGACGCGCCCCAGCGCATACCCGGTAAGCGGCAGGCCCACACCGGTAATCAAAAGCGCGACCTTGACATCCCCTTTTTGAAATTGATGCTCAGCAGTCTGTACAAATGCAGACTGCAGGTGAGCGCGGAGGGCTGCGATTTCAAAGGGCGTGGCAGCGACGATAAGTATATTCAAAGCAATAGCGTTTTTAGAATTGATAGTGAATGCCCCCGGCGGGCGAAAAGCCCAGGATTTCGTGGTAACCGGAAGCAACATCAAACCATAGCCGGTCTGCAATTTGGTACCCGATGCCCAGGGTCACGGTTGCCGGGTGGGTAGCAGCGCCAAACCGCAGGTAAAAAGGATCGGCGACCCGATACTCTATGCCGATCTTGGTGCGGACCGGGTAGTCGATGTCTTTTTCTGCTTCCAGCAAAATGGATACCTGATCGGAGGGCGAATACCGTGCGCCAACACTGAGCACGGTAGGCAAAAAGGCCCCATTGGCTTCTTCCACCCGGGCCGGGCTGTTGATGTGGGCAGCAAATTCCAACTGTGGCAATGCCTGATACTGCAATCCTAGGGCGAAAGTCAGAGCCAGGCGGCTGCCGTATTCTTCAATCTGAGTATTCAGGGCTAAAAACTGCCCTCCGATAGACAGGTTTTCAGCCAACGGCCGGGCGTAGGCGAGGCCGATACGCTGCTCGTTATAGCCTTCAAATCCAAAGTGCTGCACGCCAAGCCCGAAATTGCCCGCATTGGTAGGTAAAGCCACTGCAAAGGAATAGGCGCCCAATTCTTCGAGTAGAAAGCGCTGCTCCCCAAAAGCAGCCACGGAAGTACGGTCGATATTGGCGATACCGGCGGCGTTGCTGAATACCGCGTGGACATCGTGGAACGTCAGGCCCGTAAAGCCCATGCCAATGCCCCGGGCGCCAGCAGGGGGAGGCGTGCCGTTTTGCCCAAAAAGCGAAGGCGCAACCAGGAATGCAGCAAACAGGGTCAGTAGGTATTTCATAGGGTCCTTTTCAGGCCCTAAAATTAAGATTTAAAACGGGAAAGCCGGTATATACGCAATACGAAGTGGTTTGCGACATCGGAGAAAGCCACTTCCCAGCGTAAATGCTGACATTGAGTAGGTTTGCTGTGGCAAACCACTTAATCGTCAGTATAACCCCGAAAGGATATACCGGCTTTCCTGTAAGGCTGCGGTTGAGGACCGTCTAATCCTGCCACTCCGCAAGGAACACGTTGGTGTCGCGGGTGCCGCCATTATTGCGGTTGGATGAGAAGACTAGGTATTTGCCATCGTAGGAAAACATCGGGAAAGCATCGAAGGTCTTGTCGAACGTCACCTGCTTGAGCCCGGTGCCATCGAGATTGATGGAAAAGATGTTGAACTGCCGCCCACCTTCTACATGATGATTGGTTGAGAACAACAGTTTTTCGCCGGAAGGGTGGAAATAAGGGGCCCAGTTCGCGCCGCCCAGATCAGTAATCTGCTGCAGGTCCGAACCATCAACGTTGCAGACGAAGATTTCCATCTCGGTAGGCTGAACCACGCCCTGCGCCAGCAGTGCCTTGTAAGTAGCCTGCGCCTCTTCCGTTTTTGGGCGGGAGGCCCGGAAAATGAGCTTGGTCCCATCCGGAGAGAAGAATGCGCCGCCGTCGTACCCCAGTTCGTCCGTTACCTGTGTCAGTTCAGACCCGTCTGTATTCATGGTCCAAAGCTCCAGGTCGCCCGAGCGGGTGGAAGTGAAGACGATTTTGGACCCATCGGGGCTCAGCGTTGCTTCAGCGTCATAGCCGGGATGATCCGTCAGCTGCTGCTTGATATTGCCTTCCAGGTCCGCTACAAAGATGTCATAGCTTTCGTAAATCGGCCAAACGTACTTGCCGTTTACAACAGGGGGCGTCTCCGGGCATTCGTCACCTCCGAGGTGGGTAGAGGCGTAGAGAATGGTGGTATCGCCCGGCATAAAGTAAGAGCAGGTCGTCCGGCCCTTGCCTGTGCTGAGCATAGGTGGGCGTTCGCCGGCATAGCCGGTGAGGGGCATGTAGAAGATCTGATCGCAGGGGGCGTCCCATGCCTCATTGGCAGCCTGAAAGACAAGCTTGGAGTTGTCGAAGCTAAAATAAGCCTCAGCATTATCGCCGCCAAAGGTGAGTTGGCGGAGGTTTTTCAGGTTGGCTTCCTGCTCATAGCGCAGGGTGTCAGCAGCCGGAGCACCGGTGTCTTCCTGAGTGGTTTGATCAGTGGACCCCGCATCGCTGCCGCAGGCGGAAAGTAGCAACAGGGCGGCGAGGAGTCCAAAGAGTTGGATTTTCATGCTTAATTTTTCCTGCAAAGATACTCGCCGGGCTGAATTCTCAAAATGCAACTTCCTCATCACTGCGTCATCAAATAGTCATAGTCTTAATCCCGGGGGTTAGCGTCCAGGTTGAGGTCGCCGACTTTGATGGCTTTCCATTGCAGGGGCTGCAGGCTTCCGGGCGTAAGTATAGCCTGATTGAGGTTGCCGTTATACACTTCATCAAACGGGTCTTCCGGATTCTGAAAGTCATAATCTGCGGGTATCACGATCCAGGAAGGTTGTTCCCCAAAGTCACTGTCAATGCTCAGGATCAGTTTTCGGATGCGGATTTGATCAAGCAGGCTGACCCCTCCGCTGCGGTTGGCGTCTGCGGCAAGGAGGCGCTCAGGATCGGTAATCGGTTGCACGCCCAGGATATGCTGGCTGAGCAAGATCAGGTCAAGGGTGCTTACGCCATTGGTCGGGTTGATGTTCTTCGTGGCCCGGACGGTGTAGGATTGCCCTGGCATGACCTGCAGGTTAAAGCTGTAGGAACCGGTACTGTTGGTCTGCGCTACCATAGAGTCCAGCTCTACTATTTCCAGCGACATCCCGGCTACGCCGTCATTTTGAGGGTCCACAGCGCTCCCGTTATTCGCCAGGCTGACCAGTGGGCGCTGAGCGCCTGTTGCCTCAATGGCCGCATCCACTTCCATAATGGTAGCGGCCTGGTTCGGCCCTCTGGGGTCATAATCGACGGTGCCATCGGGCGCGATGACCACAAAGGTCGGCGTACCCAGAAAAAAGCCATAGGTGCCATTTTGATAGGGCGCCGTGGCTGCCAGGCTGCCGCCCGACGGGCTTGCACCGGGATAGGTAATGCCGTGGTTGGCTTTGTAGTTGTTGACCAGGTTGTCGGTGTCGTTGCTCAGTATGCTCAGGCTGATGAACACCACATCGTTGTTGCCGCCGCCCCATTCCTGGTTTAGCTGCTCTGTAGAACTGGCGATGGCATTGCAGGGCGGGCAGGAAGTGAAAAACAGTTTGAGCACCACCGTTTTCCCCTGATTTAGGTAATCCGCATACAGCTGATGGCTGTTGCCCTGACTATCTGTAATGGTGAAATCCGGGGCAGGCTGCGCCAGGAGATTCAGGCAGCTGAAAAGAACAAGACAGGTGGTAAGCAGATAGGTTCGCATGTGATTAGTGGTTTTTTAATCCGGTTATGCAGGTGATGTTTCCAAGCCTAGTGGATTGAGCCGTAAATATTTGACAGTTAAAGACCAGGCACTACAGAAGGCTCAAGCGTGAAAATACTATCAAATAATTCGGTCTAGTCGCACTAGTTGCATCATTTTTGCAGTCTTTGCCCCTCCATGATATTTCCATTGATGTCGATGATCATTTTGGAGCCTTCAAAGTGTATACGGAGCCCGGTCGTATAAGTTAGCATCAGGGTGCCTTATTTTTTCCGCCAGCAGTTCGTCGTTCAGAAACAGTTTGCCTTCAAAGACGTGCAACCGGATGGCTGACCGGTCTATGCCCAGGTGCTTCGTCAGCTGTTCCTGATCAAATTGGTATCCGCCCAACCGCGTACCGTAATCTGCGGGGTTGCCAGCACATTCTCTACAGTCGGGGCGCCCTCTGCTCCGATAAGTGTAAGATACAAGTCTCTGAGCAATTGAAGAACAGGTGTGTTGCCCCAGTTGGACGTAATACCGACTTTCAGACATGTAAAGGGTTAAATATCAGAATAATGCCCCGAAAAACTTGATTTATACCCTAATCCCGTTACCTTTGCGGCACATTTTGAAAAGCATGCAGAAAGTTGTATTTCAAGACTTAGGGCGCATCCGTTATCAGGAAGCGTGGGACCTACAGGAAGCGCGCTTGCAGGAGGTTGTCGGGCGCAAACTCCACAACCGGTCTCAGCGCAAAGCTGATCAGCCGGAGGCCCCACAGTCGCATTATCTGCTGTTCTGCGAGCACCCCCCGGTCTACACCCTTGGCAAAAGCGGTTCCCTGGATCACCTTTTACTTTCAGAAACTGACCTGAAAGCGCAGGGCTTTGAGTTTTTCAAGATCAACCGGGGTGGGGATATTACCTATCACGGGCCCGGCCAAATTGTGGGGTATCCGATTTTTGACCTGGACGAATTCTTCACCGATATACACAAATACGTCCGTTACCTTGAAGAAGCCGTGATCCTAACCCTTGCAGCCTACGGTATTTCCGGTACGCGGGAAGAGGGGTACACCGGCGTCTGGCTTGAGGCTAGCGCCCAAAAGCCTAAGCGGAAAATATGTGCAATCGGTGTCCACCTCAAACGGTGGGTGACGATGCATGGCTTCGCATTCAATGTCAATACCGACCTGAGCCATTTTGAGCATATTATCCCCTGTGGCATCGCCGATGAGGACAAAGCGGTAACCTCCATGGAAGCAGAGCTGGGCCAGGCAGTAAACATGGAGGAAGTCAAGACAAAATTAAAAACCACCTTTGCACAGCTCTTTGAATACGAATACGCAGATGCTAACGTATTCAGGCAGCCCGCAGGGGGATAATCCCAAATAAGCCCAGTTGCTGAATCCTATGAAATCCTATAACGGTATGACCGACCCAACTATGATGAAAGACATTCCTAAGCTGAAAGTGGAAGACGTGGCAATCGCTGTCGCACCACGCGAGGCACAAACCACCGAAGAAGAACTTTGGGACAGCTACCTCATTAACCTGAAGGAAGAGCCGATCTCCAATGTGCTGATCAACAGCCGGGGCTACGGCGAAGTGGACGGCGAGAAGATGAAGACTACGGTCCTGCGCCATTTCTTTGAGGAAATCGGCCCATTGCAGGTCGTAAAGATCGAGCCTATTCAGGTGAAGCTTTTTGACCTTACCAATGAATACTGGATCAGCTTCACCCATAAAGGGCATATGTACGACAAGAAGTACGTCTTTGTCAAAGGCAGTATTCAGGCAAACAACTTCACCACCATCCCCTTTATCAACCTAAGGGGGGTAATGATCCGATAAACGCATGAGCGAACGCAAAGCCAAACGGGTAAGTGAATCCCGTACTGTAATGACGGAAATGGTCATGCCCAATGATACCAATCCCATGGGCAACCTGATGGGCGGCAACCTGCTGCGCTGGATGGATATTGTGTCTGGTATCTGTGCGGGCAAGCATTGCGAAGCGCATGTCGTGACGGCATCTGTGGACCATGTCTCTTTCCAAAAGCCCATTCAGGTGGGGGATGTGGTGACCCTGGAGGCGTCCGTTACCCGCGCGTTTCGCACCTCTGTGGAAGTTTACGTAGAGGTCTTCGCCAACAACATCAAGGGCGGTGATGCCCGGCGTTGCAACCATGCCTACTACACTTTCGTTGGCCTTGATGACGACCACAAGCCTATACCCGTCCCGCCTGTGCTGGCGCTTACCGAGATTGAACAGCAGCGTTACGACAGTGCGCCCCGCCGCCGGGAAGTCCGCCTGATTCTAAGTGGCCGCATGAAGCCGGAGCAATCCACGGAAATCCGCTCCTTCTTTGACGATATGCCCCGGCCGCAGTAGGCCTGCATTCTGTCTGAATGATGCCAAATACCGCTTTTTCAGCTCAGGGCAACCCACTTTAACCGGCAGATGCTGTACCTTTCCCGGCATAACATCCGTCATATGAAAAACATGCTTTTTCTTGCCATGCTATCCTTATGCTTATGGGGATGCGGGCAGGATACCAACCCCGGTTCATCCTCCTTTGACGCCAAACATCAGCCGTCGGAAGACTTCTTCCTGAAACGTTCCTATCCGGACAACCACTTCAGCCTCAAGGGGTACGAAAAAGCGCTTTCCCAAGCCAGGGCGGCCCTGCAATTGCGGTCAGGCACCTTTCCCGGCTTCGATCAGCCCTGGACGACCCTCGGCCCGGGAAACCTCGGTGCCCGAATCAACACCATTGCCATACACCCCCAGGATGATGCGACCATTTACATCGGCTTTTCCAGAGGAGGCGTTTGGAAAACCACCGATGACGGAGCCTCCTGGGCTCCCATTTTCGACGATCAGCCCTTCCTGGCTATTGGCGATATCGAAATAGACCCCACCAATCCTGAGCGCGTCTATGTGGCTACCGGCGATCCGAATATCAGCTCGCACCCTGGGATAGGGGATGGCTTGTACCGAAGCGAAGACGGCGGGCAAACGTGGGAAAAGCTCGGGCTGCAGGCACAACGCATCCTGCCGCGCATTCTCGTCCACCCTGATCAACCCGATATCCTAACGGTAGCGGCGATGGGGCTCCCTTTTGAACGCAATACCCAACGTGGCATTTATCAGTCTACAGACGGGGGGGCGACCTGGACGCAGACCCTGTTCATCAGTGATCAGGCGGGCGCCATTGATTTGGTGCGCCATCCTGCCAATCCGGAGGTACTCTATGCCAGTGGCTGGGACCGGATCCGGAGCAATACCGAAAGCCTGATTACCGGGCCTGGCGCCAAAGTGTTCCGGTCTGCAGATGGTGGATTGAACTGGGAAATGCTTTCCGGAGGGCTCCCTATGGAACCGACCGGACGGGTGGGGCTGGCCGTTACCCCTGCTGCGCCCGAAAATGTCTATGCCATGTACGTAGGGACAAATAGCCAGCTGCAGGGCATTTACAAATCTGAAGACGAAGGGGAGACCTGGAGCCTGATTACCGAAAATTTGGGCCTCAATGGCTTGCCCACGGATGCCCTGGGCGGCTTTGGCTGGTACTTTGGGAAACTCCGGGTAAGCCCGATTTCTGAAGACGATATCTTTCTGCTTGGCGTAGATCTGTGGCGGTCGCCGGATGGTGGCGCAAACTGGGCGATGGCCTCTCCGCCCTGGTTTGTCTACGAGGTCCACGCTGATAAGCACGACCTGGTGTTTGACAGCCAGGAAAACATCCTGCTGGCTACAGATGGCGGGCTGTACCGTTCAGATTACAGCGCCTTTAACTGGGAAGACATGGAGCGCATACCCACCAGTCAGTACTACCGGATAGCCTGGAACCCTCACCGGCCCGATTGGGTGTACGGGGGCGCTCAGGATAATGGAACCTCCGGTGGGCCCGATCTCGAATTCGAATGGCCCCGCATTTACGGTGGGGATGGCTTTCAGACGGCCTTCCGCCCGGATTTGCCACAGGTGATTTACGCGGAGACTCAAAGAGGGAACATCGTGGGCTCTTCTGATGAAGGGCAGTCCTGGTTTAGTGCCACGGAGGGGATTATTCCGACTGATCGCCGGGACTGGGACATGCCTTACATCATCAGCCCCCACGATCCGGATGTGATGTACACCGGTACCTTCAGGGTTTACCAAAGTACCGCTGGCGTTGTTCCGCAGTGGGCGCCAATCAGCGAAGATTTGACAGATGGATTGGTGCTGCATCCCCGCTACCATGCCATCACGAGCATTCAGGAGTCGGCAGTGGTGGAAGGCCGGTTGTATGTGGGGACCGTGGATGCCAATGTCTGGCGTTCTGATAATGCCGGTGGGCAATGGGCCAACATCAGCGCCGGGCTTCCGGAGCGCTATGTGACGAGTGTCAAGCCTTCCCCTGATTTCGACGACTACGTTTATGCGGCTCATTCCGGCTACAAGGACAACGATTTCATCCCGCACCTGCACCGGAGCACCGACGCCGGGCAAACCTGGGAGGACATTTCCGGCGACCTGCCGCCTTTAGCCGTAAACGACATATATATTTTGCCGGGGCATCAGGATTCTATCCTCTTCGCAGGTACGGACGGAGGGGTATACGGCACCATGAATGCCGGTGCTCAGTGGGAAAGGCTGGGTGCTGACCTGCCATTTGTCCCGGTGTATGACCTGGAATACGACAGCATCAACAACCGTTTGCTGGTGGGGACATTTGCCCGCTCTATTCTCTCCTACCCGATTGATTCTCTGATTGTTGAGCAGGAAATAGAAGATACGACAGTGGTGCAGGTCAATGAACCGGAAGTTCAGTCCAAAGTAGAAGCCCACCCGAATCCGGCCACTGCTTTCGTCAACCTTTCTTTCTCCAATATCTATCCCGGGAAAGCCTATGAAATCGCCATCCTGAATGCGAACGGGCAGTTGGTTGAGTTGAAGAACGGGCAGCAGCAGGGTAGGGCTGTCCATCAAATTGATATTCAAAACTGGCCCGCAGGTTGGTACGTCGCAAAGGTCAAAATGCATCATCAAATCCATCAGGTCAGGTTCCTGAAACAATAGCGCCTAAACAAACAGGGCTTCGATCATATAATCATCGAAGCCCTGTAATTCATTGCCCGTTATATAGCTGTTTATTCTTCTTCTTCGTACCGGTCTCTGCCGGAACGGTCGATGATCGTGCTGCTGGCTTGCTGTGTACCCTGCAGGACCACATCCAGAATATTCACATGCGCCGG
This sequence comes from bacterium, assembly GCA_024742755.1. Lineage (GTDB taxonomy): Bacteria > Bacteroidota > Bacteroidia > Chitinophagales > Saprospiraceae > Phaeodactylibacter. The sequence continues at coordinate 13,247 of JANSXW010000005.1, read as the reverse complement.
CTGAGTGACTATAAAGTAGATGGATTCAGCGACATCGTGGCTGGACAAGGGTTTGAAGTCCTCGTAAATCCGGGCTTTTTGCTCATCTCCGTCGAAACGGACCAGGGCAAACTCCGTTTCCTCCACATGTGCCGGGCTCACCATGCCTACCCGCACGCCGTGTTGGTGCAGGTCCATCCTCATGGCTTTGGTGAGGCCATCCACGCCAAATTTGGTGGCGTTGTAGACATTCCCGTTTGGATAAGCTTCCTTGCCCGCTGTGGAACAGATATTGATGATGTGCCCGCTGCCCCGTGCCACCATGCCCGGAGCCACAAGACGGGTCATGTACAGCAGCCCCTTAAGATTGGTATCGATCATTTCTTCCCAGTGACGGAACTCTCCTTCGTGCACCGGAGCCAGCCCTTTGGCTTTGCCGGCATTATTGACGAGGATGTCGACATCGGCCCACTGCCCGCTCAGTTGATTGAGCGCGGCTTCGCACTCCTGTTCACTGCGGACATCAAATGTCAGCGGCATCACTTCCGCCCCGAACTGCTCCACCAACTGAGAACGGAATAAATCCAGTCGCTCCCGGCGCCGCCCGGTGATAATGACCCGATAGCCTTTTTCGGCAAACAGTGCAGCGGTGGCCTGGCCGATTCCGGAGGTCGCGCCGGTGATCAAAACGGTCTGATCTACCTTTGGGCGGGGCGGGGGCGGAGGTGTAGCCGGACGGGCGGCAAGCTGCCCCTGTAGCTCATTGACGGTTGTTTCTTTTTCCCTAAGCAATTGCTCAAGTTGTACGATACTGTCCTTGAGGGCTTCAATGGCACCAATATTGACAACGCCTGAAGCGGCAGTGGAAGGTTGTTTTTGCTGTTCCTGTTGCTCAGCCTGAGCAGCGGCAATCGCGAAGGCTTCATCATTTTCGGCCGTCTTCAGCTCCGGATTGATCTGAATTGCTTTCTGATAAGCATCTGCGGCCTTCCTGTATTCACCCAGCTGATGGTAAACCAGTGCCATATCGTAATAGGCAAACGGGTGGAAGGCATTGACTTTCAAGGTCTTTTTGAAATACTTTATCGCTTTTTCAGGCTTGCCGAGCGCCTCATTCAGAAGCAGCGCATATTGGTAGAGCGCATCGTGATTGCTTCTGTCCTGCTTGGCCGCTTTCTTGAAATATTTGGCTGCTTCTGCGCGCTCCTCCTCGAAGTGGGCTGCAGTGATCATGCCCAGCCGGTAGTAAGCATTGGGATAGTCTTCGTCTACCTCGAGCAGCATCAGGTAATGGCCACGGGCAGATTCAAAGTCGCCTTCCAGCTCCTCCAGTTCTCCGAGCAAAAATAATGCGTCGGTATTTTCCGGGTCCAGCTCTATGACCGGCAGCAGCTCTTCACGGGCGGAATGATAATCCTTGCGGGACCGGGCGAGCATTAACGCATAATGGTAGCGCAGGGTGGCATTGTCGGGTTGTGCCTCAATGGCATCCGCCATGGTTTGCAGCCCGTCCTCGACCTGTCCGTTGTTGAGCAGGCTTAGTGCACGCTCAATGTGGTCCTGATCCTGTATTTCGGTGGAAGGTTCCTCTGCCTCTGCCTCGGTTTCTCCGGCAGCAGGCTCGAAGACTTCTTCGTGTTCCTGTTCGCCCGATTGCTGCCAATACCCTGAGCCATCTTCCATATCTGCCTCTTCGGCTTCGGGTTCCTCCTCCTCTTCCTCAGGGCTGAACCCGGTTTCCGCTTCGGGGGCAGGGGTGTCAGCTACTACCTGTTCGTCTTCCTGTTCATTGGATTCCGGAGCCTCAGTGGGCATATCCTCCACCGGTTCATCCATATCCGGGGCGACGTTGCTTTCGCTTTGTTCCGGGTAGAGTTTGTCTATGCCCGGTATGTTGGCGATGATTTCAGGGTCGGGTTCCGGCTCCGCCTCGATTTCCACTTCGCGGGGCTCGGGCTCCGGGGCGGGAGGTTCCGGCCGCGAAACCGGAGCACTGAAAGTCGTTTTGAAGGAGGCCCAGCTGGCTTCGTCCTCCGTGAAGATGAAGAATTGCTGGTAGGCATTGGCTTTGAACTGAGGCAAGGTCAGGTAGTTCATACTGCGCAGCAAGCGGAGGAACTCGCCCACTTCACTCGATACTTCCCGCATTACTTTGAGGTGGGAATTGAAGTGGTCCTCATCCAATTCGTTCATCTGCCGCTTTTGCCGCCGCAGGTCGAGATACTGATCCTGCCAGTAATTGATGTACTGAATAATATCGCTCACCCGTTCGAAATCGGTATGCACCGCTTTTTTCTGCCCCGTCGCCGGATCTTCGGTGATGCCATCGATGATGACCGGCAGGATGTCGTGCCGCTTTTCCTGCAACAGCTTCAGCCCCCGGCTCATGCATTGGGCCGACTTAAGGTAGTTGTCGCTAATGAAAAGCAAAATGGGGTCTGACTGCCCCAGCAACTGATCGGTCAGGAAGTTGTTGTCCGTTGACCGGTTGCAGGAAAAGTGGTGAAAAGTGTAAGGAGAGGCAGACAAATGCTCCTGAACTTCTGCAACGGTAGATTCATTGTCAGCGCAGTAAGCCAGTGCAATACTATTCGTACTCATGATTGTTGATGATTTTTGGGTATTATGTTTACTCCAGCAGGCTAGCTATAAATGTATTAAAATCTTTCCTGAAATCCGCATAGGCCGAGGTGGCAGGGCCGTTGAACCCGGTATGTATGCGCTCTACTTCGCCTTTTTTGTTCAATATGATCATCGTGGGGTAGGCAATGACCTCGGAGAGCATCGGCAGTGCGGCGGCCGCTGCTGATTTGTCAGCGGGCCCGGCAAGTGCGATGTCGTACCCCGGATTTAGATGATCTTTGAAACGGCGGATGGCCTCCATCGCTTTTTCCGGGTCTTCGTGGCGCTCAAAAGCGAGCCCGATGACCTCAAGGTCAGCTTGTGGGTGGTTTTCCAGGTATGCTTTCAGGAATTCCGTTTCATCCCGGCAGTTGGGGCACCAGGTACCGAGCAACTGCACGATGACGACCTTGCCTTCATACCGGGCATCCGGAAACCGAAGGGTCTCACCGGAAGGGGTAGGAAAAGCAAACTCAAGCGTGGAGTAGCCTGTCTTCAGCCCGGTCAGGCTGTCGGGGTCAGACAGGGTGGCCTCCGGATCTTTTTTGGCCGTCCAAAGGGTCTGAAAGTGCTTGCCGGAACGGAAAGAGCCCAACAGGCTGCCGTCTTCCCGTATCCGGGCTTCAAACATAAAGGCATGGGCCCCGTCGAAACAGCTGAGGTAGACTTTATCCGCCTGCACGCTGCCTTCCAAAAAGCGGTAATCGCCCGTTTCGGTCATAAAGGTGCCGGTCAGGGCATTTCCATCCTGCTCCAGCTCCGCAACGGCCGGATATTGATCGCTTTCCTCGCCTTCCACTCCAAAAGTAACCGCCCATTTGCCGCTCAGGTCCATCTTAGGCGTTTTGCGCAGTGTGGTAAAACGGTGCCCTTTTCCGTGATAGCCCTTGAAGGGGATACGGTAGTCCTCGCCCCGGTTGTTGACGATCCATTCGCCCTCCATGATATCTTCTTCGTAGATGGCTTCGATGCGGGAGTCATAGACTGGAAAATTGATCACGATGGTGTCTTTTGCGGTAGCCCGGTCCAGCCCAATCGTAATGTCATCTACCCGGAACCGCTCGTCTCCGTTGATCAACTCAATGTAGAAATCGGTATCGTTGGTGTAGGTCACTTCAAAGTTGAAGGGCAGCTCGCCGTTGGTCACTTCTTCGAATTCCAGGTTGAGCTTTTCCGGGAGCGGTTCCCCGTCGGGGTTGGGGGTTACCAGGTTAGGTTCCAGCTCAAGTACGCCACGCCATGGGCCGGGAGGAAGGGCCGAAAACTCATTTTCGACCACGATACAGCCGGTGTGCTGTAACAGCATGATGGCTACGATCAGCAGAGCGGCAAGCCGGGAAGCGTTGTTCATGTAATATTCAGGTTTGCTGGTTTTGCTTTTTATACTATACTCCATAATCGGTCAAAAGATACATTTTTAAGGCTCAAATGTTAATTTTTCCATTTTGTTGCCCGGAATCTTCCCCGATTTAGGATTTTGTTCCCTGAAAGTGGTCTTCCTTGTACTTGAACAGTACGTTGAAGCTGGTCAGGCTGCCGTAGATACGGGTGATGTACTGCTGCAGGTTGACCTTCTCCTCGTCGCTCAGGCTGCTGCTGTTGACCCGTTGCTCCATTACGCGCAAGCGGTCGCGGACCATCACGATTTTGTGGAAGAAGCTCTCGATGGGCATCTCCTTGGCTTTTGCCGGGTCGCCCGGCTCCAGTATGAGTTTGCCGCCTTCCCAGCGGTTGCCCAGTTCCGTGATTTCCTGCATATCTGAAAAATTGCGCAGGACTTTGATCAGGGACTTTTCGATCTCATTAAAGGAAACGCCCTCCTCAGCCGGGACCGCATCAATGATTTCCCATTTATCGTATTCCTTACCGACCTGTTTGATGCCATAAACCATGAAGCATACATCGTAGGCCACTTTGTGCAATCGGATGACGACGCCATCACCGTAGGCCGGGTGCTTGACCCGGGAGCCAATTCCAAGCAGTTGTTGTTCAGCCATGGGTATTTTAAATTATACAGTTTCAAGTTCTTCCAGCCGTTTCACATCCAGTTCGCCCTCTGTCTGGGCAATCAGGGTGGAAACCGTTGCGTCCCCGGTCACATTCACGACCGTCCGGCACATATCCAAAATCCGGTCTACCGGAAAGATGATCGCAATCCAGGCCGGGTTGAGCCCCACCGATTGCAGCACTACGATCATCATAACCAGCCCTGCACTGGGCACCGCAGCGGAGCCGATGGAGGCCAGCGTAGCGGTGAGCACGATCGTCAGCTGCTGCCCCAGGGTAAGGTCCACCAGGTGCATCTGCGCCAAAAAGACCACCGCAATGGCCTGGTAAAGGCTCGTGCCGTCCATATTGACGGTTGCGCCGATGGGGAGCACGAAGTTGGTGACATTTTGGGAAACCCCGATGTTGTCCCGGACACATTCCATCGTCACAGGCAGGGTGGCAGCACTGGAGCTCGTTGAAAAAGCCAGAAACTGCGCCGGGCTGATGCGCCGGAAGAACCCGCCATAGGACAATTTCTTCACAAAGAAGGAAGCGACGAGGGGATAAAAGACAAAAATCATAAACAGCAGCCCGATCAGTACGGTTACCGAGTAACTGAGCAGGCCTTTAAAGATTTCAATAACCTCTGCCGGCGTACTGGCCATTTTGGAAATCACGCCTGCCATGAGGGCAAAGACGAAAAAGGGGGCAGCTTCCATAACCACTTCCACCATCTTGAGGAAGACCTCGTTCACGCCGTCTATGAGCTGCCGTACCGGCTGTGCTTTTTCCTGAGGGATCAACAGCAACATGATGCCGAAGAAAATCCCAAAGAAGATGACCTGGAGCATTCGCCCCGAATCGGTTAGCGCCGCGAAAATATTGTCTGGCACAAAATCAACCAGAAATTGCAGAGGGCCGCCCTCCTTAAACTGTTCAGCTGCTTTCATCCGGGCTTCCACACCTTCGTCGCTCATTTCGGTCTTCATGGCCGATTCTGCTTCGGCAACGAGGTCCGCATACTCTGGTTTGGAAAGGTAACGCTCCCCGTCCAGTATCTGCCCGCCGGGAGTGCTTTCTGCCCAAAGTTCATATTTGAGCCGGTTTTTGACCCGCTGCCCTTCGTCGATGTAGTCACCGGGCTGGAACAGGTTCACCACCACCAGCCCTACGGTAACTGCTGCGACCGTGGTGACGACGTAGGCCACCAATGTTTTGGCGCCCATTCTGCCCAGTTTGGAAGGGTCGGGCAGGCCCGCTACGCCACCAATGATGGAAAACAGGACCAGCGGCACGGCGATGAATTTCAACAAGCGAATAAAGATGGTACCGAAGGGGTCAATCCAGTTTTGAGTGAAATTATTCCATCCCAATGAACTGGAAACAAGCGAGTAAATGATACCGGCAATAAGGCCAATAATGATTTTCCAGTGCAGCGGTAAGTTTTTTATCATAATCGTGTAAGGTCAGGTAGTTGAAGCCCCCAAATTAGACATTTTATAGCAAGCAAAATAAAAATTTGGCTAAGTTTGCCGCATGAGCACAAAGAATGACCTCTTTCTAAGAACTGCCCGCGGAGAAGCGGTGGAACGCCCGCCGGTATGGCTAATGCGGCAGGCAGGGCGCATCCTGCCACAGTACCGTGCCATCCGCAACCGGCTGTCCGGCTTCAAAGAATTGGTGGAAACACCGGAACTCGCTGCTGAAGTGACCATTCAGCCTGTAGACGAGTTGAATGTGGACGCTGCCATCATCTTTTCTGACATTTTGGTCATCCCCGAGGCGATGGGGCTGCCCTATGAAATGGTGGAGAAACGTGGCCCCTTGTTCCCGGAAGTGATCAAGAGCGAAGCTGACGTCCAAAAACTGACAAGCGGTGGCGACGCAGCGGCTGAACTGCAATATGTGTACGATGCCGTGGCGCTCACGCGGCAGCAACTGGATGGCCGGGTGCCCCTCATCGGATTCTCAGGCGCGCCCTGGACGCTGTTGGCGTACATGGTGGAAGGCAGTGGCAGCAAAACGTTCTCAAAAGCCAAGAAGCTGCTTTATACGGACCCTAAGCTTGCCCATCAATTGCTGGAGAAGATTTCGGAAACGATCATTGCTTACCTCAAGCTAAAGGTCGAAAGCGGCGCGCAGCTCGTGCAGGTATTCGACTCCTGGGCAGGGATACTCAGCCCGGCGCAGTACCGGGAATTTGCGTTGCCATATATTAAGGTGATTGCGGAATCCATCACCGCTGTTCCGGTCACCGTGTTCTCAAAGGGCGCCTGGTTTGTCTACGAAGACCTGGGGCAGGTGGATTGTCAGGTAGTTGGGCTGGACTGGAATACGCCCCCTGAGCTTGCCCGGGAATGGGTAGGCCCGGATAAAGTATTGCAGGGCAACCTGGACCCCTGTCAATTGTACGCCCCGCCTGAGGAAGTGGCAAAGGCAGCTGTAGACATGCTCGGCCGCTATGGCAGGGGGCATATCGCCAACCTGGGGCATGGTGTTTATCCGGATACGCCCCTGGAGGGCGTGAAGGCATTTGTCAACGCGGTCCGGGCTTATCGGTACGAATAAGTATCTGGTTTTTTATTAGATTTGCCCCCGTGCGCATTATTTTGGATGCGTTTTTACGACAGGCAAAGTCTGGTGAACGGGCTTTTTGTCATCGTACGCCGCTGAAAATCAACGCACTGTCTGTTTGCTGCAATGTGCTTTTACCGTTGCTCAACAGCAGTGCCACCCCCGAAAACCTTTTGTGTTGCTGTTACAGCGAAAACTAATCATCATCCAAAAAGCAACTGAATGGGCTGGTTTAAACGACTCAAAGATGGCATTCAAACCGCCACGCGAAATAAAAAGGATACCCCTGAAGGACTATGGTACAAATGCCGGCGCTGTAAGGAAACGTCTACCGTCAAGGAGTTAAAGGACAACTTCTTTAAATGCCCGCATTGCAACTTTCATGTCCGTTTGCGTTCTTACGATTACTTCGGCCTGATTTTCGATGGGCAGTACGAAGAGCTGTATGAAGATTTGCGCTCTAAGGACTTTCTGAACTTCACAGACCTCAAGCCTTATACTGAGCGGCTGGAGGATGCTAAAGACAAAACCGGCCTCACAGATGCTGTAGCCGTAGCTAAAGGAAAAGTCAACCGCCGTTCCCTGGTGATTGCGGCGATGGATTTCAAGTTTATCGGCGGGTCTATGGGCTCCGTGGTGGGGGAAAAGATCGCGCTGGCGATTGACCACTGCATTGAGCACCGCATCCCTTTCCTAATGATTTCCAAGTCGGGGGGTGCCCGGATGATGGAGTCGGCTTTCTCGCTGATGCAAATGGCGAAAACTTCGGCTAAGCTTACCCAACTGGCGAGGGCTAAGGTGCCCTACTTCTCTTTGATGACAGACCCGACTACGGGTGGGGTGACGGCATCTTTTGCTATGCTTGGCGACATCAATTTCGCGGAGCCGGAAGCGCTAATTGGCTTTGCGGGCCCCCGGGTCATTAAAGAGACCATCAAAAAGGAGTTGCCGGAAGGTTTCCAAACTTCGGAATTCCTTTTAGAGCATGGGTTCCTGGACTTCATCGTGGACCGTAAGGATCTGAAAGAAGTGATTTCTGACCTGTTGTATTTTTTCGAAAAACCACCTGCCAACCCGGTTACTGAAGATGAGCAGCAGTAGTTTCCTACGCCTGAAGGAGGACATCCGTGAGAAGGAGCTGGTGCCCGGCTTTTATGCCCGTCTGATTCATACGGATGAAGTGACCATCGGTCATATACGGGCTCAAAAGGGGAGTCTCCTGCCTGAGCATCAGCACCCGCATCAGCAAGTCACGAACGTTATCTCCGGAAAGTTGTCAATGACCGTTGCTGGTGAGACGAAGGTTTGCGAAGCCGGAGATGCTGTGGTCATCCCTGGCGACACCCCGCATTCGGCGGAGGCGCTCACGGATTGTTACCTGATTGATGTTTTTCACCCGGTGCGGGAGGATTATAAGTAGGCTAGGGTTGGGTACCGACATTCCGCACCTAAGGCGCGGAGCTAGTGCGATGTCAGGTGGTTACCGACATTTTGCCCCCAAAGAGGCATCGGGGCAAGTAGAGCTCGGTCACAGCTAAACCATAGGGGCTCTTAAACCAAGCCTTTTTTTGGAACTCAGGGAACAAGTTAGCAAGGGCTTGAGGCTCCGTCGGAGCCTTCCTGTGGGTACCTCTAATCCTTTTGTTGATTTCCCGCGCTGCCGGCTTTATGCACAATAATCCCCCTTTACTTCCTAATGAGGCATGAAGGCAAAGCCCCGCTAGAGGCTGTATGTGGGTAACCTCCAATCTGCTGCCACTTCCCCGCGCCGCAGGCCTGCCTGGCTGATTGCGGCAGACAGGTGCGGCATGTGCATTGCCTATCACCGGTTCGCATCTAATACGACAGCCAACTACTCCCCAAACGGATTACTGAACGCTGGATCATTCACAAAGCTGGTATCCGTCAGCATATTTAGGAAGGCGATCATGGCCTCTTTCTGCTCATCGCTTAGGGCAAAGGGTTGGATGTTGGGGTCCTCATTAGCAACGCCGTGCCCGCCCGCTGCGTAGGAGTCCAGCACTTCTTCCAGGGTGGCAAAGCGGCCATCGTGCATGTACGGAGCCGTAAGGGCAATATTGCGCAGCGTCGGCGCCCGGAATTTGCCGTTGTCGTAGATGTTCCCGGTCACTTCTCCGAAACCCTTGTCCGGGAAACCTTCCAGGTCTTCCACATCAGAGATGCCGTTGTTGAAAAAGTTGTTTTCTGTAAAGAGGGAACTGCCGTGGCAATGCGAGCAGCCCGGATGCTCCTGCGTGGGCAAGGCTTGCTCTACAAAGAACAGGTCACGCCCCATTTGCTCTTCCTCCGTGGGCCAGCCCTGCTGTGCCCAGACCACCTGATCGAAACGGGACTGATAGCTGACCATCGTCCGCTCAAACTGGGCGATGGCTTTTACGGCCAAATCCCGGTCGATTTCGCTGGCATACTCAATGCCAAAGGCCTCCCGGAATTTTGCCGGATAATCCGGGTGGTTCCGAAGTTTTTCTTCCACTACGTCCCAAGACTCATCCATCTCCCGGTGGTCTTCAATAGGCACCAGGGCCTGCTCTTCCAGCGTGGCGGAGCGCCCATCCCAAAAAAAGCCGCGTGGGTTGAAGGCGAGGTTGACCAAAGGCATGGAGGACCGTACGCCCAACTGCCCGTCAATACCCGTGCTTACCGATGCGCCATCCGTGAAGCTCAACTCCTGAAAGTGGCAGCTGGCACAGGAGATCGTGCTGTCGCGTGAAAGGATAGGATCGTAAAACAGCATGCGGCCCAGGGCGATGCCCTCCTCCGTCATCGGATTGTCCGGCGGAAGGATAGGATTAGGGAAATGGTCCGGCAGATAGTCGAAGGAATAATCCGTTGGGTCATAATCCGCCAGGATCGGTTCTTCCAGCGGGCAGTTATCGCATTCCGTGGGATCACCGGTATCATCTTCCTGACAGGCACTGAAAAGGGTCAGGGTGAGCAAAGCCAGGAAAAGGGGTAGCGCAGGTATTTTCATTGTAGCAGAGCTTTTTGATCGGACAATTTACGAACAAATGAAGTATCGGTCAGGGTTCCCAGGAAAGCGATTAAAGCCCGCTTGTCCTCGTCACTGAAGTGTAATTTTCTGATTTTAGGGTCTACATTGAGCCCGGGGTGCCCCCCGCTGTTGTAATGCTCAATGACTTCCTCAAGGGTGGCGAAGCGCCCATCGTGCATGTACGGAGCCGTAAGGGTAATGTTACGCAGGCTGGGCACTCTGAAGCGGCCGTTGTCGTATTGCACGCCCGTTACGGCGCCCCGCCCGGCATCGGGGTAGCGGTAGGGAGCCAGCTCCTTTTGCACACCATTATTCATGTAGGTCTGATCGGTAAACAGGGGTGGCGTATGGCAATGGCCGCACTCTCCATCCGGCAATTCCTCTGAAGAATCAAAAAAGATATGCTTGCCGCGCAGTTCTAAATCCGTGTAAGCGGCTTCCCCCCGCATCACGCTGTCGTATTTGCTTTCGCTGCTGATCAGGCTCCGCTGAAAGTGGGCAAGGGCATGGACAACTGTTTGCTGCGCAACGCCGGTCCCAAAAGCTTTCTCAAAATAGCCCGGATAATCCGGATGCGCTTCCAAACGGGACAACACCGTAGCCCAGTCGCTGCCCAGTTCATTGGGGTTGATGACCGGGTGCACGGCTTGTTCCTCCAGGGTGGGGGAGCGGCCATCCCAGAAAAGCCCCTCGGTGATCCAGGCCAGGTTGACCAGGGAAGGGGCATTGCGGGTCCCCTCGCGGTTGTCAACGCCCACTGCAATTGCTTTGCCATCGGTGAAGGCTCGCTCCGGCAGGTGGCAACTCCCACAGGAAAGCGTAGAATCTTTGGAAAGGACAGGGTCGAAGAACAGCATTTGCCCCAGCGCCGCTTTTTCCGGGCTGTAGGGGTTCGCGGCATAATCCACCAGCTGCACGAAGTGGGCTGGCCCCTGCAAAGGAGCGCTTCCCTCTGAAGGAGCCGGATCAGTGGTACATTGAGGCAGACTGAATAACAGCAAAGCTGCCCCGATCATATGCCAGGGGCGTTTCGTCATTTACCGGGTTTCGAGGCGGACTGCATTTGGAAAATTCTCACCCATGAAAACAGCAGCCGGCGAAGTAGTGGAATGCGCAAACTGCCCTTCCCGGAAATCCCAGTACGTCCCGTCTCCTTTGATCAGGATTTTCTGAAGGTCGATGTTTAGGGCGAGGGTCTTCGGAGTCCCTTTTTCCAGGTCTATAGCTCCGGTGAATTGGACCGTGCTGTAGTTGTTGTTGCCCCCGATGTGGTAGGTAAGCTTATCCTGAAACTGGCCATCGGCATCCAAATCGGCATTGCCTTCTACCTTGAAAAAGATATAGCTGGAGGCATCTTCCCAGTAATTCTGAGACAGCGGGTGCGTCAGGTCGTAGTCAGGCGGAATGGTGGCATTGAGTTCGGGAGAAACGCCGAGCCCGATTTTCAATCCGGTGTAGTTGCGGACCGGCACTTCCATCTTAACGACTTCCACGCCTTCGGCGGCATCTTCATCGGTGAAGACATTGCCAAAGCTGACCAACGCAACATCGGTCAGCAATTCTTCCTTTTCTGTTCCGTCTTCTTCGTAGACCAGCGCGATGTCAGAAAGGTAGGTCTGCAGCAGTTGCATCTGCAGCGCCATATTGTCTTCATACTCATAGGTCCGCTCAAACATCACGAGTGGGTCGTCCCCGTAGGAACCGGTAGCGAGAAGGGTAAGTTCTGTGGTGGCGGGCCCACCGTTGTCATCAGAGTTGCCACAGCCTACTGCAAAGACCGCAAGGGCGAGCGCAAAAAGGGATAGTATTTGCTTCATAAATTCAGCTTCTAATTGATTTTAGCTGTAAACATAACAGGTTTACCACATAAGCTGTTGTCCTTTTCAACGCTATTCCAGTACAATTTCCTTTAAAGAAAAGGCCTCTGCTGTATTGCCGACAATTATTTGCTGCAATTCGGCATTGGAATCTGTCGCTACATTGATGCCCGCCAGCCACTTGCGGTAGTCGATCTGTATCACGAATTTAAGGTTGAAGCCGGGGATTTTCTCCCCACCTGCGGGCAACTGCACCTGCTGAAGATTGGCAAAAGTGCCGATGCGGAGCTGCTCAGGGATGGTATCTGCCGCAGTGGTGTCCCGGAAGAGCTCGATGAATTGGTACACATAACCCGAGTCCCGGTTGAAGTAGAGCAGGCTGTCGGTCAGCCCAAGCGGGTGGCTGAGCGGGATGGAATCGGCAATGGCGACGTTGGCCTGCCCGTTCACCCCCACAAAAAAGCGCAGGCTTTGCAGGTCGGCGGCCTCCCGCAGGGTGCCCAGGCTTATGCTGCTGCTGTTGCCCGCCCGCACGAAGCCAAAATTATCAGGCACCATTTGCAGCACGACGTTGCCATTGTTGTCGAACAGGTATAGATCGAGCTCTTCTTCGATATTGAGGTAGGCCCCATCGGTACGCTGCAGTTCAAAATCGGATATAAAAAATTCGAACGCATTCACCGTGAAGGGATTGCCGGCTTCATCCAGATAGACGCTGTCGCGCAACCGGAAATTATAGACCGTATCCGGCGTGCTGTAGACGTGGGTGAACTGTACCCTGATCTCCGGGTATTCGCAATCCTCCGGCGCATTGTTGTCTGCCGCAAAATTATAGTTAACGGCCTCCAGGTCGAGGCACCCGTCCTGAGGCTCGTAGCAACCGCTCCATAGCGTCAGGAGCAACACGATACCCACAAAAAAACTACTGATTCTCATATTCCCTTACCAGTCTCTTCACAATTTGCTTCACCTGCGAGCTGAATTCCTTGTTGAGGATCCAGTTGAAATACTGTTTGTCTTTGGACAGGGTCTCGCCGACCGGCTTGCCATTATACTTACCGAAGCTGAACACGATAGTGCCGTCGACATCGTACTTCATTTTCTGTGTCGCATCCACATAACGCAAATCATTGGTAAAATCGTGCACCACCTGCATATCGTTGGTCACCGGGGTAGGGGTGATGTTGCCATCGTCGTCTTCGTAGTCCACGCCTCTGTATTTTTCCAGCTGTCCTTTGAAGACATCGATAGTC
>JANSXW010000106.1 GCA_024742755.1 bacterium | reverse complement strand
TGACAAACAGCAGGAAGAAAATAAAGGCACCGAGTATCATGTATCCTTTTTTTCCTGAATTTCTTATTTCATCACCCATGATGGCTATTTTTTGTGTTAATGGTTATTCTGCCTGCAAAGATGGACAAAAATCTAAAAATGGCAAAGTCCGCTGTGCGCCTTGATGCCCATTGAGATGAACAAAGCAAGGGTCAAGGCCTGCCAAATGTAAAAAGCCGGTCTGCTGCATCTGATTGGCAACAGGCCGGCTTCCTGCGGATCGGTCCTCTAAGAGACTAATCCTAATAGAAGCGAGAACGGTTGTCCTCGATATCCGCGTTTTTCTTCATGGCCTGAATCAGGCGGGCAGGTACTTGCTGCTGTACCGGAGAAGACATGGTGCGGCGCAGCTCAGGGATGTTGTTGGGCTGGCCCGCAGCAGGCTTGCTGAGGACTTTCACTACAAATACGCCTGTTTTGCCTTCAATGGGTGCAGATACACTGCCCTGCTCCATGGTGTATGCTTTGCCGATTACCTTAGGCTCGAAGCCCAGGCTCGGTACGAATGTCGCGTTGAAAGCCACATTCTGAGCCGTATCCACCTGCGTGCCAAACTGCTGAGCGATGGAAGGCAGGTCCGTGCCGCTGATCTTGCCGGCCAGCATCTCTGCTTTCTTCTTGTTGATGACTTGCTGTTCGATTTGGCTCTTGACGTTTGCTACCGCAGGCAGGCCAGCAGCCTGACGGGCACGAAGGCCAACCACCACATACTTATTGGTGTAGTAGTCTACCGGGTCCTGATAGCCATAGAGCTCAGGGGAAACTTCGCCCACACTTGCGTTGAAAGCCCAGCGAACGATGTCGCGGCTCGCTTGTCCGCCGCCCAGCTCACCGATGGAGAAGGCGTTGCGCGTCAGGCCAGTGGAGGTCTTCATATCCAGGCCACGGGCAGCAGCGTTTTCCCGCAGCGTCTCCAGGTCGCGGTTCTCACCGATAAAGGCGAGGACGTCCGCCTCAATATTTTCCTGTGTCTCTTCCAGTGGAACAATAGCCTCTTCCAGGTAAGCTACCTTCACACGAGGGGTTGTGGAAGCACTGCGGCTCAGTACTTCAACCAGGTGCCAGCCGTAAGAGGTACGTACTTTGTAAAGCTTACCGATATCACCGGTGATGAAGAGTACTTCGTTGAATTCAGGTACGAACTGTCCGGGGGTTACGCCCTCGTACTTACCGCCATCGGAAGCACTGCCCGGGTCCTGACTGAACTTAATCGCCAGAGAGTCGAAGCTCGCCTGATTGGTTTCCAGCAGGTTCTGCAGGCTGTCGATAGTCTTCTCAGCCGATACGAACTGCTCAGGTGCCTGTGCCTGAATCAGGATGTGGCGGGTATCCGCAGAGTCTGCGATCATACGGCGCTCCACCAGCTTCACGGCACGGTACTTGCCCTGATCGATGTAGGGGCCGTAAACGCTGCCTTCCGGCATATTCATCACCGTGTCCTTGATCGCTGCGCTAATGGCATCCTCTGTGAGGAAAGTGCTCGGCGGCACGCCATAATTGCGCTCTGTGAAAGCGGTATCGTCTTCGGTTGTTTCAAATTCGGGCAGTAGTTCTGCAAGGCGGTTGCGCAGTGCTGCGGAGTCGGCCACCGTTGGCTTTACTTCAAAGACCACGTATTCCAGGATACGCGTCTCTTCGTCATTCTTATACTGCTCTGCATTTTCTTTCAGGTAGGCCTCGTAGTCCGCATCCGAAAGCGTCACTTCGGCATTGTCCACCTCATCGAAAGGCACCTTTACGTACGCAAGGCTGATGGGTGCATTCTGCTCGGCGTGGCCCATTTCCGCCATCCAGGTTGGCGTATAGATGGCTTTGGATACCAGCATATTGATTTTGCTCTGCAGGCGCTCCTTGATGATCTCATTTTCCTGGTGTGCCCAGTAAGACATCAGGCGGGGGTCCTCAGCGATAGAGCCGTCCTCGATAGCGGTCTTAATCTGATTCAGCTGCTGAAAGTCCACCTGACCGGTTTGCGGGTTGCGGAAACGCTGCTGAATGACCGGGCTTGGGTTGGTACCAAACTGAAGGTCCAGCAGTTCTGTTTTGCTTACCCCCAGGCCGAGGGCTTCGGCTTCCTCTTTTACCAGTGCTTCTTCTACGAAGTAGTTCCAAAGCTGGCTGCGGCGGCTGTACAGGTCACCACCAGAGTTGCCGTACAAGACCTGCTCTGTGCGGTAAAACTGATTCCAATCCAGCTTTTTCCCCTCAATATCGCCCACAATAGTCTGGGAGCTGCCAAATACACTTTGCTGACCAGAAGTCATGTCCATTACAATGAAGCCGATCAGACCCAGTGCGATCAGTACGACCAGCAGCCAGGAATTCTTTCTAATTTTACTTATCAAAGCCATCTTAAGACCGATGTTTTTTGAAAATC
Organism: bacterium; assembly: GCA_024742755.1. Lineage (GTDB taxonomy): Bacteria > Bacteroidota > Bacteroidia > Chitinophagales > Saprospiraceae > Phaeodactylibacter. The sequence goes on along the minus strand of JANSXW010000106.1, from coordinate 20,191 downwards.
AATGTTTCAATTCTGCTCATTCACAGGCGTTTTATGTTTTGAACCGGCTTGTGAATGCTCCACTTTACGCTAAAGAGACGCAAAGATAAGCTACCTTCGCGAAAATCCATGCAAATGTAGTTGGTTTAACGGCTAAATACAAACTTTAGGGAAAGTAGTAGCTACCGAACTGAAAATCGGGGACGGGCTGGCAACGGGCCCTTGCGGAGCGTGGTTAAGAGGCAACAGGGTTTTGGGCGCTGCTGATTACGAAGAGAGGAACAGGCGATTCAAAAGGTTGAGGTTGAGGTTAAGCTTCTGCGCTATGGCTCCGTGGCGGGAATAGCTCGCTATTCCTTCCTCCGGCAGACCCAGCCTGGTCTCAGCCTGAACCTCAACCTCAACCTAAGCATAGAAAGCGGCATGCCCTACAAATCATTCAGCCGCTTCTGCACGGATTGAATCACCCCTTCCTGTGCCTTAATACGCGCTGCCATTTCCTCCTGTGCCTTGAGGTTGTCTTCGATGTCCTTTTCAGCTTTGGCGATGGCCTCCCTGGCACGTTGTATTTCCCGCTCGTAGCGCTCTTTGTCGGCTGCGAGGCGCTCCAGGTCGCGGTTGAGGTCCTTGAGCATACCCTCCTGTTCCTCCAGTTCGATTTTAACTTTGGCCCGGGCCACTTCCAGCCCGAACCGGACCAGCATCTTCTCCGCTTCGGTGTAGCGCTCGCGGTGCTGACTGGAATTCAGGTAGGCTCCACCAAGGTCGATCCACATATATATAAAGGTGTTATCGCCCTTTTGCTCCGTTTTGGCGATGACATCCACCGTGTTGCCCATGCCCAGGGCGGCGATGTCGGCATCATCAGAAAGCCATTCCTTGTCTTTGCGTTGCCATTTGGGCTTTTCGCGGTAGAAGTCCTTCATATAGTCCTTCCAAAGGTCAGAAACCAGGCCGGCATCAACGGCGGGGACCTCGAGGACCAGGGCATTTTGCACGCCGGCACTCATGCCCACGCTGCGCTCCACCACCTGTGCCTGAGTCAAGGGGACCGCACAAATGGTCAGCAGGAAAATCCAGATAAAACGAATCATTATGGTAAGGTTTTGGTGTTAGGACGGAGATTGGCGTAGAAGTCACGCTACTCTGGCACGACGATCCGCAGGGCTTTCGGCACAATTTGGAAGTGGGCCGGGGTCTCGCCCAGGAATTCCCCGTCGGCTTCCAGCAAAGTAGGCGGCGATCCGGGCGTAGCTTTCACATCGGCCTCCTCCGCAAAGAAAGTAGTGACTTTGGGGTGCGACCCTATGGTCCCGTTGTAAAACCGGTAGGTATTCATCAGCACGCCCAACCGGCTGATCTGCCCGGCCAGCGTAACGGCAAAAGCGCCTTTATCCGGCTTCGCGTGTGGCACGAGCTGCATGCCGCCCCCGGAGTACTTCCCGATCCCGAAATTAATGGTGTAGAAGAAGTCCTGATAGGACTGCCCGTTGGCTTCCACCACTGCTTCCTGCAGGTAGTATTCAAACAGGCACCTGGTCACCAACGAAAGGTAAAACAGCTTGCCGCCTTCCCCGGGCTTGCGCTGCATGGAGCGCTGCACCAGATAGCCATCATAAGCCAGCCCGGCTACATTGACAAAGTAGCGGGAGGCGGGCTTGTCATGGCTTTGGTAGTTGATCAGGCCCACATCCTGCAGGGTGGTATGCCCCTTGGCAATCATAGCCAGGGCGTCATCCGTTTTGGTGGGAATGCCGTGGGTGCGCGCCCAGTCGTTGCCGGTACCTGCGGGCAGTAAGGCATGGTAAATTTCCAATGGGGGCACCGCTGTTTGGGCGAGAATGCCATTGGCCACTTCGTGGTTGGTCCCATCGCCCCCTACCGTAAGGATACGGCGGTAGCCCTGAGCAATCGCCCGTTTAACCAGCTCAGTGGCGTGCCCGTTTTCAGTGGTCACCGCCCAGTCACTAACCGGCAGGTAGCTGGCAATCTTCTGCTGTAAATCGGTCCAGTTGTTGCCCGCCTTGCCCTGCCCGGAGACGGGGTTGGCGATGACATACCACTGTTGGTGCATAGAATGAGCGTTGGTTCTGTGGTTGAAGATAGGGAAATTGTGGTAAACAAAGCAGCTTGAAAAGCACGGCCTGTTTTGACCGGGCTGTCATATCCGCTCGCCATTCAAAAAAACAGAGCCCTTCGCTGGCATGAAGGGCTCTATCTAAAACCGATAACACTAAATTTTTTTCAGCACGCTGATGGTGCCTGAAAAGCAGTATAAAAAACTTATGGCTCAATAACAAGCTGTTGCAGGAAGTCAGTCTGCCTGACGTTCCGACACCCTGGCATTCAGCACGCCAAAGTACAGCAACATCAATGCGGCCAAAACAGCCAGCCACCACTGCCCGGCAACGAATGCCAGTACTGCAATAGCGCCCATTAAATAGGATTGTGCTGCCATGTAGCCTGTTGTTTTGTTAAGCACTACAAATGTAAGGGCGGGGTTATGGCCGTGAAATGACTTTTGTCAGCACCGCTCTGTTTTCTGGGTGATCTATCCCGCCCCTGCCTAAAAACAAAAACCCATGCCAACGAGTCAGCATGGGTCCCTTTCAAAATGAAAGTAAGCAGTCTTTAGCCTATCAAAAAGCCAAATTCGATCACTAAATCTGCTGTTCCTTAACGGCTCTAGTACGACTAGACCGAATTATTTGATGGTATTTTCACGCTTGAGCCTTCTGTAGTGCCCCCCGATAACTATCGGGGTTTAACTGTCAAATATTTACGGCTCAATCCACTAGTAGAGCACCATATCAAATTGCCGGCGGTAGGTTTTCGTCAGCGGATGGTCGTTGCCCCAGGCGTGAAAGCAGGCGATGGCTGCCCGGCGCGGCAAGTCTTTCGCATAGGACTTGTCCTTACCGGCCGCTTCGATGATGGCTTTGATGCCGTTTTCCCAGTCCCGCTGCTTCAATGCAGCCTGGGCTTTAGTGATGGCCTGTCCTGGCGCAGAGTCGTCCGCTTCGTGCTTCATCAATTCGGCGATGGTCCGGACTGCTTCGGCCTGTTCTGCGGACGGGTCCCCCGCTTTGATGGGCTGCAGCAAAGATTCAGCCCGGTCGGGCGCACTTACCGCCAGCGCCATGGCCAAAGCGAGGCGGGCATCCTTCATGTCGGGATACTGCGCTACAAAAGCTTCCAGCTCAGAAAGATCGCCATCGCCGTCCAGGCGCTCCAGGATGAGGTCCAGGGTTTCCTTTCTGCCATCCGGCAGGTTATTCGCCAGCCAGTTTTCGATCTGCGTACGGGGCAGGGCACCGGCAAATTCGGCAATGACCCGCCCTTTGTGGAACATCTTGACATTAGGGATACTGCGAATCTGGTATTCTGCTGCCAGGGCCTGCTCTTCTTCCGTATTGACCTTCACCAATGCCCAACGGTCGGATTGTTCTTCGGCCAATGCTTCAATGGTTGGGCCCAACACCCGGCACGGGCCGCACCATGGGGCCCAAAAGTCCACGACTACCGGCGTTTTATGGCTTTTCTCAATGACTTCGGCTTGAAAATTCATACTGTGACTTGATTGATAAGTAAAGGATTCGATCGGTCAATAGGGGTATACCTTTTAAAAATACATCATCAAAGCGGGATATGTTCAGGGCGGAGACCGCCCGAATTTCAGGATTAAAACCAACCGATATGAAATACCCGATCTTATTTAGCCTTTGCTTCATGGCCACCACCATGCTTTCCGCACAGCACGAAGCCTTATTTGATGATGTGTCGTCGTTTGGCGCATTTGGTGGCCCCATTCTTGAGTTCAGCTCCATCAACGGGCAACTGGTAGCCGACGTAGGCGGTGGGGGCGCACTGATTCTGGATGAGTTCTTTATCGGCGGCTACGGCATGGGCACCGACTACCCGGAAGTCAGCTTTGAAACAGAAATCGATGGCGAGCTGACCGAAATTGATGCCGATATCGACTTCGGCCACGGAGGCCTATGGTTTGGCTATGTGCGGGATATCGAACAAAAGATGCACCTCTATTCCAGCCTGAAAGTGGGCTGGGGCCGCGCCGACCTCGAACACGACATAGCGGACCTGCCTTCCGACCGCCTTTTTGTCCTTACCCCTGAGATCGGCATAGAGCTGAACATGACCAAGTTTTTCCGCATCGGATTGACGGGGGGCTACCGTATTGTAAATGGCGTCAGCCGCCTTCCCGGACTGGACAATCAGGACTTCAGCAGCCCAACGGTCGGCATTACCTTCCGGTTTGGCGGGTTTGGCAGTTACTGGGATTGGGATTAAATTGTAGCTTTGCGCCAAGCACAGCTATTCAATGAGGTACTTTGCAGAACTTGCCTACAACGGCACCAATTACGTAGGCTGGCAGTCCCAGCCCGGGCAGCGTAGTGTGCAGGGCACTATTGAGGAAGCGCTGAGCACCATTCTCAATACCCCAATTGAGGTCGTGGGCTGCGGGCGGACGGATGCTGGCGTTCATGCCAAACAATACTTCCTGCACTTTGATTTCGAAGGCCGCTTCCCTCAGGGTTTCGACCGGCGCATCAACAAATTCCTGCCCCCGGATATTGCCATATACCGGTTTATCGAAGTGGGTCCGGAAGCGCATGCCCGCTTCGATGCTACCCACCGGGCTTATGAATACCACATCGACTTTCGGAAAAACCCTTTCGGGAAAGACACCCGGTATTTCTTTCCCTTTGCCGGCCACCTGAATGAGGCGCTGCTGCAGGATGCCGCACACTTGCTGCTGGATTACCAGGAGTTTTACCCGTTTTGCAAGTCAAATACCGATGTAAAGACGATGCGCTGCGATTTGCGCCGGTCTGAATGGATGATAGACCGCGAAGCTCAAAGCATGGTCTTTCACATTGCGGCCGATCGATTTCTGAGGGGCATGGTGCGGCTCATCGTGGGCATGTGCCTGAATGCTGCACAGGGGAAGCTCGGGCTGGAAGCCGTACGCAGGGCGCTTGAGCAGCAAACCCGCCTGCCCAAAAGCCTCAGCGCCCCTCCGGATGGGCTGTACCTTACGGATATCCGTTACCCATTTATCGATTCTGCAACCTGATGGGCTGAAAAGCGTTCTCAAAGGATATGAAAAACCGTCAGACTTCCATCCGTATGAAATATGCCCCTTTGTTTGCTTTGGCCCTGCTCGCCGCATTGCTCCACACTTCCTGCGAAGAACAGGTCGCCGCTGCAGCCAATCAACCTGATCCTTTCTTCGACCTCGAGGCTTATTTTGAAGATCAAATTTCCGGCTTAAACCAGGAACAGCCCAAGGTCCGCAAGACCATTTCGGTGGAAGGGCAACGGGAAACGCAGCAATTTGACTCCCTCGATTACCGGACGGAGCTGAAGACCTTTCTCAACTCCGATATCAACCGTAAAGCCTGGGTCGACAAATACAAAGCCGACAGCACCTTTGAGGGGAGCCAACTGAAGCAAGTCGCCTACACGGCTACCGGGGAGAACCTTAAAACCCGGCTGCTGCGCGTACAATACGAACAGGGAAAGGTCTCGGACATTTACATTGAGAACCGTACCAACAGCATCGTTGCCGATGTCCGTCAGGATTTACATTTTCAGCCCGGTCAGGGGTACCGGTTGGTGACCACTCAGGAGACGGTGCTGTCTGAAGAGCAGGAAATTGAAGTGGAAGTGAAGTGGCAATAGAGCGGGGGACGGTGCGGCAGGAGCAAAAAAAAGAGGCAGCGCTACCACAGCACTACCTCAGCCCTAACCAAATAAAACCAAATTATAACTTCTATAACAATGAAAAGCTTTAAGACGCTTTTCTGTTTTTCTCTCTTTCGATATTACAAAGGTAAGTACTTTGTGTAAAAAATACAATAACAAATTTGTTAAAAAAGCAGGCTCCTGCTTAAAAAACTTAAAACAAACCCCTGTTTTTAATCTCAAATAGCTATATTCAAAGACCACATATATAGGTTTCTAGATATTTTCTTAAAAAAATTGCCGCTCTTTTGAAATTAAATTCCGGTCATCAAATTCGAACCAAATAAATTTCCGAACCCCATTCTGTTTGATTTTCAGCAGCCTTGCCGGAAGATTTCCTGAAAAAAAATGAAAAAAATTATCTTTGGGGCATGAGATCTTCCAAAATCATGCTCAGCGTACTGGTACTGTCCCTTTGCACAGTACCCGCAATACAGGCACAGGACAATTCCTCCGACGAGGACGCCTTCTTCATCAGAAAAATTTACGACCACACCCTTACCAACAGTCAGTGCTACGACTGGCTGCAATACCTGACCCGGCGCATTGGGGGACGGCTGGCGGGCTCCCCTCAGGCTGCAGCAGCGGTAGAATATACCCGTCAGATGCTGGACACCCTTGGGCTCGACAGTGTATGGCTGCAACCGGTTATGGTCCCGCACTGGGAGCGTGGCGAACCGGAACAGGTGCGCATCGTCAACTCTATGAAGATGGGCAGCGTGGACCTGAATGCGCTGGCACTGGGCAATTCGGTGGGCACGGGCCCGGCTGGCATTACAGCGGAGGTGGTGGAATTGCGCAGCCTCGATGAGGTAGACAGCCTGGGCGAGCAGCTCCGCGGAAAGATCGCCTTCTTCAACCAACCGATGGACCCTACTGAGCTCAATACCTTTGCAGCCTACGGCAAAGCTGCCGGGCAACGGGTCTATGGCGCATCCCGGGCAGCCCGTTATGGTGCAGTGGGGGCATTGGTGCGGTCCCTTACCACCCGTTTGGACGATATCCCCCACACCGGCTCTACGGTCTACGATGATCAGGCGGACCCCATCCCGGCCATTGCGATCAGCACCAATGATGCAGCACTCCTCAGCCGCCTGCTCCGGGAAGAGCCCGTGCGCGTATACATGCGCAACAACAGCCGCATGCTCGGCGAGGCCCTTTCCTATAATGTGGTCGGTGAAATCCGCGGTTCGGAATACCCGGAGGAAATCATCCTCGTGGGCGGGCACCTGGATTCCTGGGATGTAGGCACAGGCGCACACGACGATGGCGCGGGCTGCGTGCATGCAATGGAGGTGGTTCGCCAAATCCGGCAAATGGGCTATCAGCCCAAACGGACCATCCGCTGTGTGCTTTTTATGAATGAAGAAAACGGGCTCCGTGGCGGGCGGGCTTACTGGAAATGGTCGGACGAGCAAAACGAGTACCACACCGCTGCCATTGAATCTGACCGGGGCGGCTTCACTCCGCGGGGCTTCACTGCCGACGGGCACGATGAGGTGTTCACTAAAAAATTTAAGCGGGTCATCGAGTGGATCCCCCTGCTTGCGCCGTATGGGCTGGACTTTGAGAAGGGCGGTTCCGGTGCAGACATTTCCGGGCTCAAAAGCCAAAAAGGGCTGCTCTTTGGCTTCAAGCCGGATTCTCAGCGCTATTTCGATTACCACCACACCCCTATTGACGGGCCGGATGTGGTCAACAAACGAGAACTGGAGCTTGGTGCTGCTTCTATGATGAGCCTGGTGTACCTGATTGATCATTACGGGCTGGACTGATGCCGGCAGGATGAAGTAGTGGCAGGGTTACAACCATTACTGGGTTTTTGCCATTACCTTTACAACCACTTTAGCAAAACGCTCCACTTCATGGCAGAACGCATCCAACTGCACGATTTACACTTCAGGCCTTACCTCAGCGAAGCTCAGCTACAAGCCCGCATCCGGGAACTCGGGCAGGAAATTGCGGCAGACTATCAGGATAAGAAACCGCTGTTCATTGGCATCCTCAACGGTGCCTTTATGTTTACGGCGGATTTGGCCAGAGCCTGCCACTTTGATGCCGACTTTGCCTTCGTGCGCCTCAAATCCTACGAAGGGACAAGTTCCTCCGGGGAAGTGATCACCATGATCGGGCTCAAAGCGCCAATAGAAGGCCGGCATCTTATCCTGGTGGAAGACATCATCGACACGGGGCGCACCCTGCATGCCTTCCTGCCCCAATTGCAGGCCCAAAACCCGGCTTCGGTGCGTATTGCCGCCCTGCTTTCCAAGCCTGAGGCACGGGTACAACCATTGGAGGCAGATTATACCGGGTTTGAAATCCCCAATAAGTTCGTAGTGGGGTACGGGCTGGACTACAATGAGCTCGGCCGCAACCTGCCTGCCATTTATCAACTCGAAGACGAATCATGAATCTAGCCAATATCTGTCAGCAAGCCGTACGGCTTGCGGAGCAAACCGCCCGTTTCCTGCGACAGGAACTGGGCAATGTCAGCACCAATCAGATCGAGGAAAAAGCGCTCAACAGCCTGGTTTCCTATGTAGACAAGACCGCTGAGGCACAGCTGGTGGAGGGCCTGAAAGCCATCACCCCCGGCTGTAGCTTTCTTACCGAAGAAGACACGGTGGAAAATACGGAGGGCGATTTGCGATGGATTGTTGACCCGCTGGACGGCACCACCAATTTCCTTTTTCAACTGCCGGTTTTTTCCATTAGCCTGGGGCTGGAAGTGGAAGGGGCACTCGTGCTCGGCATCGTTTACGAAGTCAATCAAAGCGAAGCATTTTATGCCTGGAAAGGCGGCGGTGCCTATCTCAACGAGCGTCCTGTCCGGGTAAGTCAGCGCCCGAGCCTGCCGGAATCGCTCCTCGCTACCGGCTTCCCCTACTACGATTATGATCAGACCCAAGCCTACCTGAAGGCCCTGGAGCACTTTATGCAGCATACCCGGGGCATCCGCCGGTTTGGATCGGCTGCTGTCGACCTGGCTTATGTGGCCTGCGGGCGCTTCGATGGCTTTTTCGAATACAGCCTGCAGCCCTACGATGTGGCTGGGGGCGCCCTGATCGTTCAGGAAGCTGGTGGGGTAGTGACTGATTTCAATGGTGGGGGCAACTGGCTGCACGGTGGAGAAATGCTCGCCTCCAATGCACTCATTGCAACCGATTTCCTGAACGTAATACGTTCCGCTTTCCACGCCAAATAAGCCTGACAGACAGGACTTTGCACAAACTCTTGCTTTATGCGAACAAAAACGAACAAACGTTCGTTTTTATTGATGCAAACTATTATATTTGCATATCGCAAAGGCTATTTTGCCGTCTGACATAACCTAATGACGACATGAAAGCGCCAACAGACTACGCACACCTCGAAGACCAATTTCAGGCACGCATTGATGCCGAAGAAAAGATAGAACCTAAAGACTGGATGCCGGACAAATACCGCAAGACGCTGATCCGGCAGATTTCACAGCATGCCCACTCCGAGATTGTCGGGATGCTGCCTGAGGGCAATTGGATAACCCGTGCTCCTTCCCTGCGCCGCAAAGTCGCCCTGTTGGCGAAGGTACAGGATGAGGCAGGCCACGGTTTGTACCTCTATGGTGCTGCCGAGACCCTGGGCGCGGAGCGGGACGACCTGCTCGACGAGCTCCACAGGGGCGAAGCCAAATACAGCAGTATTTTCAACTACCCTACCCTGAGCTGGGCGGATATCGGAGCGATTGGCTGGCTGGTAGACGGCGCAGCTATAATGAATCAGGTGCCACTGTGCCGCTGTTCTTACGGCCCCTATGCCCGTGCGATGGTCCGGGTATGCAAGGAGGAGAGTTTCCACCAACGTCAGGGTTACGAAATCATGCTGACCCTTGCCCGGGGCACCGAAGCACAAAAGAAAATGGCGCAAGATGCCCTTAATCGCTGGTGGTGGCCTTCCCTGATGATGTTTGGCCCCAATGATGCGGAGTCTAAGCATACCGCTCAGTCTATGGCGTGGAAAATCAAGCGCTTCACCAATGACGAGCTCCGGCAGCGCTTTGTGGATATCACAGCACCACAGGCGGAATTCCTCGGTTTGACGATACCGGATGAGCACTTGAAGTACAACGAAGAAACCGGCCACTACGGCTTCGGCCCTATCGACTGGGACGAATTCTGGCAGGTCGTCAGCGGTGAAGGCCCCTGCAACCGGCAACGCCTGAAAGCACGCCGCCGGGCGCATGAAGAGGGGCAGTGGGTACGTGATGCCGCCCTGGCACATGCTGAAAAACGCCGACAGCGCCAAGCTGCCAAAAACGATCAAAAAGTAGCCTAACCAATGAGCGAAAAGAAAAACTGGCCCCTGTGGGAAATCTTTATCCGCAGCAAAAATGGCCTAAACCATAAGCACGTTGGCAGCCTACACGCTGCTGATGCTGAAATGGCAATTGAAAATGCCCGCGATGTTTACACGCGCCGTATGGAAGGTGTGAGTATATGGGTGGTGGAATCCGAACATATCACGGCCTCAAGCCCTAACCAAAGCGAATCTTTATTCGACCCGGCCAATGATAAGGTGTACCGCCATCCAACCTTCTACAATCTTCCGGACGAAGTGAAACATATGTAAGTGCTTTGTCAGCCCGGAGTGTCTTCCGGGCTGTCTTTTGCCCCTTTCATTCCGTAAGTCTCAGAACGTTTGATCATGACATTAGCCGAAGCCAAATATCAGTACCTGCTCCGCATGGGCGACAACGCCCTCATCCTTGGCCACCGCCTTTCGGAATGGTGCGGACATGGCCCTATTCTCGAACAGGACATCGCCATGACCAATATTGCGCTCGATCAGGTGGGACAGGCACGCAGCCTGTTGCAGTATGCCGCTCAGCTTGAGGGCAAAGGGCGTACAGAGGACGATCTGGCCTACAAGCGGGATGTCATGGAGTACCGGAATGTGCTATTGGTAGAACAGCCTAATGAAGACTTTGCCTACACCATCGTACGGCAGTTTCTTTTTGATGCCTTCAACTTTCTCCTCCATAAAAGCCTCGTCCACAGCAAAGACGAACACCTCAAAGCCATTGCCGAAAAGTCGTTGAAGGAAATCACCTATCACCTGCGGTACAGTTCCGAGTGGATGATCCGCCTGGGCGATGGGACAGCCGAAAGCCATCAAAAGATACAGGCTGCTCTGGACGATCTTTTCATCTACACCGGTGAGCTCCTCACCCCGGATGCCGTGGATCAGGCGATTTTTGAAGCTGGAATTGGGCCAGACCTTGCCGCGCTTCAGCCAGCATACCAGACCAAAATAGACGAAATCCTGCAGCAAGCTACCCTCCAAAAGCCGGAAGTCAAGTACATGCAAAGCGGTGGCAAAGATGGCCGCATGCATACGGAATACCTGGGCTACATCCTGGCAGAGCTGCAATTCGTACAGCGCGCTTACCCCAATATGGAATGGTAGAAAAGGGGTATTGAGCCTACCGTATGCCCAATACCCACTTGTTGTTTAGGGTGCCGGGTTAGGAATGGCCTCGTGCACGGCTTCGATTTCGTTCAGCACCTCCTGACTGAGCGTGACTTCAATACTGCTGATGTTTTCCCGCAATTGTTCCATCGTGGTCGCTCCGATGATGTTAGCCGTTGTAAAGGGCTGCTGATTGACAAAGGCCAGGGACATCTGCGCCATATTGAGCCCATAGTCTTCGGCGATGGCGAGGTAGCGGGCGGTCGCTTCCTGGCAATTCTGGCTATTGTACCGGGAAAGCTGTTTGAACTTATTGATCCGGTCGCGCGGCTGATCCTGTTTGCGGTGGTACTTTCCCGACAGCAATCCGAAAGCCATGGGCGAGTAGGCAAGCAGCCCGGTTTGTTCCCGCAGGGCAACCTCTGCAAGCCCAACTTCGAAGGTGCGGTTCAGCAAGCTGTAGGGGTTCTGAATGCTGGCCATGCGGGGCAGGCTATGCACTTCTGAAAGATGGTGGTAACGCATCAGGCCCCAGGGCGTTTCGTTGGACACCCCGTAATGGCGGATTTTCCCCTCTTCTTTTAGTTCGTTCAGGGTTTGCAGCACTTGCGGCAGATTGTCTTCCCATGCCTCATCGGGGTTGTGCTTGTAGCCCCGCTTGCCGAAACAATTGGTATTGCGCTCCGGCCAGTGCAGCTGGTACAGGTCCACGTAATCGGTTTGCAGGCGGCTCAGGCTGCCCTCGATAGCCGTACGGATTTGCTCCGGCGTGAAGCGCAGCGGGTTGCGGATGTGTTTCAGCCCCGTGGAAGGGCCCGTCACCTTGGTGGCAATGATGACGTCATCGCGCCTGCCCCTGCTTTTAAGCCAGGTCCCAATGATGCGTTCGGTGCTGCCCTGCGTTTCCGGGCGGCCCGGCACACTGTACATCTCAGCGGTATCGATAAAGTTGACGCCCTGATCGACGGCGTAACTGAGCTGTTCGTGCCCTTCTGCCTCGGTATTCTGCTCACCAAAAGTCATGGTGCCCAGGCAAATTTTGCTCACCTTAAGGCCGGTGCGGCCAAGTTCAGAATATTTCATTGATGTGTTATCGGTTTGAAAGCGAATTTAGGAAAGTTCTAAAACAGAAACAGCGTTGGCTTCAGGAGTTTGAAACCAACGCTGCTATTTTATTTATTTTATTGAATGATGCCTACAAGTGCTTCCGGATGCCCATAAAAATACCCGTATTCATATGGCGCTGCTGCACAGCGAACTGATCTTGGGTAACTGAGTTCGGGAACATCTTGAAGTGCGGTTCAATCAGCAGTTCAATTCCTGACTTCGTAGCATAAGTCAGGGCCACACTGCCATAGTAGCCTACACCAGCCTGCCGTTTGAACACACTAACCGAGTTAGGGTCCTCCGGGTTAAGCGGAGTGGGCGTAAGCGTTTCCGGTGAAAGAAAGTCGCCGCTTTGGCGGAAGAGCAGGTTCAGGTATGCGCCGCCGTTAACCGACAGCCCAAACTTGCCCATATCCATTTCGTAGCCCACGATAAACGGGATATCGAGCATGCGGTAGGTATTGCGGCTCACTTTGTAGCGCTCGCCCACCGTTACGATCGTATCGTACCCAATGATATTCCCCTGATTGTCGCGGACCGGCTCGGTGATTTCCCGGCGTTCCGTACCATTAAAGTAGGTAAATTTTTCGTTGACCTGCGAGTAGTTGATCCCGGTGCGGAAAGCCAGCCCGTTTGCTGCTTCCAGGGAAAGGCGCACGCCGCCGCTATAGGCAAAGACGAAGGACTCTGTTTCCTGTCGGCTTTTGGCATAATCTTCAAAGTTAGCGCTCCGGGCTTCGAGATCACTAAAAGCAAGGTCAGGCGACACCATCAGGTCGACGTAAATCCCCCAATTGCCATTGCCAAACTGTGCGCACTTAGGTTCCGGATTGAAGCGTGCAGGCAACATCGCCTCCTGCTCCTGCTCATACACCGCTGCGATGGCAGGCAGTGCCGCTTCCCGCGAAGGCTTTGGCAGGACCGATGCAGGAACTGCAGCGGTGGCCTGTTCCGCTGTGGTTAGCGGGTTGGCTTCGGTTTTAGAATAATCCAATACAGCAGAAGCCAATGGCTGAGTGGATTGATGAATGGCGGATGAAGCAGACTGGGCTACCGTAGCCTGAGCTACTGTGGCATTAGGCTGCACACCGGCGATACGAATGGTAGTGGATTGCGGGCTGCGCGCCGCAGGGCGTGAGGTGTTTGCGAAAGCGGTGCTTTCAATTTCTTTGTGTTGTTCAATCGTTTCTGTAACAAAAGGTGAGGCCGCTGCCCGGAGGGCGACCTGTGGTTGGTGTGGTGTTGCGAGAACAGGAAAAGCAGTGAGTGTGGGCTGCTGATTGTTCCAAAGCAACAGAGCTACCCCTGCGGCGGCCATAGAAGCCAGCACAGTTGCGAACGGTCTGTAATGCCGGATCTGATTTAGGAAACGGTGCTTCCAATTGCGTTTTTGGTCTATTTGCTCCCAAAGATGCATTGGCGTTTCGGTGGTCAGGCCCTGCAATTTGTCCCGAAACGCATCATCCAGGGGATGTGGTCGGTTCATACTGCAATTTTTTGAATTTTAACAATCATGCCTTGAAGCATTTTTCTGGCCTTGACTAATTGGGATCGTGATGTGCTTTCCTGAATGCCCAGCATGTCAGAGATTTCCTTGTGGCTGTACCCCTCGATAGCGTAGAGGTTGAAGACCACGCGGTACCCCTCCGGCAGCTGATTAATCAGGCGAAGCATTTCTTCTTGTTCTAAGTTTTTGTAGGATTCTGGTTCCGTTGAGTGTTCGGGCTGGTTTTCCAGGCCGATTTGTTCTTGTTGAAAGCTTTTCTTGCTGTAGTTTTTCAGGGCGGTGTTGATGACAATTCGCCGGATCCAGCCTTCAAAGGAGCCTTTGAATTGGAATTTGTGGATATTATCAAAGACCTTCACGAAGGCATCCTGCAATATATCTTCCGCCTCCATCCGGTGACGGGTATACCGCATGCATACGGCTAACATCTTCCCAGCGTAGCGCACAAAAAGCGCTTGCTGACAATGCCGGTCTTCTTTTATACAGCCTTGAACAATCTCTTTTTCCGTCACAGGAAATTATTGAGCTATACGCCCTACACCACTGCATTCTCCCCTAATGTAGGAACCCATAGTTTGTTCAAAATACCCAGGTTAGCGGGAGGTTAAGCTTGGCGAAACCTATCAGTAAGATGGCTTGGTCAGGGGAAACGCTGCCTGGATATTCAAAAAATATAACTCAAGATACAGAATATTATGGTATTATGCTGGAACAAATCAATATTTTCCATATGCCTCCGGACCGGGGGGTGGCTTCAGACAAAACAATGACCATGGAAAAGGCGGAACGAATCGTTGATCAGATGTACAGAAAGGATGCCTTCAGTCAGTGGCTGGGCATCGAAAAAGTAACAGTAGCAGCAGGCCACTGCGTGCTAAAGATGGTGGTGCGGGAAACGATGCTCAACGGTTTTGGCATCGCGCACGGAGGAATCAGCTACAGCCTGGCGGATAGCGCGCTGGCTTTCGCCTCCAACTCGCAGGGCAGGCACGCCCTGAGTATTGAGACTTCCATTTCGCATACCGCTCCTTTAAAGGCCGGGGACATCATTACGGCCACGGCTACTGAAGAACAGTGCAGCCGCCGCATCGGCCTTTACCGGGTGGAAATCCGTAAGGCCGATGGGCAACTTGCTGCTATTTTTAAAGGCACTGTGTACCGAAAAAGCCAGGATTGGGAAGTTTAATTTACTTCCAGGTCTTCAGGTGCAGGTGCTCGTAAGCCTGCTTTTCCAATCCTTCCCGATGATCGGGGTGCGCAATGGAAATCAGCTGACGGGCCCGCTGACGGAGGTTGCGGCCGAACATTTCTGCTACACCATACTCCGTGACGATGTAGTGCACGTGTGCGCGGGTCGTCACTACGCCTGCGCCCGGCTTCAGCATACAGGTAATACGGCTAATGCCTTTATTGGTCGCTGAAGGCAATGCAATAATCGGCTTACCGCCTTCTGAAAGAGAAGCCCCCCGGATAAAGTCCATCTGCCCCCCTACTCCGGAATAAACGCGCGTACCGATGGAGTCCGCACACACCTGTCCGGTCAGGTCTATTTCAATTGCGCTGTTGATCGCCACCACTTTTGGGTTTTGGCGGATCACAGCCGTATCATTCACATAAGCGATGTCCAGGAAGCGGACCAATGGGTTATCGTCTACAAAATCGTAGACTTTTTGCGTCCCCATCAGAAAGCCCGTTACGATGTGGTTGCGGTGTTTTACCTTATGCTGATTGGTAATAACCCCTTTCTCTACCAGCTCAATGACGCCATCGGAGAACATCTCTGTATGGATGCCCAGCTCTTTGTGGTTTTTCATGGCGGCCAGCGCGGCGTTGGGGATGGTGCCGATGCCCATTTGCAGGGTGGAGCCATCTTCAACCAGGTTGGCGATATGCTGACCAATGCGTTTTTCGATATCGGTGGGTTCCGGGAGGGCAATTTGCGGGAGTGAATAATCCACTTCTGTCACCCGGTCGAACTTGCTGATATGAATAACGCCATCACCGTGGGTGCGCGGCATTTGAGGGTTGATCTCCGCGATTACGGTCTTGGCAGATTGAGCGGCCGCGAGGCTGGCATCCACAGAAACGCCGAGCGTACAGAAACCATTTTTATCCGGAGGGGAGACCTGCAGCATCGCCACGTCCAATGGAAGGATATTGCGGCGGAATAGCAAGGGGACTTCACTCAGGAAGATCGGGATATAATCTGCCCGGCCGGACTGTACGGCTTTACGCAAATTCCCTCCCACGAAGAGGTTATTCACCCGGAAGGAGTCTTCCATACCTTCATCGGCGTAAGGCGCCGGCGCATCGGTATGCAGGTGCATGATTTGGATATTCCGGAGCTCCTCTGACCGTTTGGCCAGCGCTTCAATTAATGTCTTGGGAGCTGCGGTAGCACTATGGATAAAAATCTTATCCCCGGTTTTGACTAATGCGACCGCTTCCTCGGGGCTGACAGCGGTGTAGGATGGATTAAATTTCATGGTAATTATTTCATTCCGTTTGGCCGAAAGTACTTATAAAGCGCATAAAAGGGAAGGGAGGTTTAGCATTTCGGGGGGTGATTTTTGTTACCGTACTTTTTACAATAAGTACACATTCAGAAAGGCAGAAAAATGTAGTGCCTGGAGGAGAGAAAAGCGTAAAAAATCACCAGTATCCGGGGTAGTTTCAAAAGGGTCACAGGGAAAAGACCGCTATTCACAAAAATGGCTTGTCCCCGCACTACATGTCCATCAATTGCCCGACCAGCTGACCCAGCTTTTTTTCATCTTCGGCTTTCAGTGGAATATCGGCAAGCAGGTCTTCGCGGACGTACTTGCTTAGCGCGGCTGCATCGCCCTGTGCTTTGACCGACAGGAACCTGCTGACGGTTTCCAAATCCACTTCGGTAAAATCAGATAGCTCCTCGGTAGTTAGATGAGGAAAACGCACTGCGGTTTTGAGCAGGTTGAAAATGCTCTTTTTGTACATGCCTTTACCTATGCCTTTTTGCATGCCTTTTTCCATGCCTTCTTTGCGGCCGCGGGTCAGGATTTGCTCTAGTGTGCTCATGACATCTGGTATTATTTCGAGGTCCGTGTTTTCAATAATTGCTTTGAATTCTTCTTCTGAGCGCTCTGCCACTCCGAGGATGTAATGGGTCAGTGCGCTGATGCTGGCCTTGCCGTCAGCCCCTTCAAAAATAAGCCTAAGATATTTAACAATCAAGTAGGGCTGATGACGGAAGGATAATGCCATGATGGCGCTCCTGAAAAAGCTCAGGTCAAGCTGCAGCAGCTCCTCTGTGCTGAGCTGCGAAACATCCTGAAAAACAAAACTGAAATTCGGGATATAGGGTTGCAGCAGGCCGAGCTGCGGGTGTCCGGCAAAAAGCTCTGCGAGCGTCAGGGGCTGCCATTTTTCTTTTCCATTGTAAAAAATGATGGGTAGCACCAGCTCCAGTTCCCGCCCCGCTTCTTTTACGGAGCGCAGCATGAGCTCCATGATGTATAGCCCGACCTGCACGGACACGTATTTATCGGGCTGTGATTTGTGCTCAAGCAGCAGGCAAAAGTACAGATGCTGCTGCTGCTCCTCTTGTTGGAGGCGGCAGCGGTAAATGACATCGGCTTTGAATTCTCTTAGGTTGGGCTGAATGCTGAGGCTGCTTTCCAGCTTCAGGCTCCCGAGGTCGGTGATGCGGGCAATATCCGGATAGAAGTGCTCAATGTAGCGTTTTGCTACCTCAGGCTTGCTCATAGCGTGGCGGAAGAAGCGGTCATCGGGTTGATGTATTTTAGGTCTTGAGGGCATAGTACAGAGATTAAGCACCCTAAAGATACACAAAACCCACAATAGAACCAAAATAATTTAAACAAATAAATTCAACCAACCCAGTCGTAGTCGAATCGGCCGTTGGCGATGTAAATCATATCTCCACGGTTATCATGGACCACTACGCCCTGAAAGGTGCCCTGCCAGTAGTGGTGATGGGGCGGCAGCTCATCGGGCTGTGCGATGGAGGCACTGTCGGGCTTGAAGAGTGGGTTATCGCACCCGGCCACATTACTGAAAGCACGCCGGGTGAATGGCATCGGCTTCGTTGTAAAACTATGTCGAACGGCGGGCCCACCCGACGGGAAAAGACCTTGAAGCATCAAACTACTCCCCCTCAAATGCCTGGATCACCGCCTCTAAAGCCGCAGCGTCTAACCCCAGCCCAGGGGCACTGTCCAGCTCGTAGAATGTCAGGTAGACGTTACCGGGCCAGTCGAAACCTCTAAGCTGCTCCACAGCAGCATGCAGCGCTTCCGAAGTTACCGATTCCAACCGGATGAGGTCGCCTTCGTACAGATAGTGGCCTTGGAGGAAAGTCCCCTGCACCACCTCGTACCGCCCGCCTTTCATGTCATAGAAACGCTCCGGGTCCGATAAGTCATTGGCCGAAAGGCCGCTCAACAGGCGGATCATCTCCCCCTCCCGGAACAAGACGCCCCACTGAAAAACAGGCAGGGCCAGATCAAGGGGCAGCGCATAGGACCGGGCTTGCAAATAAGGGGCAGCAGCAGCGGGATTGAGGATGGAATTGGGCTCCTCCCATTGGCGGACCTCCCCCATATTGTAGTACATGAGCATGCCGCGGTCAACTGGAGGCACACCGGTCTGCTCCGGGTAACGCAGCTGATGCAGCCGTATGGTGGCAGACAGCGCGATGCCCTTCCCTGAGAGCCGCTCCCGGCAGATTGTAAGGAGGCGAAAGTAAACCTCCCGGGTACTTTGTGTCCAGTCACAGTCCAACTGTACCTCGGGCACGGCCGAGAGGTTTAGGGTTTCGGTGAGCTCCAGCACTTTGCTGACCAGCTTTTCTGCGAAGGGGGGGATATCCTGCACAGGCAGCAGGGTGAGGCTGCGGTTGGTTATGAAAACGGTAGGCACCCACTCCACCTCAAAGATTTCCAAAGGTTGCTGAGGCTCGAGGTAAGCGAGGGGCGCCGGAGCCTTCAGGCTTTCGTCCCAGTCTACATCAAACAGCCGCAAATAGATGCGCTCCGTAGACAGTCCGCGCACCAGTTGCCGGGATTCAGGTGCCGGGGCGAAGGTGGTTTTCCAGTGGTAAAAGGAAGGGTGCACCGTGGTGGTGGAGGGCGTGCTGCACCCGCTCATCAAGAGCAGCATAGCGCCGGTGAACGCATATTTCAGCCACCAAGTCATATCAGCCCCTCCCGGATCAGGTCATGCAAATGGACAAAGCCTTTGTAGGCGCCTGTTTCATCAGTAACTACCAGCTGCGTGATGCTGTTTTTGCGCATGACCTGCAACGCTTTGACGGCCATCGCATTTTCGGTGATGGTCTTGGGGCCTGCTGTCATAATATCTCTTGCCAGGAGGTTGTCGAAGCCATTGCCCCGCTCGAGCATCCGGCGGAGGTCACCATCGGTGACGATCCCGCAGAGCTGCCCGGTTGGGCCCAGTACGGCCGTTGCGCCCAGGCGCTTGGAAGTCATTTCCAGAATGGTTTGCTGCAGCGAATCCTCCTCCCGGACAGCAGGCCGTTCATTCTGCGGATAGAGGTCGCTTACGCGCAAATAGAGCTGCTTGCCGAGTGCGCCCCCCGGATGGAACTGTGCGAAGTCCTGAGGAGAAAAGCCACGCAGCGCCAGTAAGGAGGTCGCCAGCGCATCCCCCAGCGCCATCTGTGCGGTGGTGCTTGCCGTAGGTGCCAGGTTGTTGGGGTCTGCCTCCTGGTCAACCGGTGTGCAAAGCACATAACTCGCGTGCCTGCCCAGGTAAGAAGCCCGGTTGCCCACCATGCCGATGATAGGGTTGCCAAGGTTTTTGAGCAGCGGGACCAGTACGCGTATTTCAGGCGTCTCTCCGCTTTTGGACAGGCAGAGCACGAAGTCTCCCGGCTGAATCATGCCGAGGTCTCCGTGGATGGCATCTGCAGCGTGCATAAACAAAGCCGGGGTGCCTGTGGAGTTCAGGGTGGCTACGATTTTCTGGCCCACCAGCGCACTCTTTCCGATGCCTGTAACCACCAACCGCCCCTGACAGGCATAAACTGCATTGACACACGCCTCAAAGGCCTCATCGATGCTCTCCTGCAGTGCCTGGAGCGCCTTCATCTCGATTTCCAGCGTCCGCAACGCAGTTTTCCGTATTAATCCTTCGCTTATCACGTGATTTTTGTATTTTTGGAAGCTTTTGAAAAAAGCGCCTAATCGAACGAATCGGTCCTGTAGTTGTTCCTGGAAGTCAAAAAAGCTCTGAATACCCATTCCAACTGAAAAATATTGGCTAAATTAGGACGGATTGCCCAAAACAACCGATGCAAAACTAAGTAAAAAAGAACTGGCGAACCATGACGACGACGAAAGAAACGCTTTACGATGCCCTTCA
>JANSXW010000129.1 GCA_024742755.1 bacterium | reverse complement strand
ATGCCTTTAATAACGCCTTCTACATGGCGAAGCTGGATCAGAATGGTAACGTAGAATGGAATAGCCAGGACTATCAGGGGCTGTATGTAAGGGCTGTGGCCACTACCGCCGATGGCAATATTGCTTTTATCGGGGAAGGCAACGACTTCACATGGCTGGTCAAAATAGCCCCTGACGGAACAGAATTGTGGCTTCAGGAATGGCCCTCGCGCTATGTTACAGGACTGGTCGAAACAGACGATGGGGGTTTCGCTTATTTGTATGAAAAGTACGAGCCGAACGGCATTTCCAAAATAGGCCTGGTAAGGACCGATAGCAATGGCGATGAGCTTTGGGCGCAGGAATTCTACAGCTTTCCTGGCCGGAATTCAGGTAGCGACCTCAAAGTCACCCCGGACGGCGGGTTTATAATCGTGGGCTCTACCAGCGGAGAGAGCCTTAACCCGGAATACTCGGAATTGTACCTGATCAAAACCGACGCAACCGGAAACGCCATTACGAATGTCATCGAAGGGTTTGTCAAATACGACCTCGACGAGGATTGCCTGGCCGGGGCTGACGAAATGGGGTTTGAAAACTGGGTGGTTACCGCTCAAGGGAGTACCCGCAACTACTACGGCCTGGTAGATGAGCTTGGGTTTTACCGGATTCGGGTCGATACCGGGGCGTATGAGGTCAAGGTCAATACCCCTTCTGCATTCTGGGTGGCCTGCGAGGAGAGCATACCTGTTGCACTGGCACAATTCGGTGATACGGCTGAGGTGGATATGCCGGTTCAGAGTATTGGAGACTGCCCTTTGATGGAAGTCCAAACCAGTGCGTCCCGTTTCCGGCTTTGTGAAGAAGCCGCCTTAAGTGTACAGTATTGCAATCAGGGTACTGCAACGGCCAGTACCGTTACTGTTGATTTGAGCATTGATGAAGATTTGGAGTTCCTGGGGGCTACCATACCGGTGCTCAGTCAAAACGGGGATACTTTTACCTTTGATGTCGGAGCAGTAGGCCCCCTGGAGTGTGGGAATTTTACGGTCAACCTGATGGTTGGCTGCGATATAGAACTGCTGGGGCAGAGCCTCTGCACGGAAGCCCATATCTATCCGGATTCCACCTGCCTGCCGGTTGACCCCTCCTGGTCCGGAGCCAGTATTCAGGCGAGTGCTTACTGCGATGGAGATGAAGTGAAACTCCAGTTGAAAAACGTAGGCACCGGGAATATGCAGGAGGCTTTGAATTACCTGGTGGTGGAGGATGACGTGATCATGATGATCGAGCCCTACACGCTGGAAAGCGGGGATTCGATAGAGGTCACCTTTCCCGGCACCGGTGCATTTTACCGCATAGAAAGCCCGCAGGTGCCTTTCCATCCCGGGTTTTCCATGCCGAGCGCCCACGTGGAAGCCTGTGTGAGTGGCAATCAAAGCGCGAGTACAGGATTTGTAGGGCAGTTCCCGCTCGATGATAGTGATTTATTTGTGGACCTGTTGTGCAGGGAAGTGGTGGCCGCTTATGACCCCAATCAGAAATCAGCCGAGCCCAAAGGCTATCAGGAAGCGCACTTTATAGAAAAGGAAGAGACGCTGGAATACGTGATTGAGTTTCAGAACACAGGAACAGACACAGCAAGAAGGGTCGTGCTGCAAGACATCCTTTCTCCCTACCTTGACCCAGGTACTTTCAAGCCTGGGGCGGGGAGCCACAGCTATGAAGCAGACTTGAGTGAAGATGGGGTGCTGACCTTCACCTTCGAACAAATAATGCTACCGGATAGCAACGTCAACTGGCTGGGCTCACAGGGCTATGTCGCCTTTGAAATCGAACCGAAGCCCAATCTTCCAATCGGCACCGTTATTGAAAATCAGGCCTCAATCGTTTTTGACTTTAATCCACCTATTGCGACCAATATCACCTACCATACTATCGGAGAAGATTTTGTGGTGGTGGATATAGGCACGGTGCATTTGCCAACTGTGGAGGTGCTGGTCTATCCCAACCCGTTTTATCAGTCCGCAACCTTTGAGGTGAAAGGGCTGGAAAATAAGCCTGTTACCTTTCAGCTGTTCACCGTTGAGGGACGTAAGGTCAGAGAAGCTCAATTTACGGGCCCGCAGTTTCAATTGGCCCGCCGCGGGTTAAGCAGTGGGCTCTACTTTTACGTCATTAGTCAGGGGGCAGAGGTGGTTAATACGGGCAAAATCGTAGTACACTAATGCGCTGTAAAGTATCAAATGAAGCGTATCGCCAAGCCAGTAAGTGCTGTAAGACTTCGGAGAAGTTGCACCTTTCTAGTGGATTGAGCCGTAAATATTTGACAGTTAAAGACCAGGCACTACAGAAGGCTTAAGCATGAAAATACTATCAAATAGTTCGGTCTAGTCGCACTAGCCTTAGCAACACCACGGTAGACCGACTTCGGAGAAGTCGCATGTTATCCCCAGCCAGAGGCGTAGCGCCTTCAACTCATCTACGGGGACTCAGCTATTAAAACTTGACAAAGCACCAGCAGTTCCTCCATATAGCAGCGTGCCCAACCATTGAAGTCAATAGTCGGGCACGCTGTTTCCGTAGTTGCCGGTCTATTCCGCTGACGGGTCCGCCACATACCCGGTGAACAACATCGTATTGGTCTCAACATGCCGGAGCACTAAGACAAAGGGCTGGTCAAAGCGGTAAAAAGGTGGGGCAGAGGTTGTCCCAAAGCCAATACTTGTGGCGGCAGCCCCTTCTGCTCCTTTCTCATCTACTTCAAGCACCGCTTTGTGCGCAATTTGTTTGATGAAGATATTCTGACCGTTGGTCGCACTCCCCATGGGCTGAAAGTCCGCCAGCGCAGGAGAAAAGGCGTCCTCCATGCCCAGGTTGCGGAGGGAGCGGACCAGGTTGTTGCCGTATTCCAACTTCAGTTTGGGGAACTGTACAATGGCCCGGCCGGGCTGAATGGCATCGTATAGTGACAGCCAGCGTTCTTTGGTCAGCGAGGTGGGCCACTGTGCATCCGGCTGTTCCGGGTCGGGCATGATGAGGGTCAGGCTGTAGGTAGAATCCTTGAACGGGAGGTCCACCATGTGCAGGCCATCCGCCTGAGCCGTAAGGAAGTTGGCATCCTGATTGACGAAGGGGACTTCTGCAGTTCCGCCCGCTGCCGTTTGGAAGGTGCCGTCGAAGGTCAGCTCCTCCGGAAAGCCCGCCAGCCAGTCTGCTTTGAAGTACAGGGCATTGATCAGAAAAGCCACATCCTCAGATGTGATTTGGTCCACGATGGCAGGTATTTTGCCATTGGTCTTTTCCGATACCCAGTTGTTGATGGTTTGCTTGCTTTGGTCTTCCTGCCGGAAATCCAGGCTCTCGGAGGAAGCGGCATAAAACTCGCTCAGCGGGTTCAGGAAGGCCTGCTCCACGTCAATACGCCCCGCATCGTAGAAATAGCTGTTGGCAACCGTCACTTCCGGGTGCCCGCCGGGCATGGTGAGGAGGGTGTTGAGCTGTTTGTGGGCCTGATTCAGGCTCTCCACGCTGATGTTGCTGCCGTCCATGAGGTCCAGCATTTGCGCCAGCGTGCTGCCCTGCGCACCATTTTGCGCCATGAAGAGCGCCGTTTGCACACTATAGGGCGAAATGAGGATGTTCCCCTGCGGTAAGGCCTGCTGCTCCTGATGGAAGAGGTTCCAGCCAAGGATTTGGTTCATATCGGCAGCCTGCTCCATATCGGCAGTTACGGGCAGGTTAGGCAGGTTGTCCGAATCAGTATCGCATTGCCAAAGCAGAAATGCGGTCAACAGGCTTAGAAAGAAAGTCTTGTTCATGTCTGATGGATTTTTGGGTTAGAGACGAGCTTGTTTAAAAAACAGTTGGGTGGCTGAAAAAGATTATGGATTTGGCATTCGAAGTACCTTGTCTATATACTGTTTTTCTAATTTTAGCACGCGACCAATCAAAACTCAATTGTGGAAATAAAGAAACCTACCAAAACCTACGATGCCGTCATCGTAGGCTCCGGTGCCGGCGGAGGCATGACGGCCAAGG
This sequence comes from bacterium, assembly GCA_024742755.1. Taxonomy (GTDB): domain Bacteria; phylum Bacteroidota; class Bacteroidia; order Chitinophagales; family Saprospiraceae; genus Phaeodactylibacter. The sequence continues at coordinate 14,746 of JANSXW010000129.1, read as the reverse complement.
TGCTGGCGGAGCAGGGCTTATCCGTAGCCATCGTGGAAGCCGGCCCGTTTTTTGATCCTGCAGACCCGGTCACCAAGACACAAATGCGGTGGCCCTACGAAAGCCCCCGCCGGGGCGCAGGCACTCAGCGAGACTTTGGCGACTTTGACATGGCCTGGGGCGGATGGGAAATCGAAGGGGAACCCTACACTCAGGGCGAAGGCACCGATTTTCGCTGGTTCCGCTCCCGGATGCTGGGCGGGCGCACCAACCACTGGGGGCGTATTTCCCTTCGCTTTGGCCCGGACGATTTCCGCCGCAAAGATATCGACGGGCTGGGTGCCAACTGGCCCATTTCCTACGAGGATGTCAAGCCTTACTACGATAAAGTCGATAAGCTGATCGGAGTATTTGGTACCAATGAGGGGCTGCCCAACGATCCCGACGGTTTCTTCCTGCCTCCGCCCAAACCACGGCTGCACGAGTGGTACTACATCAAAGGGGCACGGAAATCGGGCGTGACTGTCATCCCCTCCCGCATGTCAATGCTCACCAAGCGCATCAATAAGGAACGCGGTTTGTGCTTTTACTGCGGGCAGTGTGGCCGCTCCTGTATGGTGTATGCCGACTTCAGCTCGGGCTCCTGCCTCATCTTCCCGGCGCAGAAAGCCGGTGGGCAGATCGACCTGTTTGTCAATTGCATGGCGCGGTCCGTGGAAACGGGCCCTGACGGCAAAGCCAAAGCCGTCAGCTACGTCAATAAAGCCGACCGGCAGGAGTATCAGATCAAAGGCAGAGTCATTGTGCTGGCTGCCTCGGCTTGCTCTACCGCCCGCATTTTGCTCAACTCCAAAGAAGGGGGGCTGGGCAATGGCAGCGGGCTGATCGGGCGCTATCTTCACGACTCCACCGGGTCCAGCATGTACGGTTTCCTGCCAGATTTGATGGACCGCGACCGGTACAACGAAGACGGGGTAGGCGGCATGCATGTGTATTCGCCCTGGTGGGAAGACAATAAAAAACTTGACTTCCCCCGTGGCTACCACATCGAAGTGTGGGGCGGGCAAAGCATGCCTAAGTACGGGCACGGCTTCAATCAGGCTGAGGTACAACGGGCACTGGGCATAACCCCCGGTGGCTATGGCAAAAAGTACAAGGAGGAGCTCCGCCGTATCTATGGCGCTTTTGTCGGTATGTCCGGCCGGGGCGAATCGGTAGCACAGTACGACAACTACTGCGAAATCGACCCCAGCAAAGTCGATGAGTGGGGCATCCCGGTCTTGCGCTTCCATTACAAATGGACGGACTACGAGCGCCGGCAGGCCCGCCACATGCAGGACACCTTTGAGGAAATCCTGACCAATATGGGGGCAAAAATCCTGTCTGGTAAAAAGACCGCAGCGAATGACTACGGGCTGAATAAGCCGGGCGAGATCATCCACGAGGTCGGCACTGCCCGCATGGGCGACGACCCGAAGACTTCCGTAACGAATAGCTACGGCCGGTTGCACGAGGTGCCCAATCTCTTCATCACTGATGCTGCCACCTTCCCCTCCCAGGCCGACAAAAACCCGACCTGGACGATCATGGCGCTTGCCTGGCGCACCAGCGACCACATCATTTCCGAACTCAAAAAAATGAACCTCTGATGGACCGCCGAGAAAGTATCAAAAGCTTACTGATTGGGGCTGCCGCTACTTCCGCTCTCTTCACCGCTGCCGGCTGCGAAGCCGATACCACACTGGCGGGGGAAACGGCCGCTGAAAATCCATTCCCCTACGAGGGCACCCGAATCCCTGAAGAGCTGCGGCGCGATGCCCGCCTACATGCCAATGCCCCCTTTTTTAGCGAAAGCGAACGAAAAATACTGGACCGCCTGGCAGACATCATCCTTCCCGCTGATGAACAAGGGCCGGCAGCAAGTGCCACCGGCGTTACCGATTTCATTGATTTCATGACGCTGGACTTCCCGGATTTTCAGCTGCCTCTGCGTGGCGGGCTGGCCTGGTTGAGCCGGGCGTCCCTTCAGCGGTTTGATCAGAACGATTTCATGGCGCTGACGGAGGAGCAACAAATAGCGATTATTGAGGAGATAGCCTATCTGCCCGAAGACCCTGCCGAAATCCCGGAACCGGAAATCGCTTTTTTCGATCTGATGCGGCGGCTGGTCACCACGGGCTACTTTACCAGCAAGGAAGGCATCAAAGACCTGGGCTACAAGGGCAATGCCCCCAACCTCTGGGATGGACCGCCCGAGGAAGTTCTGCGAAAGCACGGCATTACCGGAGAGGAGGAGTGGCTGTCGAAGTGTATAGACCAGGATACCCGCAACGAAATGGCAGAATGGGATGAAAATGGCAATCTGCTGACGTAGAATCTTGGCAGGCAGGGCATAAGCCCGTACCTTAACCAGCGTAAAAATCCCAAAACTATGTGGCGCCTTTTATTGCTGCTGTTGAGCCTGTTTGCCGCCGTTTCCCTGCCGGCCCGCACTTCTCTGACTGACAGTCTGCAGGCTGTACTGGCGAATGCAAAGGATGAAGCCGCGCAACTGCCCGTGCTGCGTGCCTTATGCCGGGTTTACAGTGAGGCGGGGGCGGATAGTACCGTTTTCTGCTGTCAGCGTGCCCTCGAAGTAGCCGGGGCATTGAAAGCGCCTGGCCCTGAGGTGGAGTCCGCCATTGACCTCGGCTACTGGTACCACAAAAAGAGCCAGTACCAAAAAGCTTTGTCTTATTATTATGGGGCTGCTGCCGTCGCAGAAGAAGCCGGACTTACCGGGCTTTCAGGCAGTGTGTACAACAACCTGGCCCTTTCCCATCAACGCATGTCACAGCCCGACAGTGCTTATTTTTACTGGAGTAAGGCAGAAGCCGCGTTTCAGGAGGCAGGCAGCCCGGCAGAACTTTGGAAAGTCTACCTTGGCCTTTTTCAACTCTTCAGCGAAAAACAGGATACCGCTCAGGCCAACCGCTACGCCACTCTGGCTCATCAGCAAGTACAGAGAAGCCCCTTGCGCTCAGATCGCGGGTACCTGCTTTTCCAGCTGCTGCAATACTATTTCCAAACCGGGCAGTTTGAGAAAATGGGGCAGTTCCAGCAGCTTTGGGATGACTACAAGCGCGAGCAAAAGACGGACGAAGCCCTTATGCAGCAACCGGCACATATTGCCCTTTACATGTTCGCTACTCAGGAAGAGGGGGCCGTGGAAGCCCAGCTGAAGGAAGCTATACGGTACTTTGAGCAATCCGGTATTCCTTATCGTGCGGGCTGGTGCTACGAAGACCTGGCCAAGCTGTACCATAAACAGGGTAAGCAAGTGGCTGCTGAACAGGCGATGGAGCAGGCGCTCGGCTATTACCGGGAAGCCCATGTGCCCTACCGCCGGGGGCGTGCCCTCAATATGCTGTATCAGTGGAAGAAGGAGCGCGGCGCAACAGCCGAAGCCCTGGCCTACCTCGAAGCTTATGAAGCCCTGGAGGACAGCCTGACCAACATCACCGTAGCGCAAAACCTGAACGCACTGCGGGTCAAAGCCGAAACCGAAAAAAAGGAGCAGGCGCTGCAAATCAAGGATTTGGAGCTGGAGCAGAAAACACAGGAGCGCAACGCCCTGCTCATCGCGGCCCTGTTGCTCGCTATACTGGCGGTGCTGATTTTCCTGGGGCTGCGGCAACGGTTAGTGGCCAACCGGCGCATGGCCAGGCAGGAACAAGCGCTTCAGGAGCAACGCATTTTGCAATTGGAACAGGAAAACCGCCTGTCGGCTATGCAGTCTGTGATACAAGGGCAGGAACAGGAGCGGGCCAGGATTGCGAATGACCTGCACGACAGCCTGGGCGGCATCATCACGGCTATTCAGCGGCATGTATCCGAGCTGGCGCGGAGGGTCACTGCTCAGGATGATGGCTTGGCGCAGCGTACCGTCTCCATTTCAGCCAATGCCAGTCAGGAACTTCGGAGAATTGCGCAGAATCTCATGCCACGCTCCCTTACCTTATTAGGGCTGGAAGGGGCACTGGAAGATCTGGCTGCCCAACTGGAAGCGCAGGGGCTCCGTTGCCAGTTTCAGTCGATCGGGCTGGAGGAACGCCTGCCGGAGGAAGTCGCTGTGACCCTGTTCCGGATTGTGCAGGAACTCACCAATAACATCGTCAAGCACGCACAGGCCGATCAGGTGCTGATACAGCTGTTGCAAAGGGACGGAAGCCTTTTCCTGACGGTGGAGGATGATGGCAAAGGGTTTGACTTGGAAAAGGCCCGGCAGCAAGCCTCGCTGGGCATGAGCAGTGTAGCCTCCCGGGTGAGCTACCTGAAGGGCGATCTGGATATTGACACCGCCCCCGGACAAGGAACGAGCGTAAGCATTGCTATTCCGCTCTGATGCTTTTCTACTGGAATTCCGGTAGAAGCTTTCCCGCAGAAAACCATGAGGCGCCCCCGAAGTAATGTTCGGACATTTGGAAAAAACCAAATGCTATGCGACAGTGCCTGATTACTTTTGTTTTTATCTTGAATTTAATGCCGCTTTTCGCCCAGGAATGGGTGAGGCAGCACCCCTTTGAAGATCTCCGCGATGTACTGGATGTAGCCATGAGCCCTGGTGGCTTCGGCGTCATGGTCGGAGAAGATGGTTTGGCGATGGAAACCCAGGATTTTGGACAAACCTGGGCCTACATTGAGGAAAACTTCATAGGGACACAGCGGGAAGCCGCCTGCACCCCCAATGGCGATGGCACCTACACCACTTGGATTGCGGGCAATGACCTTTGGCGCTCTACCGATGAAGGGCAGAACTGGGAAAAGCTTCCCAATCCGGAAGGCGTCGGGAGTACCTTCTTTATGCATGTCCTGCAGCCGGACCAGCTGTTTGTAGCCAATTACACCACCCTCCTCACAACTGCGGATGGGGGCTCGAGTTGGACCGATATCACTCCTGAAGACGTTGGCTTTATTTCCAATATCTTCTTTCTGGACAGCACCCATGGCTGGGTCGGCAACCGGGACGGGCAGTTGTTCATTACGCAGGACGGAGGGCAAACCTGGGAGCAGGTAATGATTGCCGAGGGGCTGGAGGAATATGTAGAGCCGCTTTTCATTGATGAGCTCAATGGCTATGCCTCGCTCCGGGAAGACTTTTACCAAACCTCAGATGGCGGCTTCACCTGGGAAAAAATCGCCGATAATGCCTTTGGAAATTTCACAGATGATATGATGTTTACGGATGAGGCCGGGCAGTCTATCATCGCCACTTCTTTTGACAACGGCATTTATCAGTCTACAGATGGCGGGCAGACCTGGTCGAAGACCTTGACCGAGGGCATCAATAATGGATTGTACGCACTGCCGGATGGGCAGGCCTGGATCGGTAGCAATTATCGTTCTGTTTTCTATTCATCAGAGCCGGGCGCTACGTACCAAAACCTGGTCCCGGGCCTCCGGGCTAATTTACAGGAAATCGCGTTTTGGGATATCGACCATGGCTGGGCCGTTGGCGGAAGTTCCGTCCTGAAGACATCCGATGGGGGCGAAAACTGGGAAGCGTCGAGCCTTCAGGGCTTTACTACCGAAAACAGCCTTCAGCAAATCCTGGTGATTTCTGAGCAGGAGGTCTGGCTGTCGGGCAGGCGGCACGTCCTGCGTACCACGGATGGCGGCACAACCTGGGAAGAGCTGTTTGAGGTTCCGGAGAGCACCCTGGAGTACGGGTTGGAAAAAGTAGGGAATAGCATCATGGTTGTCGCCAGAGATGGCATCATTTACCGTACGGAAGACAACGGCGTAAACTGGGAAGGGCTAAGCGTAGATGGCGTAGAGCGCCTGCGCAGCTTCGACTTTCCCAACGAAGAAATTGGCTACGCGGTAGGAGGGCAGAGTACTCTGATCAAAACAACAGACGGCGGTGCCAGCTGGACTGAAGTCCCCGCTGATTTACCGGATGGGCTGAATATTCTGGAGGTCTCATTTGTCAATCCGGATACCGGTTGGATTGTGAACCGGGATTTGTCAGACCATCTCTGGAAAACGGAAGACGGCGGATTGACCTGGACACCCGGTACGATATCCCAAAATATCCGTTGGAGAGGGGTACGTTTTGTAAATGACACCCTGGGGTATCTGTATGGTGGTACTTCCATAGTCGGAAGAGTATACCAAACAACGGATGCGGGAGCCAGCTGGTCCAGCCTGCATGATATCAACCTGGAAATCAACGACGTCCATTTTGCCACGAATGAATCAATCAGCAGGTTATGGATAGCCGGTGTGGCCGGGAATATCGAGCGGCTGGAAACAGACCTGCTCACCAATACACCAGAAAGCTACCCGGTACAGCGTCTGAACGTTGCGCCAAATCCAACCACTAATACCCTGTTTTTGCAGTTGCCCGATCAGCTGAGCGCCGAAGCCCAGGTTGAAGTCTACAGCGCTGCCGGACAACTGTTATCCCAGCAAACCGCCACCCCTCAGCTTTCCACTGCCGGATGGGCGCCCGGTTTGTACCTGCTGCGTCTGACCGATGGGCAGCGGCATTACCAGGCCAAAGTCATCAAAGCTCAGCCATAGCCAGCATTGGCATAAAAGGCTTACTTTAGCAAAACAACTAAGCAAAAAACTATGATCCGTGTACTGATCGTAGATGACCATCAGCTGGTGGTAGACGGGCTGAAGCTCACCCTCGCGCAAGCCGATGATTTGGAATGCGCAGGCACCGCCAATGACGGTAAGGAAGCGCTACAGCTCCTGGAGCAAATCGAAGCCGATGTGGTACTGCTGGACATCAACATGGAAGGCATGAACGGGTTGGAAACCTGCCGGGCGCTGCACCACCGGTTTCCAGCCCTTTCCGTTTTAGCCTTGTCTACCCTCAGGGAAGCCAGTATGGTCAAAGCCATGCTCCGCGAAGGCGCCGCCGGCTACCTGCTCAAAAGCGCCGATACGCCGGAACTCCTCAAAGCCATTCGGAAAGTCGGGGCCGGGCAGCGCTACTACAGCCCCGAAGTGGCAGAAGCCGTCATGGACAGCCTGAGCGCCGCACCGGCAAAAGAAGCCCACCCGGTACTCCCGGTGCTGACCCGCCGTGAGCGGCAGGTCCTGCAGCTGATCATCCACGAATACACGACGGCCGAGATTGCCGAAAAGCTGTCCATCAAATTTGCTACGGTAGAGACGCACCGGCGCAATCTCCTGGTCAAACTGGGCGCACGCAATACCGCCGGGCTGGTGCGGATTGGGCTGCAGTATGGCTTGGTGGAGGGGTGACTGTAGACACTCCATTCAGCAAAATCACACGCCCTGCTTCCCCCGCCCTGTCCGGCAGCTTCGGGCTGTCGGGCAGGTTAAGCCTGGAGCCTCCCGCCGCTCCTGATCGCTATCGGAGCCAAAATTGACTTTGTTTTATTTTGAGTCAGGTGGCGGCTCAGGCCGCGATTCCAAAATCGCCGCCTGAGTTGCTGATAGTGAGAACGGGCGATTCATTACGCTGGATGAATCCAGTAAAGAAGCGGATTCATGGTAGACAAGATATATAGTATGGTATTTACCCCGTATGCCCAAAATCGCCGTCGGGAAGTTTATCGTTTTGAAGAGCGCATCAACGGAAAGCGCTACGCAAAGAAAATTTGATGCCAGAATTATCAAGGAAAATTAAAACTTAGCATCCTAACTGATCTATCGCATGCGAAAGATCAGCTACTTAACCTGAAGGCAAAAGAAGAATAGGTGCTATCTTGGGAAACAAACCAACACCACAAACATGAGCAACCCCTCCTTCTTCGACCGCCTGAATAACTGGGCCCGCAATTCCGTCACCCTCAAGCTGCTGACGGTAGGCTTTCTGGTCCTGATATTGCTGATCCCGGCCAGCATGGTCAATTCACTGATTATGGAGCGGGAAAGCATACGCGATAACGCGGTGGAAGAGGTGAGCGCCAAATGGGGCGGCCCGCAGACGGTCGCCGGGCCGGTGCTCTCCGTACCCTATGAGCGGGTGCTGACCAATTCAGAAGGGAAGCCTGTGACCGAGCGGGGTTATGCTAATTTTCTGCCCGACACGGTGGCCGTAGAAGGGCAGCTGCTGCCCCAAAAACGCTACCGGGGCATTTATGTGGTGGTGCTGTACAATGCGCAGCTTTCCATCCGCGGGCATTTCTCCGGGCTGCGGGCAGATGCGCTGTCTGTGCCGGAAGAAAGCCTGCAATGGGAAGAAGCCATTTTTGCCATCGGCATCAGCGATATGAAGGGCGTGGAGGCAGCCATCGCGGTGCAATTCAACGATACCACCTTGCAGCTTGGCCCGGGTACCATTACCAATGACATCTACAGTTCCGGGGCAAGTGTGCCCTTTCCGCTGCCTCAGGGGGCTGACAGCAATATCAGCTTTGCCTACGACCTTAACCTCAACGGCAGCACCGACCTGCACTTTACGCCTTTCGGCAAAACGACTACGGTGCAGCTGGCTTCCAACTGGACGGCACCGAGCTTCGAGGGCGCATTTCTGCCCGATGAGCGGGTGGTGAGCGACAGTGGCTTCATTGCCCAATGGCAGGTGCTGCAGCTCAACCGCAACTACCCGCAGCAGGGCGTAGGGCGGTTTGTGCAGAGCAATGATCAGGATCCCACCTACTATGGCGCTGATCCGGTCCGGCGCATGGCCAGCACCTTCGGTTTGAAGCTGCTCCTGCCCATTGATGAGTACCAAAAGACGATGCGCTCCGCCAAGTATGCCATCTACTTCATTTTATTGACCTTCCTGACCTTCTTCTTCATCGAAATCCTAAACCGCAAACGGCTGCACCCCATTCAGTATCTGTTGGTGGGCGCGGGCATTGTGCTGTTTTACATACTGCTGTTGTCCTTCTCCGAGCACCTGAGCTTTGATACGGCTTATTGGATCGCCTGTGCTGCTATCCTGCTGCTGATCACCGTTTACAGCTACTTCATGCTGCGCAACCGCAAGCTGACCGTCATGGTCTTTGGCATCCTGGCCATTCTGTACGGCTTTTTCTACTCCATCCTGCAGCTACAGGACTACGCCCTGCTGATGGGCAGCCTGGGCCTGCTGCTCATCCTGGCCGTCATCATGTACCTGACGCGGAATGTAGATTGGTATGGGTTGAAGCGGGAGGAGTGATAGGTGTTAGCACTTATTAAAGCACCTTAGCCAAAGGCTAGAGGAGTATCAAAATCGTTACAATACCTATGGGTTTGTGTGCAAGGATGATAACCAAGAACTAGAACCACGCAAAAAGACTAGCGTTGCGCCCAGTGAAGCTACGGATATCAGGGTGGGGTTCCTTCTGCCAGTGGTGTTTTCCTGAAACTATACTAACTAATAACACGTTAATTGAAGGAGCTTTTCCATCATTAATATCTACACTTATGACACTAGTAATCAAACGATCAAGCGATAAAGCCAGTATAGAAAAGCTGCTAGAAGCGTTGCCCAAAACCAGTAATTTTGATGCGCATAAGTACTGTGGTGTTATTAAACTACGCTTGTCCCCATTGGCAATCCAAAAAGCGATGAGAAATGAGTGGGAATAGCTTATTGATTGATACGAATATAGCGTTGTATTTACTGAATGGTGATACCACAATTGCAGAGCTTTTAAATGGGCGAGATATTCACATATCTTTCATAACAGAGCTGGAATTATTGGGTTTTCAAGATATAAAAAAGGAGGATATTCCGTTTATCAAAGACTTTTTGAATAGCTGCATTATAGTTGATCTCAATCAGTCCATCAAGAGAATAACAATTAATTTGAAGCAAAGCTATAAGATAAAGCTACCGGATGCGATTATAGCAGCGACTTCAGTTTATATGAATCTTCCCTTAATTTCAGCAGATAAGGATTTCGGTCAGATCGATGATTTGAAGTTTATCCGCTACGAAGTTTGAACTTGGCTTTTGAGGAAGAAAAGCAAATGGCAGAAGAAATGAAAGCCATCAGGTTCCGGAAGCTCAGAGAGGTAACCGAAGAAGATAGAATCCTGGCTGATGTAATGAGGAGCACCCACCCCCACTACTGCACCCCATTATCCAGCATATAATCCAGTTGCAGGGCGGCACTGATCAGTGCCAGGTGCGTGAAGGCCTGTGGGAAGTTGCCCACTTGCTCTCCGTTCAGGGCGATCATTTCTGAGAAGAGGCCGAGGTGGTTGGCGTAGCCGAGCATTTTCTCAAAGTACAGTCGGGCCTTAGTGAGCTGCCCGGCTTTGGCCAGGTTCTCAATGTACCAAAAGGAGCAGAGGGAAAAGGTGCCCTCTTCGCCTTCCAGCCCATCCTCCGCGCCGGCGGTGGTGCGGTAGCGGTAGATGAGCGTATCGGCGGAAAGCTCCTCCTCAATCGCTTTAAGGGTGGATTGCCAGCGCTTCTCATAGGGGCTGAGCAGGCGCACAATGGGAATCAGGAGAGCAGAAGCGTCTATGACATCCGAGCCCCGGGCCTGCGTGAAAGCCTGCTTGTCTTCATTCCAGAAATTGTAGTAGATGTCTTCGTAAATCTCATTGCGCACCTTCCGCCACTTTTCCTTGGGTGCCGGGAAGGACCGGTCGCGGGCGATGCGGATACCCCGGTCCAGCGCCACCCAGCACATGAGCTTGGAGTGGAGAAATTCCTGCCCGCCGCTGCGCACTTCCCAAATCCCGTGCCCTTCGCGCTGCCAATTGTCGCTCACGTAGTCAATAATCTCCCGGAGCTCCTGCCAAAACTCGAAGGTGATGGAATTATCGTAGCGGTTGTAGAGATAAACGGTATCGATCAGCTCCCCGAAAATGTCGAGTTGGTACTGTGTGGCGGCAGCATTGCCAATGCGCACCGGTTGGCTGCCCCGGTAGCCTTCAAGGTGGTCCAGGTTTTCTTCCTCCAGGCTGTCGGAACCATCCACCCGGTAGACCAGGCGCAGGTTGCCGGCGTGGTCGAGCGCTTTGCAACGGTCAATGATCCAGTTGATGAAAGCCTGTGCTTCATCCCGGAATCCCAGGCGCAGAAAAGCGTACATGGAAAAGGCCGAGTCCCGCACCCAGGTATAGCGGTAGTCCCAGTTGCGCTCTCCACCGATCTCCTCGGGCAGGCCAAAGGTAGCGGCGGCTACTGTGGAGCCATAACGGTAGGAAGTGAGGAGCTTGAGGGTAATTACAGACCGTCGGATGGTGCTCTGCCAGCGCCCCTTGTAAGTGGTCTGATTGACCCACTCTTCCCAAAAAGTCATGGTCTGCTGCAGCAGCTCTTCCTGGAAATACCGGACCGGCCGGGATGTCGCTTCCCGGTCTTCCACCGCTTCCATTACAAAGGTGGCCTGCTCGCCTTCCTGCAATTCGAAGGTGGTGTAAACGCCATCTTCCCGGGCCTCCATGGCAGTATTGCTGCGCAGCCGGACAGACAGCTTGCAAACGGGATTGGACAACAGTACCGAGGTTTCCGATTCCTGCTCAAGGGCCGGCGCCTCCCGCCCGTAATCGAAGCGGGGAGCGCACTTTAAATTAAAGGTCAGTTTACCGCGGATGCAGTGCATGGTGCGGACCAGCGCACAACCCTCTTCCTTGTTTTTTACCGGCATATAATCCGTCAGTTCCGCCATGCCCGTTTCGGAAAGGAAGCGGGTCAGCAGTATTGCCGTATCCGGCAGGTAGAGTTGTTTGATGCGGATGTTGTCATCGGCCGGGCAAATCTGGAAACTGCCGCCTTTTTTTTGGTCGAGCAGTGCCGCAAAGAGGGTAGGGGAGTCAAACCGGGTAAAAGGTAAATAGTCAATTGAGCCCTCTCTGGAAACAAGCGCTACGGTATGGAGATTGCCAATAACACCGTAGTCCGCAATGGGAAGGTAGGCTGGGTTGCGCTTTTGCTGTGTACTGTCCATACTCTCCTAACGCATCCCAGCCTGATTTGCTCAAAATGCATCCGCTGTTTCAGGCACGGGTACGGCTGATAAGGCCTGTCCGAGGTCCCGGATCAGGTCATCTGCATTTTCCACCCCCACCGATAAACGCACGAGCTGATCCCGAATGCCCATGGCCTCCCGTTCCTCTGCCGGGATACCGGCGTGGGTCATGCTTGCCGGGTGCTGTGCCAGGGATTCCGTGCTGCCCAGGCTTACCGCAAGCTTCACCAGCTTCAGGTGGTTGAGAAAGGCAAAGGCCTGCCGTTCTCCGCCCACGATGTCGAAGGAAAGCATAGCGCCCGGTGCTTCACATTGAGTCTGGTACAGGCGGTAAGCCTCTCCATCCGCTTCCGTGAGGAGCCCGAGGTAATTCACTCGCTCCACTTTCGGGTGGTGGCTGAGGAAGGCCGCTACTTTTTGGGCATTGGCGCATTGCTGTTCCATTCTCACCTTGAGGGTTTCCAGGCTGCGCATCAGCAACCAGCCGGTCCAGGGGCCTGCCATATTGCCGAGGAAAGTCCGCAGGGTTTTGATGGGCGTCATGACCTCCCGGCTGCCCAGGCAGGCACCGGCAATGACATCGCTATGCCCGCCGATGTACTTGGTGGCAGAGTAGAGCACCAAATCGGCACCATGCTTCAGCGGATGCTGCCAGAGCGGGCCCATGTAGGTGTTGTCTACGGCCACACGGACCGGGCGGTCTTCTGAGCCCAAGGCATCCGCGATCTGCCGCATGCCCCGTATGTCGATCTGGGTATGGGTGGGGTTGGCAGGCGTTTCAATGTGGATCATAGCCAAACGGTCGGCCCAGCCTTGTGCCCGGGCACGGCGGATGATCGCATCAGGCGCTTCGGTGGGTTGGAAGCCTTGTATCTCTACGCCCCAGCGGGTGAGGACTTCGGTAATAAAGTGGGAAGTGCCCCCGTACAGCGGCTTGCTGTACAGCAATACATCACCTGGCTTCAGAAAAGCAAGCATCGCCGTGGAAATGGCAGACATGCCGCTTTCGAACACGGCACATGCTTCGGCTTCATCCCAAAGGCACAGCCGGTTTTCGAGAATCTCCAGGTCGGGGTTGTTGAGGCGGCTGTAGATGAGGCCCGGTGCTTCTCCCTGATCAGGCTCGCGAAGGCCATAGGCCAGCTCGAAATAAGCTTTGCCCTCCTCTGCGCTTTTGAACACAAAGGTAGACGTCTGGAAAATGGGGCATTTGATGGCGCCTTCCGACCACTCCGGTTGGTAACCGTGGGACATCATTAGGCTTTCTGGCTTGAAGTTCATAACAATCTGGTTTTCTATAGGATGCACTCAGCACCCTGATTTGGTTAGGTTGAATCAATGTAAGCTGCTGCGCCTGGAAACGCAACGACATTTGTCAGCAGCCTCCGAATGCCCTACCCGAACACCGGGCATAACACTGTGAAGCCAATGCTATACAAAAATAGGGCAGTCGAGAAAGAAAACCCATATGTAAGGAAACAGCGGGAAAACAACACTTTTATTACCCCGTGTAAAAGAAAAAGCCTATTTTTAGGTCGAACAACATCCCTAACGATAGAAATTTTTTCGCCAATGAAAGCTTTAGATGCGATCGATCGCCGCATTTTGACCATGCTGCAGGACAACGGCAAAGCCACCAATAAGGAAATTGCCAGTGTGCTGGGTATGAGCATTACACCTATATACGAGCGGATCAAAAAGATGGAGGACGCCGGCTACATCAAAAAGTACACCACCGTGGTGGACAAAGATATGCTGGGGTACCACCTTATGGCGTTTTGCAATGTGCGGCTCAGGGAGCATACCAAGGAGTACCTGGAACGCTTCGAGGAACAGGTTGCCGAGCTGCCGGAGGTGTCAGAGTGCTACCATATTGCAGGCAATTTTGACTACCTCCTTAAAGTAACCGTCGTGGATATGGAAGTGTACCACTTCTTCATCACGACCAAACTGGCCACCCTCGACAATATCGGGCATGTGCAAAGCTCCTTCGTGATGAAGGAAGTGAAGTGGGAGATTAATGTGCCGATTGAATAGCCCTTCTCGTCCTGATTATTGAATTTGACTGCTGGCATACGGTTGAGCCGGAGCGGTATTCTTATCTTCGTCTCCGCTTTTATTGCAAATGAACCGTATGAATACCAAACAGCAAGCCAGCTTGCTCCGTACTTTTCGCAGTCTCCACCGTTACAACGGAGCGCTGCTTTTCTTTTTCTTTTTCTGGATTGCCGTTTCCGGTCTTTTTTTGGGCTGGAAAAAGCACAGCGGCGGGGCTATTTTGCCCTCCACCCAGCGCGGTACCTCCCACAGCCTTACGGAATGGATGCCTGTAGACGAACTGGCCCGCCGGGCCATAGCCGCATTGGAAGCGGCAGACCCACAGGCCGGCACTACGATCGACCGCATGGACCTGCGGCCCGGAAAGGGCGTGGTCAAGGTACGCTTTGAAGGCCATCATACCGAAGTGCAGGTCGATGGCGCCACCGGTGAAGTCCTGCAGATGGCGACCCGCCACTCCGACTGGCTGGAAGCCCTGCACGATGGCTCCATCGTTGAAGGGCCCCTTGGAATCGGAGGCGGCTACTTCAAGCTCATTTACACCACCATCATGGCCCTGGCACTGCTGATCTTCACCATAACCGGCTTTTGGCTGTGGTATGGCCCCAAGCGTTTACGGGCGGCCAAACGCTACCGAAAGCCTTAGGATTAAAGACAATTGAAATAATACGCCCCTAAATTTTCCAACTTTCCCGAAAAAGCCTATCTTTGCATTCCGTTTTAAGAAGCTAAAGTAACGAGCGCAATGAAAAATGATCTTCATCCAGATAACTACCGCATGGTAGTGTTCAAAGATTTCTCTTCCGGTGATTCTTTCATCACACGGT
>JANSXW010000426.1 GCA_024742755.1 bacterium | reverse complement strand
CGTGTTTCACTTGCATCTCAGGCATGGCACCGCTCTTAACCCCTCCGTCCCCGCCAGAAATCCACCCCATTCCACCCCCTCTCCCCCTACACGACGCTATTCCCATCTGCATCTCAGGCATGGCACAGCTCTTAATCAGTGCGTTCCCGGCAGAAATCCACGCTTTTCCACGAGTTTTCCCTTGTTTTCTCACGTCTTCTACTTGCATCTCACGCATCTCACAGCTCTCCTAGAGAATGACCGCCTCCTCGCTTCCTCACCGCTCGGTGTCATGTCCCTTCCCCTTCCATCGCTTGTGTGAGTGATAAAGACGCGACGGAAGGGAGGGCTCGCTGTCACTCACCTCTCATCCTGTCTCTCCTCGCCAACCAACAAACCCAACAGCGAGGAGACAGACAGGGAAGAGATGGGAGGGAGGTTAATAGCTGGCCTGTCCAAATATTTCCATTACCTACATCATGGACAGGACACAGCTATTAGCTCCCTCATCCCTTTCCATTCCTTCCTTGTCCACATGTCACTTCTAGAGGAAGACTCACGACGGCAGGGAGAGAGGGAAATGGGTGGACAAGGAGAAGGGAATGAAATGGAAAGGAATGGGGAAGGGACGGGATGGACATTATCTCCTCACCGAGCGGAGGTCGGGGAAAGGCCGCTAGCGCTCTCCCTCCTCTCGTTCGTCATTCATATAATGTCCATCATGTTCCTCATCTGTCCCTTCCTTCTCTTATCCGTTCACGTTCTCTCCCAACTCTTTGACATTGGAAAAGCAGCGGAGCGGAGAGGTTGGGAGGGATAACGTGTGAACGGAGAGAATGAATGGAGGTGAACGAAGGGAACGGTGTCAGGTCGGTCTATTCCTTATCATTTCATTCACTATCTACACCTTAGGAACGAGAACCGAGAGTGGAGGTACGAAGTGAGTGATAAGGTGATAACCCGGTCCCATCAATAAACTATTTGTATTTGCTTTCCATCTCTTAGTCCTAGAGTCATCTCTTTATCATTCTATTTTCATATTCTTTT
>JANSXW010000399.1 GCA_024742755.1 bacterium | reverse complement strand
GGAATAACTTAAACCATTTCAAACAGTCTCGCAACAGTTATTGATATGTCCTTCGCTTGATACATGGTCGCACCAAGCATAATAAATTTCTTTCTTCTTACATTTCAAACATCTAAACCTCAAACGAGGTCTGGGTAAGCCCCCTGTCCCGAAAAAACACCAAACAACAAACCAAACAAAAAACCAAACAACAAACGATACAAAGAATAATTACAAAACACTCACCAACAACTCACTAATCAACTCACTCGGGATTGTATGTATTCAATTATATTATTTAAGGATAATATAATTAAACAGTAAAGATTGCCAAAATCGGGTTTTTCACCAGCAAAAACTTTACAAATGGAAATCGCTTATATATTCAAATTCTTCTCTCACCTCATCACCTTCACTTTCGGTTTCACTGTCTTCATTGAAGAAAACTTCATTTAATTTGTCAGCAATTTCCATACCAAAACTATGACCGTAAAGTATATTATGCCTCTTGTCCTCGTTCATGTCAATATAATGTAAAATTTCAATAAATTCATTGAACAAGTCATTAAATTCATCATAAGCATCTTCCATACTTTCGCCATTTGTATCCCAAAAATAATTCATGGTGTTTCTTTTCCAGTGCTTCCATTGTTTTTCATGTTTGATGTTCCAATATAAAATTACTAAAACTTGGTAATGTCTGTTTCTTAAATGCTGTAATTTCGGTATGCTTCGTAAATCTTCCAGCCTTGGTAAATCAATACCGTTTAAATCAATATAATATGCTAATTTGATGCTATATAAATCAAAGTTGCCATTATCATATCCATATCGTGTTCGGTGTTTTATTATACATATCATTTCTTCACATTTCTCACATCTGATATTATTTGAAATGTTCTGTATAATATCAATATGTAATGATTTTGATGACATTTTTAATCTGGCATTTGTTTTAGCACAATCTTGACAAAAATAGACATCGCAACATTTACACACATAATTACTTAATACTTGCTGTTTTGCTGTTTCTAAATCATCAAAGGTTTCAATTTTATACATATCATTCTCGCTTTCTGTATCACCCATTATCTTTCTAATATATATAGGTATTATTTCCTTAAACCCTTTTTAGTCTAAAACCTATAATTTTAACATTTCGTGTCGTAATAAAGGTTTAGGAAAATCACTAACATGATAATATTTCTGCCCTAACTTAGCTTCTATTTTAGTTATG
>JANSXW010000235.1 GCA_024742755.1 bacterium | reverse complement strand
TCCGGGCTCTTCGTAGACATGAATCCCAAAGTAGGTTTCCAGATTCAGCCCAATACTGAGAAATTCTACGGCTGGTGGTGAGATCACCTCCGTTGTGCCATCTCCCCAATCCAGCATAATGCTGTCTTTAACATCTCCTTTGCGGAAAATTCGCACATTTACAGTGACTGTTTGGTTTGAAACCTTCTTAGCCATATCTGCAGCCCAGATACCCTGAGCCATAACAGAAGCGCCTGCAAAAAAGAAAAACAAACCACAAGTAAGGATAATTAGGTATTTCATAATTTAAACATTCAATTTACTGGGGCTACAATCTATTAAGCGCAATAAAAAAGAGTTACTCCTTCACAAACTTCCGCACCACCTGATCCGACCCTGCCAGCAAACGTACTACATACACCCCGCTCGGCCAGTCCGCCACATTGACCTGGCAACTTTGGAGGTCCGGGCTAAGATTTAGGGCTTCGGCATGAAGGGTTTGACCGGACAGGTTTTCGATTTGGAGCTTGCCTTGGGTGGATTGGGCGTGCTTTAGCTGAAGGTGAAGGGTGGAAGTGGTTGGGTTTGGGAAAAGGTTTATTTTGAAGCTTTCATCAGATACCTTCTTTGTATTCACTACTAAATCTGACTCCTTTATTTCAATTACTTGAAAGCGTTCTTTCGCACCAAAGACTAACACTCCTGGGCTATACTCCAACAATCTAAAGGCAAATAGATATTTTCCAGGGGCTGTTGGTCTGTCCCATATAAATTCCTTAGCAATATTATCTACATATATTGAATCCGTGGCAGCTGGTAATTCATAAAAATCATTTTCATATGTTAGCACATTTTCAAAGCCAAGATCAACTTGATTTCCGTCGCTTTCGGACACGTCGATTGGATAATGCAATACACCTTCTTGGTCGAAGTAATAGGTATCATGATTATTCTCGAAATTAGCTATATCTTGATCCTGGACAACCACAATTGGTGTACTGCGGAATGCATTACTGAGTATGAAGTTAGCAGGATTGATACTTAAATTGTTCACGTCTTCAAAAGTGAAAATTGTATCTACCTGGACTACAGTATTATTCTCTACACCGATAGCAGAAGAGAATTTATATCTAAACTGTACTAGATTTTTTGATAGAACGCTTTTACGGACCCAATCGACTCGACCAATGAATCCAGCAGATACATTGATAGGTATAGAATGTCCGTTGTAAGTTGTATCTTCTGTGGCATAATAAATATCAATTTCCACATTAAACATAAATGTGGGGACTACAGGGTCTCTTTCAATTTTCACATCCCCTCCCATGAACACCTGACTATTTCCAATCATTGGAGATAACCATAAAGACATAACGAATAATACCAGATAACGCATGATGACAAAACTTAATGAAGCAGTGGCTAAACATAATCACTTAGCCACTGCTCAGAATTAGACATTTGATTATTACTCCTCCACCTTTATAAACTGTGTAGAACTATTTCCGTAGGAAGACCTGACAGTTATAAAGTAAGTACCAGGGGGGTATGCATGGATATCCAAAATATAAAGAGAATTGCCAACATTCTCCTTAATTTCAACAACTTGTCCCAAAGCATTGTAAACGACAAAACTAAAAATCTCGCCTTTTGAAACCTTTACTTCGAGTGTTTCCAAGGCTGGATTTGGATACACAACTAACTCACTATCTTTTGACAATTTTAAGTCTTTAGTAGAAGTTAATGCATCATAACTAAGCCTGGCCAAAAATAAAGATGCTTGATTCGACGCCTCGTTTATAAAGTCCACAAAATAACTTTCAGGGTTATTTGAGTACATCATCAATGGGAAGTCAGTATCAGTAGGAGAAGAAGGGGTTTGTGTCACAACTCCCCCCAAAAAAAGATGATCTGAGGTCACATCTAAAGTATAAATAGCATCAACTCCATCTGCGCCAAAGTAGGTAGTCCAGTAAGGGGTGAAGTTCCCATCCAAGCCTAATAGAAAGCCATCAATATTCGTTGTGCCTGTTGCTACTTGAGAATAGAAACTTTGATAATTAATAGTACTAATTCCCCCTTGGGCAAGTCCTCCCACAATAATATTTCCATTAGCATCCCCTTTAACAGATGTGAAGTTCAAAAAATTCCCACTATTATAGTACGAGGAGGCTAAAAGCTGCCCTGTATTTGAATACTTTGCGACAAAGCCATCTGATGCTCCATCAATAGTATTTTGGAATAAACTACCAGTTACTCCCGAAGACTGTACTTGAAAATCAGTAGAACTCGTCTCGCCTGTAAATACAACATTACCTTGGTTATCCACATCCATTGCTGATTCATTATCTCCCCCGTTACCCCCAAAATAAGAGAACCAGACTAAATCGTTATTAGCCTCATTTATCTTGGAAATCCCTATGTCTGATGATCCGCCATTGAATGAATAAACATCTGAATTAGAGTTTTCCTGTATTGGAGCTCCGTAAGTATCTCCTGTATTATCAACGTATCGCCCAAGTACAAATATATTACCAAAACCATCCGAATTAATACTACTAACGTTATCCATGAAACCCGTGGACCATTCAATAGATGAAAGATTATTACCAAATTTTGCTATAAATCCGGACCCTTCATAATCAGTAAAGTCTCCACCAGTAATTGTGTTGGTGGGCACTATACCTAATCCTCCAATATAAATATTTTTGTTCGGAGACTCATGCACTGCAAAAGCCTGAGCAGTACCGCCTGTAATCGTAGCAGACTGATCGACCCCAAAAAAAGTGGAATGGTTAATTTGCCCATCAGCGGTAAACAAAGTAATAAAAGCGTTACGGCAGGTACTATTCTCAGTTGCACATGAATTCGAATCATCAATAAAGGAAAAACCATTATCAAGAATTGGAAATCCGGCACTATTTGTTCCAGTTCCAGCCCCTGCGGTAGATCCAACTAAGATTAAATTAAATCCTGATGCACCAGAAAACACTACATTATTCCCTCTATCATCAAGATTTCCGCCGATATAACTGCTCCAAGAAAGATTCAGTTCACTATCAAAAGTAGATATAAATGCGTCTGATTGTCCCAAGTAATTAAACACCCCATTTTCAACAGGGAAGTCAGGGCTAAACGTTAAGCCGGTAATAGCATATTCATTTCCCTCAGTCACATCAGATTCAAATATCTCCTCGTAGCTTGTACCGCCAAAATAAGTACACCACTCTACATTACCGCTTCCGTCTTCTTCCTTGGAAATCGGTTCCTCTAAAACAATTACCAATACCTTTGTCGTATCAAAAACCCCAATACTGTCAAAAGTTACATTGCTGCCTGAAATATTAAATTCTGGCTGCCAAGATGTAGAGGTTTTTTGATTGGCAGTATCAAGTTGGAACGAAGAAGGGCTTGCCAGTAAAAAGTCATGTAGGCTGGTTTGGATTTCTAGGCGCCCCTTGCTATCAATAGCTAAAGCATCCTGGCCATTGAGCTCAAGCTCAATGTCTGAAGGGTCTCCTCCAGGTTCAACGACGAAGTAATATTTCACCCCTGAAGGACTTGCAAAAAGCTGCAAGTTGATATTATCGTATAGATCAGAAATTACTACACGACCATACTGACCTACTTTTGCTCTACCATCCTGTATATGGTCTAAATAGTAATTTTTATAGTAAGGTTGCTTCTCCAAGCCAGCTACTGACATTAATGATGACTTACTATCTTTAAACGAAATATCTACTCGGTGGAGCGTGTCTATCGTGCTAGCGCTTGAATCAATTCTTGAACCAACTAGGCTCAACGTATCTTTTCTGGCAAAAATACTTGGGTTAGTTCCAAGGCTGTAGAAACGTATATCATCTACTGATGTTCCTGACGTATCAGTCAGCTGCCCCCGCTGCTCTATAAATGCCATTACTGGCGAAGCGGCCCCATCCCCAGGAGGTATGGTCAGCTGTTTTTTCGAATACCGCACCAGCATGTATTCTGTTTTGCCATTGGACAGCCCGTTTTTGCCCAGCACGGACAAGCCGCCTTCGCCATCTAAAGTTATTGAGGCCGCTTCATCATCTTTGCTGTGCAGGCCATTGAAGCTTGCAGACCATTCCGTTGTGCCGTCGCTGGCTTTCAATAGGCGGGTGTGGTAGTCCTTTTGCCCCAGAGTATCTGTAGAGCCAGTGGCATAGACCAGCCCGTCTTTGCCAGCTACTACGGCTTTGGCTTCATCATCGCCATGGCTTACTCCATCGTACAGCGCAGCCCACTGCTGCGTACCGCTATTATTGTACTTGATCACTGCAAAGTCCCTGCCATTGGAACCTGTTGTGTAGCCCCCGACATATACATTGCCTAAGGTATCAATGTCCAGGCTGGAAGGGCGGTCGTCACTATTGGCAGGCCCATTGTAAACGGACTCCCAGGCCAAGCCAAGGGTGTCATCGAGCATCAGGGTGACGATGTCGTCCCCATTGCCTGCAGCATCACTGTAGCCTGTAACATATAGGTTTTGATTGGCATCAGCTGCAAAACCTGTAATCTCGTCCAGGTCAACCTGATCGTTTTCGGAAAACCCGCTCAAAGTGCTGCCATCCGACGTTGCCAATACGCCTGACCCTACCCGGTGGGTGCCATTATTAAATTCAAGGCCCACCCCAATCATCAATTCCCCAGGATTGACTTTTGATAAGGTGCCGATCGCTACGTTGCGGTTATTGGGCGTTATAGTGCGGTCCCAGACTTCCGTGCCGCCATCAATGTACTTGATGCATAGCGCACCAAACAAGCCCGTGGTATCGGTTATCGCCCCACCTACATATAAGGTGTCACTGTCGACCAACAGGCTGCTGCCGCCATCGTACCCATTGCCAATGCCGTTATACGTGTTGTACCAGTCGACCTGGCCTGTAGGGCTGTACTTTATAGTCAGCACATCGTAGCTGTTAGTACTGCCGTTGTAAACCGTGCCCGTGATGAACAATTCTATTCTGTTATTACTGGTAGCTATCGCCCCGGCAATGATATTTCCCGGTGTAGGCAGGTTAAAGGTGTCTTGATATAATACATCACCCCGGAAATTGTAATGGGCAACCAACAAGTCATAGAGCCCCTCGCTTTCGTTGTACAAACTCCCTACCGTATAAACGCCTCCTGTCCGCGAGGGCGTGCTCAGCACACGGTCTAAACTCACCGCAGGCTGCTCCCCCTGGCTGGCCTGCCAGGTTTCCAGGTAGAAGGTGCTTTGTTGGGCGACTACCAAATTACAGAAAGAAAGAAAGAAAGAAAGAAAGAAACAGCAATCGCGTCTGTGCGGGCGGTTTCGGGTTCAAGTTCGCATTTTTCATAGGTAAAATATTTATCGGTTAAGAAAAAGAGCATCAAGTATGCCAGATTCATGGCATAAAACCTCCGTTTTTCCGAAGCACAAGTCCTCAAAAAGCAGCAAGAAGCAGATCTATTGGGCAACCGAATAAACGCGAGCGCAGAACTGAAGCGGAAGCAAAACATCCACCTCGAAGAAGGGAGCGACCGGATGCGTTCGGATTTTTGGGTAAGATACGCAAATGATAGCAAAGGTGCAATGTTGATAAGGAGAAAGGGGTATGAATTCCGGCATTTGGAAAACCATTCAATAAGCAGCGCTATGCAGGCCAGTTTCGGTTCGCTCACGCTGCGTAACTCCTATTTTCCTAGGCTTATCCCAGCCCTTCGGAATATTTTGCATGCCGTGCAAAAACAAAAAGCCTGCCCCGCAGTTTGCCAGGCAGGCTTTTGTTTTTGCTCCTTTGCTCCCTTTACTTCCCCAGCGCAGTGGGGCAGTTTTTCGCTGTGAGCTCAGCGCAAACGGTGCCATCATCCAGAGCAGTGTAGAAAGACTGAAGGTATTCCAGCATTTCACGCCTGTCACTACGGCTGAGCAGGTCAAAATCACTTATCATTGCTTCAAAGTCGCCTTGCTTAGCTTTAAAAAGCTCAACAGTGGATTGCAATTCGCTATTGGTAAGCTCAGCGCCCAGATAAACCCTTTCGCCCACCTTCTCCTGCCCAATATCACGGGCTGGCACAGCGTAACCTACGTTCACGATGCCGGAAAAGTCAAAGTCGTAGGGGACGACTGTGTTCAATCCGCCATCCACAGGCTTCAGGATTTTGAGGTTGCGCGACATCGGGATAGACCAGTCTACATTGCCAATCATGTACTGGAACATAGCATGGGTACGCAGGTTCTCCTGCTGAAAATCGACAGTAGACAAGCCAAAGCATTCGTCACATTCCACACTTTCCTGCCGGTCGGCCAGCTCATCAATGTCTTCCAGCAGAATGCCGTATTTGACCAGTTCCTGATTGCTTTCTGTGTCTTTATAAGTCACTTCAACCAATTGTGCCCGAAGCGCATGATCGGATAATTCCTGGTACATTTTGTAGGCGAGGTACTCCCGCAGGACTGCTTCTTTTCCCTTTTTGCCGGTCTGGCAGTGGGTGACCAGCTTCATATCATCGTGTTCTGCCAGCCCGCGTGCCCGAAGGTCACTTTTGG
>JANSXW010000329.1 GCA_024742755.1 bacterium | reverse complement strand
TTGGCTGTATCAGGAATAATGATGCCGCCCTGTGTCTTTTCTTCTGCCTGGGCGGGCTTGACCACAACTCTGTCATTGATGGGCTTCATAATCTTTAGAATCCGTTTTGTTAAACAATGATATAGCGAGCCCACAGGCTCACCTATGTCCTATCACAGGACGTGCCAAAACGGTTTTCCTGACAATATTGCAGAAATGGCAGGGGGGTGGCAGGTCTTTTGGCGGATGCAGGAGCAGAATTGGCAGCTTTTCGTTGGCATGGCGAGGGGAGAGTAGCATTTGGAGTCAATTGATCGGTTGCCAGGGCAAAAGTTGACAAAAGTCACTTTAAAAAAGGGCGTTTCTGCTTCAACAATGTTCGGGGATTTGCTAACTTTCCAGTGCTGTAAACCAGCGTTCTTATTTGAATCCCCATACTTCGCAAGCCTTTCTGCGGTATGAAAGAAAACTTAAAACATGAAAAAATACGCTTTTCTCTTTTCTGCTTTTTTCTGCATTGGTATTATGGTATCCGCTCAGGCAGATACTATTCCTGATATTGCTTTGATCGCAACGGGAAGCGATTGCAATACTTACGAGGTTAGGATGTCCAATCCCCCAACGGGTGCTTTGGAACAGTTAAGCATTACAGTTTCTATTTCCCCTAATGGATACAACCTCAATGCCACGTTAGGCAGTGCGCTTGAGGCAGATGATTATGATTTGGAGGTCACATCAACCAATTCCATTACATTAAGCAGGCTGAGTACCTCTGCTGCTACTAACTTTCAGTTGCCGTCCATGCCCGATACAAGCCTGACACTTTTTGCCTTTGAGTTTTTTGGGCAATTGGGGGATACGGTCACGGCTTCAATCGATTCGTCGGCAATGATAAGGTTGGTATCTGATGACTCAACGGCAGTAGATCTCCCCTTTACATTATCAAGCCCTACCGCTTCCTGTAGCTTTGATGAGGGGGCTGTGCTTTCTGGGACTATAACATCGATTCAGAACTGCATGGGGTCTATCAATCACAGTATAGCAAATGCTACGGTCGTTATTTCAAGTACCAACATGCCAGATTTTATGCCTGTTTCTACTCAAACGGATGCTGCTGGAGATTTTTCTGGTATTGTTCCTGGCGGAGGAGATTATCTGGTGAGCCCTGGGTTTAACCTATCTGAGCCTGATTGTGGCTTAGATGATCTGGATATTGCGCTGGTATCAGGCTATAACTTGGGTGTGGCTCCTTTTACCAGCCCATGGTCGGTTGTTTCGGCTGATTTCAACTCAAGCAACTCTGTAAGCCTCCTTGACCAAATTGGGATGAGAAGGGCAATTCTGTTTGATGTTTACCCGGAGGGCTTTCAATCCTGGCGGATTGTTAATGCTGCCGTTTTAAATGGTGGTACCTTAAATGAAAACGCCTTAAGTTCAATTACAGAGACGGCAACTGTGTCTGATGTCCCGTTGTCGGGCGTGTCAAACATCAATTTTATTGGGGTGAAAACAGGAGATGTAAAGGTATCCTGCAATCAGTGCATCACTACCAATAGTTCCGCAAACAGCGTTCCGATAGCCGGTTTGAAATCAGAAATAAAAGGGGATTTATCGGAAGGGGGGATAGTCGAGCTCCACCTGTCTTCAGCGGAAGCTTATAATCAATTGTGGTTGATTGGGCTTGAGTTTATGCTTTCTCCCGAGCACCTTGAAATACTGGAAATCCGTGGGGAAGGAGGTTTCAGGTTACAGGAAGAGGGATATGCC
Organism: bacterium; assembly: GCA_024742755.1. Taxonomy (GTDB): domain Bacteria; phylum Bacteroidota; class Bacteroidia; order Chitinophagales; family Saprospiraceae; genus Phaeodactylibacter. Next base: position 399 of record JANSXW010000329.1, on the reverse strand, counting down.
TTGAATGCTCAGACCGGGCACTTTCATGGCATCTGGCTTCCATTAGAACAGCAATTCCTGGAACTTGGAAAAGACGACCAATTGACTGTAAGGGCTAAAGTGAAGCAGCCTTTCTCAACCATAGCTGAAGTATTTTCGCTATTGAGCGGTGCGAATATTTACCCGGACGGGAACAAGCGCAGTTGGTCAATGTCCCCGCAACAGCACTCAAAAATTGTGGTTTCCCCTAATCCATTTGGAGCGCAATTTACAATTAGAGGGACAGTGGAAGTAGGTCAACTCCGCGTATTTAATGCTGCGGGGCAGTTGATCCATCAGCAGCAGCTTCAGCCTCTAGTAGAGCATCAGATTATAGCCCACAATTGGCAGCCCGGCGTCTATTTCTACCGGGGGGAGACC
>JANSXW010000002.1 GCA_024742755.1 bacterium | reverse complement strand
GGTCTTAGATAGTCGGTCCGATGGTGGAATATCCCACCGTACTCTTGCGAACCCTGAATTATGACAGTTGAGATTAGAAGAAAAGAAATAGGCAACCTTCTACTTGAGAACATCCCGGAAATCCCTGTCTTGCTGAAAGACCGGCTTCAGTTGTATCAGCAGACACGCGAGGCGGCTTTGGCTGATTGGCTGCCCGATGGCAGTGGGTTACTGATCTCAACCCGGTTTGGGGAAGCTGCCCAGATTCACGAAGTAGTCCGCCCCGGGCACTTCCGTAAACAACTGACCTTTTTTGACGAGCCCGTCTACATTGCCCGCACCTGCCCGGACGCCGACCGTCAGGGGTTCCTGTTTGCGCGGGATACGGGTGGCAATGAGGCCTATCAGTTGTACTTTTATGATTTGCGAAAGCAGGAATACCAGCTGCTGACCGATGGGGAGTCCAAGCACAGCAGTGGCGTATGGAACCGCGAAGGCAACGCTTTCATTTACAGCAGCACCAAGCGCAACGGCATTGATCAGGATTTGTACCTCTACGATCTGGCTGGTGGTACTGGGGAGCGCCTCGTTTTTACCGGAAAGGGCTACTGGTACCCGGTCGCCTGGGCATCAGGCGGGCGGTATGTGACCGTCATCAACTACCGGTCGATCAATGAAAGCCACCTGCATATTTTAGATGTGGAGACCGGGGCATTGGAAACCATTCAGGCGGACCCCAATATTGCGTGCCGCTCCGGCAGCTGGTCTGCTGATGGCCGCCGGATTTACTACACGTCTGATGCCGATAGCGAATGGCGCGGGCTGATGGTTTACGACCTGGATTTGCAATCGAAGCAAAAGATTACCCACGGGCTGGACTGGGAGGTGGAAGGCTTGCAGCTTTCTGCGGATGGCACGCAGCTGGCCTTTGTCATCAATAAGAACGGCATTTCTGAATTGTACCTCTATGATACGGGGCAGGAACACTACGAGCGGGTCGAAGTCCTGCCGGAAGGCGTCATTGCTGATATGCGCTGGCATCCCAAAACGCTGCGCCTGGCCCTGACCATCAATACGCCACAGGCACCGGCTGATGCTTATGTGCTGGATGTGGAAACGATGGACCTGCAACAGTGGACGTTCTCGGAAGTGGGCGGTTTGGACCGCAAAGGGTTTGTCAAGCCAAAGCTCATTCATTACCCGACGTTTGATCAGGTAGAGGGCAAAGACCGGGAAATTCCTGCTTTTTACTACCGGCCGGAGCCGCAAGATGCGCCTATGCCTGTGCTGATTTACATTCACGGTGGACCGGAGAGTCAGTTTCGGCCCGGCTTTTCACCGGCTTTTCAGTACTACCTCAAAGAACTTGGGGTGGCTGTGCTTGCTCCGAATGTGCGGGGCTCATCGGGTTACGGGAAACACTACCTCAAGCTCGATAACGGCTTTAAGCGGGAGGACTCTGTGCGGGACATCGGGGCGCTGCTCGACTGGATTGAACGGCAGCCCGAGCTGGACAGCAGGCGCGTGGCTGTTATGGGCGGGTCTTACGGTGGTTATATGGTGCTGGCGAGTATGTCGCACTACAATGACCGCCTTTGTTGCGGGATCGACATCGTGGGCATCAGCAACTTTATTACTTTCCTGAAAAATACCAAGTCTTACCGCCGCGATCTTCGCCGGGTGGAGTATGGAGATGAGCGTGACCCGGCTATGCGCCGGCATCTGGAGCAGATTTCTCCGACTACGAATGCTCATAAGATCACTAAGCCGATGCTTATCGTGCAGGGGCAAAACGACCCCCGCGTGCCGGCCAGTGAGGCGGAGCAAATGCTACAGGCGATCCGCAAGAATGGGGGAGAGGCCTGGTACTTGCTGGCTAAGGATGAGGGGCATGGTTTCCGGAAGAAGTCTAATCGTGATTTTTACAATCAGGCGGTGATTTTGTTCCTGCAGACCTACTTGATGCAGCCGCAGGAGGTGGCAGTGCCGGAGGTATTGGTGACGAGTTAAAGGATCGCTAATGGAACGCTATTATGTGCAGCGCAGTGCCCGGCTGGCCTTCCGCAAAACCACGGAAGCAGATATTCCGGCCTGGTCGGTTTTCTTTATGGGCAATGACCGGTTGCATTTCCTGGGCATACCTTTGGAGGGTACGCCTGCGGAACTGTCTGCCTGGTGGATCCGCAAGCAAGCGGAGCGGTACCGGGAGACGGGTTTTGGGCACCTGGCGGCTACCTTGCCGGACACGGGCGCGCTCATTGGCATGGCGGGCGTTATCCCCCGTGACCTGGATGGGGAAACCTTGTACGAAGTGGCTTACGCTCTTATGCCTGGCTACTGGGGGCAGGGCTACGGCACTGAAATGGCGCAGCAGATGAAGGCCTGGGCTTTCGGGCACCTGCCGGTTGAGCAGGTCATTTCCATTATCCATAAAGACAATTTGGCGAGCCAGCACGTTGCCCGCAAGAATGGGCTGCTGCCCTGGAAGGAAACGGAGTACAGCGGGATGCCGGTGGTGGTGTACAGGGGGCTTAGGTAGTGGATATGCAGAGTGCTCAACCCTGCACATCAGAAGCTTGTTAGGTGTTCTGTAATCAAGTGGCCGTTTTTTAGGATGGCGGATCCCAGTATTGCCCGTTTGCCTCAACCAGGCCAGCAACCACAAATTAAAGCTCGAATGGCGATAGAAAAAACAACACCTGCTTCCGGCCTTTCCAGGAGAGGGGCACCCCTGGCGGCCTCCTCGGCCAGAGTGGACATGGACCTCTTCTTTGAAGCTGCTCAAAATCTGTACGATCCGGAAGATAACCCCGAAGGGTTTTTCACTCTGAATGTGGCAGAGAATGCCCTGATGATCCCGATGATGAAGGCGCGCATGGATGCTCTTTTGCAACAGGGGGATGTTCCCGAATGGGCCTTTCAGTATACCGACCCGAACGGGCATCCGGAGGTGCGGGAAACGGTGGCAGCGTTTATGGAAAAGTACCTTTGCAAATGTCCCATTGCGCCTGATTCTATTGCCTTTTCTGCCGGTGCTGCCGCTACGATTGAGGTGAGTACGTTTATGCTGGCGGATGAGGGGGATGTTGTGGTGATTCCTGCCCCCGCTTATCCCATGTACACCAATGATGTGGGCTTGAAAAGCGGATTGCAGCGCTATGATTTGCAAACGCATTACCACCCTGCTGATCATGGCGATATTTCCCCACTGACCACCGCACATCTGGATGCTGCCTGGGCGGACATCAGCGGGCAGGGGCAAAGGTTCAAAATCCTGTTGCTGACCTCGCCGGATAATCCCACCGGCTGCATGTATTCGGAGAAACAGCTGAGGCAGATTGCCGAATGGTGCATAGCGCATGAGGTGCACCTGGTTGTCAGTGAAATTTACGGCTTGTCGTTGGTGGAGATTGAAGATGAGGAAATCCGGGCAGATTACACGCCGGCAACGGTGCCGCAATCCTTCGCACAAATCATGGCAGAGCTGCAAAGCGGCTACCTGCACCTCTGGTATGCTCTGTCTAAGGATTTTGCCATGTCCGGGTTCCGTTTTGGCATTGTACATTCCCTGAATGAAGGCTTCCTCAAAGGGTTTGGGAATGTCAATATCCCGCAGATGGTCTCCAACCTTGCGCAGTGGGCAATCGGGGAGCTGATGAAAGACCATGCCTTCCTGGAGCGCTACATCGCCACCAATAAAGCCCGGCTTACCGGGAGCTACAAAGCGGTCGTCAAGGTACTACGGGATTTGGAGGTGCCCTACGTCCCCAGCCGCGGCAGCCTGTTTGTATGGGCTGATTTTTCCAAATACCTGAAAGAAGATAGCGAAAAGGGACAGGAAGACCTCTGGATGGACATCTACCACCGTACCGGCGTGCTGCTAACGCCCGGTGCCGGATTTCAGCATGAGAAGTATGGAGTGTTTAGGATGGTGTACACTACACTGCCCCTGAGCTATTTGGAGGTGGCTTTGGAGCGGTTGAGGGGCTATTTTCAGAACGGCTAAGGCCGCTTTGAAACAGCAATGCCCAGCTTTTTAAGCTCCCACCCTGTCGTCCAGTTTCCCACTGGGCGATAGGTTTATTTCAATCTCTGGCCAACCCATCGCCCGGCTGAAAGCCCGACGACGGGGGCGAGGAGGGATCGTTGCAATAAACTTAATACTCACTCACTCAGGAGGGCCATTAAAAGCCGCTACCCGCACACTCGTTAAGTCGCAGCTTAGGCCTTTTTGAAGATTTGTATCTTTCTGCCGTTTCCCGGACATGTTAAACCTTGTAGCTTATGACTAGACGCGCGCTTGTACTGATTATGGGACTGCTTCTGAGCTTGAATATGCTTGCGCAAAAAGTGGATGCTGACCTTCCGGCGGAAGTAGTCTACGAGATGAAGCGACAGCTATTGAAGAACACTGCTTTCAATAGCTTTGTGTACTTTAGCCGTAATAAGGTTGAGAGAAATGGCAAGGATAATGCTTTCGATCACGAAGCATTACATTCGAGAAAGTCAGGGTTCGGGTTCCTGCCAGGGTTCTTCTTTATTCGGGTAGAAAAGTCTGTCTTAGATGGTATACTGGGAAAGGAATATACGCTTTACGAAGTTGATTTTTCTCGTCAAGATCAGGAAAATAATGCGATTGATGCATGGGCGAATAAAAAGTTTAGAGGTATTTTTCCAGGCAGTGGTGGCTTGTTTGCCATGAAAAATGACGGGAAGGTTTTGCTATTAAACGGTGAGTACGGCACCACGAAAAACTTTTCAAAGGTTGTAAAAACCGACACCGCTGTTCTAAAGTCTTTCGAAGCTTTTTTTAAAATACTTCGATATCGAGATTTACCAGATGGGATAACGGTTGAAAAAATAATTAATGATACTGTCGTTTTAAAACATGTTTACGAAATTGACAATGTAGTAAGGAGGGTGGACCGTTATTATGCTCCGGTGAATAACCCTAGAAATTACAGAGTAGTAGAATTGTTATACGACCCTCTAATAGAAGAAACACCAGCTACACGCCAGCCCAGAAATACAGAAAAAGCCACATTCAGCGGCACAGAAGACAAAAAGCGCTATCTCTTCGAAGCCCTTATGGAAAACCTATACCTCTATAAATTCCATCAAAAAGCCAGCGCTTTGCCTGATAGTGTAGACCCGGAGACTTTGTTAGACAGCCTAATTCCAGACTACGATGTATACTTGCCGCGTATGTACCACCTGAGGTATGGCTGCTGCTGGGAAAGCGAGGAACGGGTAGCAGATTTGCAGGCAAGGCTGCCAGAGATGATGAGCTTTAGCTATGATTATGAGTGGGAACCTTATGTCAACGCCGCTATTGCCTATAAATGTGTCTCTGCTGAACACCGGTTTTATTATCGTGATATCGAGTATTATAAAATCTACATGGACACCCTGCTTTTATGGCACAAGAGAGAAGACTCACAGTTTGCGGATTCCATGAGCTGGGACGGTTTTAACAATGACAACATTTATGATACCTACTATCAGCCCCAATGGAAAGCCATAACCGAAAGGGCGTTGCGTTATTCCTATCCTTTGGTAGTGAGCCCAGAGATATTGCCAGCAAGGTACCTTTCTCAATGTTCATGGGCCAATACTTTAGACACGGCTTATAACCACTACGACTATCCCTATCATTACATCAAGCAGCCTCGCGCCAATCATTATCTGCTGGCACTTGACACGGAGACCCGGGATGTGTACTTCATAAGCGGGAAAGATATCTTTTTGACCAAGACTGTGCCTTTGTATCTGCCCTATGTGGAGGACAAGGAGGCCAGGAGGCGTGTTCCTGTGCATCGTGATCCTGATTACAGCTACCTCTATAAAAAAGGAGACTGGCGAATGCTGTTCACCTACATTCAAGACCGACTATACCGCTACCTGGTAGAACGGCTGGACCGCAGCAACGTCATCTACGAAGATGAGGAGAAGGTGGTGCTGCGCTGCAAGGGAGAGGAGTACAAAAAAGAAATCGAACTGGAAGTCACCCTCTACTTTGATGACCCGGAGCATTTGGAGGTTCGGGTCTTGTGAATAATAAAACGCAAAGGGGCGTTTGACAGGAGCCACTGGCGCACAGCAATGGACTTGTACATAGAGGGCCTTCAACTGAAAACGTAAGGCTACACCTTATTTGAGTAAGGGAATACTTCTGCTCTAATGCAACTTCACCTGATTAGCGAAGGGCAAGGGGCATATTGCAAGTAAGGGAATCGTTACCTTTATGTCTAATAGTTAACCGATCTGCGATTTGTGTTAGGCATAAAAAGCATTGGCGGTAGCTATGGCTAAAGCCCAAACAGGTGAGCTGCTTAAGGCGCTTGTTGGGTGGCACTTGGCCGGCAGATGATCAGGGCCTTTGAGTCCTGTTTTTGGGGGAACAAGTACGGTCCCTTTTGGACCATACTTGTAAAATGATTCCCTGATTCTAAATCTTTCCGGCATTAATCCGTTTTGATTACCCGCAGCACTTCCGGCGGCCACCCTTCCTGCCGGATCTCCATCAGGTAGAGCCCGCCGGGCAGGCGGCTCACATCCCAATCAGTGGCTATCTCGCCTGCCTGCAGCGGCCGCTGTGCCATAATCTGCCCCATCTGATTGCGGAGTATAGCTATACCGCCGCTGTCCAATGCCCGGGAAAAGGCCAGGGTGAAGGCGGACCGCGCCGGGTTGGGGAATACGCTGATTTCCCGTTCCTCCGCATGGGTCGCTGCCGGGCCCTCATTGAAGATGGCCAGGTTGTTGCTGCCGCCCACATTCGACTGCCACTGTACCCGGCTGAAGGTCGCATCCGCCTGCCCGTTGGGGGCCGTGGTGAAGACGGCCAGCCCCATTTCCACGCATTCCTGCATAGGGAGGTAGGCCTGATGGAAGAGCGTCCAGCTGCCATTATCCGAGGTGCGGTAGAAAGCGCGGATGTAGTTGCCCTGCCGCATCAGCCGCAGCCAGAAGGGGAAGGGCGCAAAGAGCGTGCCGGAGGCCCGTGGGCCATTGTCCACCGTGCGGGTTTCCCTTCTCAGCAGGCTGGTGAGGTTGGAATAGACGGCCACCATTTTGGCGCCCGGCGCGCTGCTTTCGCGTATCATCAGCCCGGCGTAGCCGCCATTGACGTCCTCAATGCGGGCCTGAATGCCACCGTTGTTGCACAGCTCGCGGCCCACGAAGGCGAGGTTGTCGCTGTTGTTGGGGATGAGGTTGTAGGCGCCGGTGGAGACGTTGAAGTCCCCCCGGTTGGGATTTTTACGTGCGCAAGGGTCATAGGCGTAGTCGCTGCCGTCTCCCTGGCTGCCGATATCGGTGGCTGCCCAGCCTGAGGGCAAAGCAGTGCCGGGCCCGACGGTGATATTGGCCGTACAGTTGCCGCTGTTGCCACTAGGGTCGGTCAGCGTCACCGTGACGGGGAAGGTAAGGCCCACATCGTCACAGCCAAAGGTGGTGGCCGGGAAAGATACGTTCTCGATCAGGCCCGGTACGGGCCCGAATGGGCAGTTGTCGCTGCTGTTGGCTGCATCGAATACATCGCTCTGCTGCAAGTGGTACATTCCGTCGGGCTGTAGCTCGACGGTAGTGTTGAGGCAGGCGGCGGTGGGGGCGATGTTGTCTTCGACGGTTACATCGGCTGAGCATGAGGCGGTGTTGCCGTTGTTGTCCGTCACGGTCAGTGTGACGGTGTTGTTGTTGCCGACTTGAGCGCAGCCAAACTCGGTTGGCGAGAGCGACAGCTGCTGAATGCCGCAAGCGTCGGTGGAGCCGTCGTCGATGTCATTGGCGGTGATGCTGGCGTTGCCGTTTGCGTCGAGCTGGACGGTAATATCCTGACAGGCGGCGGTGGGGACAGTATTGTCCTGCACGTTGATAATGGCTTCGCAGGTACTGCTCTGCCCCCGGTTGTCGGTGACGGTGAGGGTAACTGGATTATCGCCTGCATTGGTACAGTCAAAAGTCAGCATACTGGCGTTGTCTACGGCAAAGCTCAGGCTGCCGCAGCCGGTGGAGCCGTCGTCGAGGCTGGCTACTTCTATGCTGCCGTTGCCCATGTCATCGAGCACCACGGTTTGGTTTTGGCAGTTGGCGACGACCGGTGTGGGCGTGCCCTGAAATTCATAGGCGCCCATATCGATGACCCCGCTATTGAAAAAGCGTGGGTTACCGTCCAGGTCCGTGGTTGTCATATTCGCAGATACCCCACTTACGCCATCACCGGCATTGACTGCTGGAGAGCATTCCTGCAGGCGCAGATCGCCATTGGCGGCGTCTACGAAGAGCGGGTCGAGGTCAAGAATATTCGTCCCAGCAGGATAGCCACCCTGTACGATGGAGGAAGATACGGTGGGGTTGCTTTCAAAATTAACCATCTCACTGCCATTGCCCCAGAGAATGCAGTTGGTGATCGAGGGCGAAGAGATAATATTGTATATCCCACCGCCGTCGCCTAAGCTTGCCGAATTGCCCTGGAAGGAGCAGTTGGTGATCGTGGGCGAGGAATGGTCATTAAGTATCCCACCTCCGACGCCGCCGCCGCCGCTGCTAAAAATTGCCGAGTTATCTTGGAAGGTGCAGTTAGTGATCGTGGGCGAGGATTGAGCATTGTACATCCCACCGCCGTCTAAGCTTGCCGAATTGCTCTGGAAGGAGCAGTTAATGATCGTGGGCGAGGATTGATTATTGAACATCCCGCCGCCGCTACCGTCTAAGTTGCTGCCATCCGCATTCCCTCCCGTGACGGTAAAGCCATCAAGAATAGCAGAATTATCCAATCCATTGTTGTTATTGAAGATGACGTGGTAGCTATTGCCCGCCAAATTACTGTTCCCGTCAATATCCCCGCTGAGGATAGTAGGGTGGGCTGCCCAGTCGCGTTGGCTTAGCATGGCCTCACTACCATTAAAACCACCATAGATGGCCAGGTTGTTTTGCATGACGAAGGCGGCATTGCGGTCATTATTGGAATTGCCGCCGCCCTCGTCGGGGTAGTAAGTGCCTTCTGCCACCCAGATGCTCTCCACCCCACAAGATACAGCCGCATTGATGGCCGTTTGCAGATCGAGGAAGGCATCGGCCCAGGAGGTACCGTCGTTGTTGCCCGCGGTAGCGTCGAGATCAACGTAGATATGATTACCGTAGCCGACGGTGCCCTGGTATTCATAGGCACCCATATCTGTGGTGGCCGTGGCATCTCCATTCCCGTCTATCGGGCGCAGATTGCCCAGGATATCCTCTGTAGGTGCTCCGGTACCTGTCCCTGCATCAATGGCCGGAGAGCAGGGGAGCAAACGGTAATCGCCTCCTGTATTCAGCCCGGGCGGCAATGGGTTGACAAAATGTGGGTCATCATCCAGGTTGTTAGTGCCGTAATCGTCACTAACACCGCCCTGTATGATGTTGTGGTTGACCGTCAGGTTGATTGCTTCAAATTCCAACCCGCTGTTGTTACCCCATATGATATTGTTGGTCAGTGTGTTCATACCGAAATCGATGTAAATCCCGCCTCCACTGCCGGAAGCCATATTGCCCGACACCGTGTTGTTGATCAGCGTGCTGCTGCTTCCTTCGGTGTAAATTCCGCCCCCGTCGTCGTCTGCCGAATTGCCCGACACCGTGTTGTTGACCAGCGTGTTGTTGCTTTCTATGGTGAAAATCCCGCCGCCGTCATCGTCTGCCGAATTGCCCGATACGGTGTTGTTGGTCAGCATAATGGTACCGTCAGAGATGAGAATCCCGCCACCGCGCCCGGCCTCATTCCCTGTCACCCTATTGTTGGTCAGGGTGTTGTTGCCAATATGGGTGAAGACCCCTCCACCATCGTCGTTAGCCTTATTCCCAGCCACTGTGTTGTTCGTCAGTGTATTGGTACCTCTATCGATGTAAATTCCGCCGCCATCCTCGTTAGCCTCATTCTCAGCCACTGTGTTGTTGGTCAACGTGTTGTCACTGAAATCAGTATAAATCCCGCCGCCTCTTCCAGAAGCCGTATTTTCCGATACGGTATTATTGATCAGTGTGTTGGTGCCCCTATTGGTGAAAATCCCGCCGCCCCTGATGGCCGAATTCTCCGTCACCGTGTTGTTGGTCAACGTGTTGTCACTGTAATCAGTATAAATCCCGCCGCCTTCTCTGGAAGCTGAATTTCCTGTCACCATGTTGTCAGTCAGTGAGTTGCTGCCGTAAAAAGTGTAAACCCCTCCGCCTTCTTCAGAAGCCTCATTCCCCGACACGGTATTATTGATCAGCGAGTTGCTGCCATCACGGGTGTAAACCCCGCCACCGTCTATGGAAGCCGAATTTCCGGTTACCGTGTTGTTGGACAAAATGTTGGAGCCTTCCTCGGTGAAAATCCCGCCGCCCTCTCTGGAAGCCTCATTCCCCGTCACCGTATTGTTGTTTAGGGTGTCAGTACCTTCCTCTATGTGAATCCCGCCGCCATAGGAGGCCGAATTATCCATTACTGTATTGTTGCTGAGGGTGTTGTGACCTTCATCGGTGTAAATCCCGCCTCCGTCGAAAGCCGAATTCCCCGTCACCGTGTTGTTATTTAGAGTGTTGTAACCTCCATCATTGGAAATCCCGCCTCCGTTGGAGCCAACCTCATTGCTGGTCACCGTATTGTTGGTCAGTGTATTAGTGCCTGCAGAGGTGGAAATCCCACCGCCCCGGCTATCAGCAAAATTATTTGCCACCCTGTTGTTGGTCAGCGTATTGCTACCTCCGGAGGTGTAAATCCCGCCGCCTCTGGAACGACGGGCACTTTGTCCATTTACAGTAATGGTGCCAACCCCATCCGCATTCCCTCCCGTGACGGTAAAGCCATCGAGTCGGGTGGTGGCGTTTAGAGCCAATACCACGTGGTGGACGTTGTCGCTATCGTCATTTGGCGTGCCGATATCGCCGCTGAGGATGGTCTCATGGGTGTTGAAATCGCGGCTGGCCAGATTAAAGGTTGCCGGGTTTTCAGTGCCTGCGAAGCCGCCGTAAACCGCTACGCCATCGGGCAGCAGGAAGGTGTAGTCGCGGTTGGTTGCACAGCTGGTGCAGCCGGCCGGATGAGCGGAGGGGCGGTAGGTACCTGCGGCTACCCAGATTTGATCTACGTTGGGGCAGGTAGCGGCCACCTCTAGGGCATCCTGCAGGTTTTGAAAGGCATTTGCCCAGGAGGTGCCATTGTCGCTGCCTGCCGTAGCGTCGAAATCGACGTATATGATGTTGCCACTTGTCAGGCACTCTGTGCATACGTCATACATTTGCTGATACTCGTAAGCGCCCAAGTCTACGGCATTGGTGCCCGTAGCGTTTACCTGCCGGGGGCTGCCGGCAATATCGGTAGTGACACCATCGGGTACGGCAGCGTTATTTCCTACGTCGATAGCCGGGGAGCATTGCTGCAGGTGGAAGTCGCCGTTAGCCGCATCCACGAACAGGGGATCGTCATCGAGGTTGTTGCTGCCGCTAAAGCTGCCCTGTATGATATTGTTATTGACCGTCAGGTTGCTAAGTCCTTGAAAAATCCCGCTGTTGTTACCCCAGATGATGTTGTTGCCTAATGTGTTAGTACCTTGAATGAAGGCAATGCCGCCTCCTACTCTGGAAGCCTCATTCCCCGTCACCGTATTGTTGGTCAGCGTGTTGGTACCTTGAGAAAATGAAATCCCGCCGCCGTCTGTGGTTGCCGTATTGCCCGATACGAGGTTGCCGGTCAGAGTATTATTACTTAAAAAGGTATAAACCCCGCCGCCAAAGGAAGCCGAATTGCCCGATATCACGTTGTTGGTCAGCTCGTGGGTGCCGAATGGGGTTGCAATTCCGCCGCCGTTGTCTGCCGAATTCTCCAATATCACGTTATTGGTCAGTGTGTTGGTGCCGCCGCCGATGTACATTCCACCGCCGAATTCATCAGCAGTGTTTCCGGTCACCGTGTTGTTAGTCAGCGTGTTGGTGCCTTCTTCGGTGTAAATCCCGCCGCCGTTGGAAGAAGTCGAATTCCCCGTTATTGTGTTGTTGACCAGGGTATTGGTGCCGGAGTTAACGTAAATCCCGCCACCCCTTTCAGAAGTCGAATTTCCTGTCACGGTATTGTTGTTCATCGTGTTGTCCCCTTGAGCGGTATAAATCCCACCACCGAATTCAGGAGCTGTGTTCCCGGTCACCGTGTTGTTGGCCAGCTCGTTGGTTCCACTAAAGATGTATATTCCGCCGCCGGCTCTTAGAGTTGTGTTCCCAGATACTGTATTGCTGCTGAGATTGTTGATACCGAAAGTGGTATAGATCCCGCCACCGATGAAAGCAGAATTGTCCGCCATTATATTATTAGTCAAGGTGTTGTTACCACTGTTTGCGAAAACCCCACCGCCGGAGGAAAAGGCTGAGTTTGCTGTAACTGTGTTGTTGATCAGCGTATTGTTCCCTCCAATGGTGGCGATCCCGCCGCCATTAATGCCACTGATATTTTGCCCATGCAGGCTAATAAGGATTAAGCCATCCGCATTCCCTCCCGTCACGGTAAAGCCATCGAGTCGGGTGGTGGCATTTACGGCCAATACCACGTGGTGGACGTTGTCGCTGTCGTCATTTGGCGTGCCGATATCGCCGCTGAGGATGGTCTCATGGGTGCTGAAATCGCGGCTGGTCAGATTAAAGGTTGCCGGGTTTTCGGTGCCTGCGAAGCCGCCGTAAACCGCTACGCCATCGGGCAGCAGGAAGGTGTAGTCGCGGTTGGTTGCACAGCCGGTGCAGCCGGCCGGATGAGCGGAGGGGCGGTAGGTCCCGGCAGCCACCCATATCTGATCGCCGCTGTCGGCGGCCTCCAGGGCCTCCTGCAAGCTTTGAAAGGCATTGGCCCAGGAGGAGCCATCGTTATTGCCACCAGCATCATCGTTGACGTAAATGATGGTACTGGCTGGCTGGTTTTCCTGCCCCCCATCGTCCGGTGCAGACAAGAGGGGAGGCGGGCTGAGTATCAGGCCGAACAGCAGGAGGCAAAGAATAGCGTATAAGTGCAGATTTAGTTTAGGTAACAACATGAGCCAGAGGGTTTGAGTCATATAATACGTGGTGGGGGATAAGCAAAGGGCTTAAAAACGGTACCACACGAGCGAGTGGCCGAGTGTGCATACTGTTTTTAAATCGTGAAACTGTCGTACATTTCTCTTACAAAAATCACAGTCTCTACCGGGGAGTACTATTTTAGGGCGTGCCACAATTCGGTCAGCAGGTGCCCCATTTCTGTCAAACAGCCCAAAAGCCTGCGGCGGGAGCCTGATACACCCGTTGGGGAACACATCATTCCGGATGTTGAAAATAGGAGGAAGGCAGGCGCCCGAACCGGGCCTGGAATAACTGTGAGAAGTAAGCTCGCTTTTGGATGCCCACCTGCCGGGCGGCCTCTGCGACGCTGTCTACAAGGCCGCCTTCGAGCAGTTGGCGAGCCTGCTGCAAACGTATTTCACGAAGGTACAGGTTAGGCGTCAGGCCGGTTTCCGCTTTGATGCGGCGGTGGAAGCTGCTGCGGCTTAGCCCGGTTTTTTCTGCCAGGAAATCTATGCTTAGCTGTGGGTCATTGAGGGATGCGAGCGCATTTTTTTCCACGGTCTCCAGCCATTCCTGCCCAGCGGCACCTTCGGTTGGTTCCGGCACCTGGCTTTCTGCAGCAAACTGCAAGCGCAGCTGCAGGTTGGCCAGCAGGTTGGCTATTCGCGCAAGTAATTCCTCTTCCTCAAAAGGCTTGAGCAGATAATCGTCTACGCCCATACGCAGGGCGCGCAGCCGGTTTTCGCTGCCCGCTTTGGCGGTTAGCATCACGAAGGGGACTTTTCGCAGGCCCTCTTCGGCTTTCACCCTTTCCAGCAGGGTAAAGCCATCCATCACTGGCATCATGACATCGCTTAGAACGAGCAGGTTTTGGACCGGGGCTTCCGATTGGAGGTATTGCAGAGCTTGCCGCCCATTGTCTACTGCCACCACTTCGTAGTGGGCTTCCAGTATTTGCTGGAGGTAATGCCGGAGGTCGTGATTGTCTTCAGCTAGCAGGATGGTAGCCCGTTCTGCAGCTTGCCCGGCCGCATTGGTTGTCACGGGGAGCTGATAGACTATGGGCTTTGCAGCTTCTTTAAGGCTCTTTTTGGGACTGCTGCTGCTTTTTGAAGCTTGAGGTTCACCCAATGGCAAGGGCAGCCGACAGGTAAAAGTGCTCCCTTCGCCCATGCGGCTTTCCACCGTGATGTCTCCCCCCATCAGCACCGCAAACGATTTGGCCAAAGCCAGGCCTATGCCGCTGCCCATGGTAGTACGAATATCGCTTTGGGTTTGGAAGTAGCGCTCGAAAACGTGGGGCAGGTCTTCGGGGGGGATGCCTCTTCCGGTATCGGTAACGGCTGCGCACAGTTGCAGTACCTGCTTGTTCTGTTGCGCTGTAGTTTGACCGCTCACCGTCAGTTGGACCTTGCCTGATGCGGTGAATTTAAGGGCGTTGTCTATTAGATTGCCAATGATTTTTTCAAATTTCGGCGCGTCGAGCAGTACAGTCGGCATCTCCTGCAATTGCCAGTCGAGCGCCAAGTCTATGCCTTTTTGTGCAGCAACGGGTGCAAAGCGGTCCAGCGTATTTTGCAGCAGCGGCCTCAGCTCTGCCAAGCTGCTTTGCAGGGCTGCTTTTTCGGCATCGAGGCGGCTGAGTTCGAGGAGCTCTTCAATTTGCAGGCGCAGGAGCTCGCCGTTTTTTTCCATTATTTCCAGGTGTTGCCGTATGGCAGGCAGGCTTAGGCTGTTGTTTTTCAGTATCCGCTTCAGGGGGCTGAGGATGAGCGTAAGCGGGGTGCGGAGCTCATGGCTGATGTTGGCGAAAAACTGGGATTTTATCCGGTCCAGTTCCTGAAGTTCGCTGGCCTGTTTCTCAATAATCTCTTTATCTGCCCGTATTTGTGCCGTGCGCTTTTCGACCTCTGCCTTGAGGCGCAGCTTTTCCGTGCGCAGGCGGCTGATCCATGCGGCGATCAGCGCCATGCCTGCCAGCAGGAGCAGCAAGTAAAACCAAGCGCTTTTGTAAAAGAATTGCCTTACATGGACGTTCAGTTCGATGGTGTTTTCGGAAAGGATACCACTGGGGCCTGCACCCCGCACATGAAGGCGGTATTTGCCCGAGGGCAGATTGTTGTAGCGCACTTCGGCTACATTGCCCATCGACACCCAGCCGGCATCATAGCCTTCCAAAAAGACGGAGTAGCTGTTCTGTTCCGGGTGCGAAAAATGGTCGAGGGCGAAGCGGAGTTGCAAAAAGCGGTTGGCCGCTGGCAGCACGATCGAATGCAGCTTGCTCAGGCCATGTGTCCGAGTGATGAGGGAGTCCCCCTTTGGGCCAAAAAAGGCAATCTCTGACAATAAAATTTTCGGGACTACCTTCTCCGCCATCAGTTCCTCCGGCCGAAAGGCATTGAAACCATCCATCCCCCCGATAAAATAGGTGCCATCTTCAGTGCGGTAGAAGGAATGGCGGTTAAACTCGTTGTGGTTGAAGCCTTCGGAAGTGTAGAAATTGCGAAACCGCTTCGCCTTGGTTTCAAAATAGCTTAAGCCCTTGAAAGTAGCCAGCCAGATATTGCCTTGCTCATCGGGCAACAGCGCGCATACGTTGTTGTCGGGCAGCCCGTTGCGGTCTGTGTATGTTTCTGCCTGGCCTGTAGCCGCATCGAACAGACACAGCCCGCCCTGTGTGCCCAGCCAAAGCCGCCCGTCGGGAGCTTCGTGGATGGCCATGACGTTGTTGCTAAAGGGTGCGGGCCTGTGTCCTTCGTCGCCGAAGGCCACAAAACTGCTGTCCTCAGGATCGAACTGCACCAGCCCTTTTTCCGTGCCTATCCATACTTTACCATCGCGGGCTTGCATGATACAGTTGGGGATGACGCCCTGAGCGAGTGAAAAGCCATAATTGCCTGGCAGTTCAACAAATTGGCTGGTGGCAGGGTCAAACTTTTGCAAAGTACCAATCGAAGCTACATACAACATCCCGTACTTATCCAGCAGCAGCGCTTCGATACGGTATTTGTTTTTGAAAGCCCGCATACTGCCCTCCGGGGGGCGGTAGCGCAGCAGGTAGCCATCAGGGGTGGCGGTCACCGGCGGGTTTCCGTAGGCCGATGCCCAGATATCGCCATTGGCATCCTTAATCAGGTTGCGCGGATACTGCGGAGGGCTCAGGTCAGGGTAGCCAATATCCCCGGTCTCAACAGGGCTTATCTGCCCCGAGGCGCTGTCCAGCCGGTACCAGCCTTGCCGCTCTGTGGTCATGATAATGCCGCCTTGCCCGTCACCCATCATACCACGCCCGCTTATGCCTTTCTTTGCTAAGTAGCTCTTTACATTCCGCTCCCTCGTATTGATCTTCAACAGCCCACCATCCGCGACGATGTAGAAAAAATCCGAAAAATTTCGCCCGTATACCAGAAAGCCAAAGGGAGGCCAGGTGGATAAGTCTTCTATTTTAGTAAAGTTACCTTCCGTATCGAGCATCCATAAAGCTTTAACGTTACTGCTCCCTTCCTTGGCGCCAAATAAGAGGTTGCCGTGTTCGTCCGCTTTACAGATACCGTAGTGGTCGTCGGGAAAGCGCGGATCCAGTTCTATCTTGCTTTCGGCCAGGTCTACGCGGTAAATACCGCTCCTGGCGTTATACGCGAGTAGGATCCCGCCTTGTTTTTCTGCCTGGAAAAAGTTCAAGGCTTCGTTCTTCCTCCCTTTGGGTGAAAAGCGGCGCAGCAGTTGCCCATCTTTACTCAGGTGCAGCAGCCCGTTTTCCTGATCGTGCAGCAGGAATGAACCATCTTCCTGAGCCGCTAAATGAAAACGCCGGCTGCTTTGTGCTGTCATCCTGGGGTTTGTCAGCCGTTTTTCCCGGCGCTCAAAGCACCGCTCGAAGGCTCCGTCTGAGTATTCGAACAAGGCATAGCCTTCGTCGTGCTCGGTGATAAAGAACACCCGCCCATCGGCCTGCCGGCAAGCCGTCCTGATGGCGCCCCGGGGTGAGGTGCCTGCGCCTAGGTCGTGGGTCTTCAGTTCGTTGGTTGCGGGGTTCAGTACATCTACGGTATGCACACCATTGAACAGCGCGAGCTGCCCGTCCTGAGTCGGTAAAACTTGCATCACTTCGTTGTAACTGATGCGGTTGGGCGTGCCTTGAGCATCAGTGTAGGCTACGTACCGGTGCCCGTCATAGCGGAATAAGCCAAGTTTCGTAGCCAACCAAAGGTAGCCTTCCGGCCCGGTAGCCATATCCCAGATGAGGCGCTGCGTGGGCAAAGGCAGGGTACTTTCCGAAAGCGGCCCCTGTGCGCTCAGCGAGCCGCCGCCAAGCAGGGACGGCAGCAGCACTGCTATTGTAATTGATATTTTGAGCCTGGATTTCATGAGCCGCCACTAGTGGCTTACAAACATACAACCATTTGTATTGAAGATGCAATACTTCATCGAGTAGAATGACGTGGGTTCAAGTAATCAATGAGGGGCTATTTTTAGTAAACAACAACTATTTCCCGGCGAAGCGTTTCAGGCAAAAAAAATCCCGGATGCGAGCCTTTGCCAACATCCGGGATTAATGAATATTTTGCTAAATGCTTACAAGCCTGTTCAGCTTATCAGGTAGTCTGTCTACCGCACTACCACAAAACGGCGGACCACATGCTCCTGATTAGCGCTCAGGTGCAGGAAGTAAACGCCGGGGGCGAGTGTGGAAGCGTCCATCTCATGTACGGAGGTGCCGACTTGCCCCAGCCACTGCTGTTGGCTGATCACTCGTCCGTCCGTACCGGTCACCATCAACTGTACCGGGCCTGCTTCAGGCAGGGTGAAGGACAGCTTGAGGTCGCCGTTGGTCGGGTTCGGGAAGAGGTTGATGTCGGCAATTTGCGGTGCAGCTTGTGCCTGCGGGCCACGGAAGGTGCTTTCCTCTGCTGATGGCTTCACATAGTCAGCAGTGAGCACAGGATTAGCCGTACGGGCACCACTTTGGCAACCGCTGATCACGATGTCATCCAGATATACCCAATCGGAATTGCCGGAGGCATCGCAGCGGAACCGCAGGCGGGTGTTGCTGGTGAATGGGCCCGGGATGACCACCGCATCGAAATAGCGCTGATTGTTTTGGAACTCATCGCCCAGGTTCCACTCTTCCACAGTGGTATAAGTGCTGCCGCCATTGGTGGATACCTGCAGCCAGAAGTCCTCATTGGCATTGTCCATGCTGACCGGGAAGTAGCTGAAGTCGACCGTGATTTCGCTGTAAGCGGTCAGGTCAAGGCTGTTGGTCGTCAGTACGGAGGTGCTGGAGTTATCCCGCAGTGCCAGGCTGACCACACCGGTATTGGGATTGCTGTTGCTGCGGTAGCAATCGCTGCCCCCGTCATTCCAGATACCAAAACCGGACTCGAAGCCTTCACTGTTGAGCGTGAGGTAGGTACAGCCGCCACCGCCGCCGCATGGTGCACAATTGGAGCCGCCGCAGTCTACGCCGGTCTCGTCCCCGTTTTGGATACCATCGTTGCAGGTTGGGGCAGTGCCGCCATCGCCTGCGCAGAAGTTGGTGCTTTCCGAGGATGCAAACGCGCCGCCGGAGGCCAGGGTGTTGCCCAGTTCATCGCTCAGGCTATAGGAGCCGGTGCCATAAGCACAGCAAATGCCATCACCATAGGAATCAAAGATGGTGAAGACATAGTCGCCTCCCGAGAGGCTAAACGTTTCGGTCACGGTAGAGCCATTGGGCTGCGTGCCATAGGGGCCACCCGAAGCTACAGTAGTGCCGCCATCGGTTACGGTCCATGTGGTTTCACCAGGATAATTGTCGAGTACAATAGTCAGTGTGAAGTTGTTGCCATTACTGCAGGAGGTATTGCAAGGTGCACAGTCCGGACCGCCGCAGTCTACGCCGGTTTCGCTTCCGTTTTGAATGCCATCATTGCAGGTTGCACAGGGCGCGCAATCGGGCCCGCCGCAATCCACACCGGTCTCGCTGCCGTTTTGGATACCGTCACTGCAGGTCGGGCAGGCGGCACAGTCCGGGCCGCCGCAATCCACGCCGGTTTCGCTTCCATTCTGAATACCGTCGTTACAGGTTGGGCAAGCCGGGCAGTTGGAGCCACCACAGTCCACGCCGGTCTCATCACCGTTTTGGATGCCATCGTTACAAGTGGGAGCAGGGCCGCCGGTGCAGAAGCTGGTGCTTTCGCTGGACGCAAAGCTACCGCCGGATGCGATCACCGCACCAGTACCATCGGTAAGGGTATAGGAACCGTTGCCATAAGCACAGCAGATGCCATCCCCGTAGCTATCGTTGATGGTGAAGGTGTAGTCTCCTGTACCGAGGCTAATGTTTTCGGTAACGGTAGAGCCATTGGCCTGCCCGCCGTAAGTGCCACCGGAAGCCACCGTAGCGCCACTGCCATCAATGATTGTCCACGAAGTTTCCGCAGGGTAATTATCGAGCGTAATAGTCAGGGTTAAATTGGGGTCATTACAGGGGCAGGGGGCACAGCTGGAACCGCCGCAGTCCACGCCGGTCTCGTCACCGTTTTGAATGCCATCATTGCAGGTAGGCGTAACGGGCGTACCACAGGCAGTGGAGTTCAGCAGGCTGGCACGGGCGCCACCGGGCTCAAACAAGGCCCGCATACGGGCCGTTTGGCCTTGCGTGAAGAGGTTCATACAACCATCGTCAGAATAGTCCATGTAGTTTTGGAACATGTCAGGGAGGTCGCCAGTACCTTCATTACAGGAATTGCTGCCGGGGAAATTACAAGGGGAGCCCGTGTAGTTTGGCCCGCCGGCCCGGGGCGTGTCGCTGACGAAGTCGTCGGCGTTGCAGTTGCCATCACCCCAGATGTGGCGAAGGTTGAGGTAGTGCCCCACCTCATGCGTGCCAGTCCGGCCCTTATCGAAAGGTGCGGTAGCGGTGCCAATATTCCCGAAGTACTGGTAGTCTACAACGACCCCATCGGTATTGGCAGGTCCGCCCGGGAACTGTGCATAACCGAGGATGCCGCCGCTAATATCACAAACCCAAAAGTTCATGTAATCGCTTGCCGGCCAGGCATCTTTACCACCGCTGGAGTTGAATTTGACCTCATCATTAGTGCCAAAAGCGGTGACACTAGTGGGGGTGCGCGTAATCCCGTCGGTTGGGTTGCCCTGTGGGTCAACGGTAGCCAGGCAAAACTCGATCTCCACATCGGCAGCTACGCCCTGAAATACCGAAGGTGTGTTGACTGCATCCGCATTCAGGCGGCGGAAGTCTTCATTCAGAATGTCAATCTGGCTTTGCACCTGAGCTGCGCTGATATTTTCAGTGGCGTTGTTGTACACTACATGCACCACCACGGGTATGGTAATGGTGCCTGTGACTGAGCGTGAAGCACTTTCCAGGACCCGGGCGGTGTGCCGTTCAATGTCTTTGAGCCGTTGTTCGCGCTCCGGGTGCATTTCATGCTGATGCTCCAGGTAGTCCATGCTACCACAATTGCGCTGAGCCAGGAGGTTGCCCGTAAGGCCCAACAGCAGTAATACGAGAAGGGTGTTCAAGGTTTTTTTCATACTAATCCAATGTTTTGGTAATGAGAATAAAGAATCGGCCACAACGATGTTGTGTTGCTTTTTACCGGGGTGAGTGCTGTCTAGCCTGGAATAAATATTGTGATGAGATGGCTAAGCTAATAAATTATTTGGTTAGGATTTTGAATCTTTTGGAAAAAATATTTTGAATTAAATCCTGCTCGCAGGTAGGGTTTTGGTTTGGTTGGGCACACAGGTTGGACTGATTGCGCAGATTTTTACTGATTTCGGGGCGGGCCCTCCAGCGGGGCGGGCCCAGTTGAGCAGATCAGTGAGATCAGTACCATCGTAGTAACAGAAAGCCCGCCACCCGTTTCCCCACAACCTCCACTGTTAAGAGAAAGCAAACAGGAGCGGCCTTTTAAATGGGATTCAATACCTTTACCGCAAAAAGCATGCGCCAATTATTGCTGGGCTTAGCTGCCCTGACCGTTTTCTCCGCCTCCGGGTGCTACTCCTTTAAGGGGATCAGTATCGACTATTCGCAGGTGAAGACCTACTTCGTGGAGCAATTCGATATTACCGCATTGAACGCGGAGCCTACCATTGCCATCCGCCTGACGGAAGACCTGAAAGAAAAAATCCGGACCGAATCCCGCCTGACACTGGAGGAAATCGACCCGGATATCTCCTTCGAGGGTACCGTGACCCGCTATACGGTGACGTCTGAAGCCCCGCAGCCCGGGGAAGTGACGAGCATCAACCGGTTGACCATTGAGGTGGCGGTGCAGTACATTAATAATGTCAATGAAGAGAAGAGCTGGGAACGCAAACGCCCTTTTTCTTTCTTCTTCGACTTTGGCACTTCCCAGGCCCTGGCAGATGTAGAGGAAGAAGCCATCAGCACCATTAGTCAGCAGATGATGGAGGATATCTTCAACGCTGCCTTTACGGACTGGTAGTTGTTAAATCGCCACACCGGCGTACAGCTCGTCCCGCTGTGCATGTATCGCATCTGACCGCAGGTAGTCATCGAAGTTCATCAGGCTGTCGATAATGCCATTCGGCGTGATTTCGATGATGCGGTTGGCTACAGTCTCGGTCAGTTTGTGGTCATGGGAGGTGAAAATCATATTGCCCTTGAAGTCTGTCATGGCGTTGTTGAGCGCGGTGATGGACTCCAGGTCAAGGTGGTTGGTCGGTTCATCCATGAGAATGAAGTTGGGGTGGGTAAGCATGATTTTGGACAGCATGCAGCGCACCTTTTCACCGCCCGAGAGCACGGAAGCCTGCTTGAGCACCTCTTCGCCTGAGAACAGCATACGGCCCAGGAAGCCGCGGATGAACTGCTCGTCCGGATCTTCGGAGTACTGCCGCAGCCAGTTGATGAGGTCAAGGTCGCCCTTGCCGGTGAAGTACTCGTCGTTTTCATTGGGCAGGTAGCCTACGTTGATGGTCTTGCCAAATTCAATCGTGCCGCCATCTGCCTGCGCTTTGCCCGCCATCACATCAAAGAAAGCCGTCAGCGCTGTGGCATTGCGGCCCAGGAGGGCAATTTTCTCCCCTTTGTTCATGGTGAAGCTGACGTTGGAGAAGAGGGGCGTGCCGTCCGTGCCCTGCAGGCTCAGGTTCTCGACCTTCAGTATTTGGTCGCCCGGCTCGCGCTCCATTTTGAAGTTGATGTAGGGGTACTTCCGGCTCGAAGGCTGAATGTCTTCCAGGTTGAGTTTTTCCAGCGCTTTTTTACGAGAGGTGGCCTGCTTGGATTTAGAGGCATTGGCACTAAAGCGCTGAATGAACTCC
Source organism: bacterium (assembly GCA_024742755.1). GTDB lineage: Bacteria > Bacteroidota > Bacteroidia > Chitinophagales > Saprospiraceae > Phaeodactylibacter. The sequence continues at coordinate 97,466 of JANSXW010000002.1, read as the reverse complement.
TGCATCTCCTTGCGCTTCTGCTCAATCTTTTTGTTCTTATTGGCCATCTGTTGTGCCATGAGCAGGCTGGACTCGTACCAGAAGGTGTAGTTGCCAGTGAAGATTTTGATGCGCTTGAAGTCGATGTCCACCACATGCGTACACACCATATCGAGGAAGTAACGGTCGTGCGAGACCACGATCACCATATTCTTGAAGTCCGCCAGAAATTCGGCCAGCCAGGTGACGGTTTCTGCATCGAGGTCGTTGGTAGGCTCATCGAGCAGGAGGATATCCGGATTGCTGAACAGGGACTGCGCCAGGAGCACCTTCACCTTTTCCCCACCGCTGAGGTCTTTCATTTGGCGGTAGTGGAGCGATTCGTGGATGCCCAGGTTGCTCAGCAGTTCGGCTGCATCGCTTTCGGCATTCCAGCCGCCCATTTCCCCAAATTTGTTTTCCAGCTCAGCCGCCAGCAGCCCATCGGCTTCCGTGGCATCGGGATCCATGTAGATGGCATTCTTGCGCACCATGATGTCGTACATCTCCCGGTGGCCCATGATGACCGTATCGAGCACCTGCTCCTCCTCGTATTCGAAGTGGTTCTGTTTCAGAACAGCCATGCGGTTGCCCGGCTCGATGTCCACATTGCCCCGGTTGGCGGCGATTTCCCCGGAGAGGATTTTCAGGAAAGTGGATTTGCCGGCGCCATTGGCACCGATGACACCGTAGCAGTTGCCACGGGTGAATTTGAGGTTGACCTCATCGAAAAGGACGCGCTTGCCGTATTGCAAGCCAAGGTTATTTACGGTCAGCATGAATGTTACGCTTGGGGGCATAGAGGTATGCCATGAAATAAAGGCGCAAAGGTAAGGGTATTTTCTACTTTAAACCCTGTTGGGCAGCTTCTTTTGTCAGAGTTTATTAAAGTAAATTTTGTATGCCCCTGAATTGCCTTTTTCACCAGCTCCGCATCACGTCCTCACCTTCGTAGCTAAGGCTACGAGGTTCCGGGCGTTCTTTGATCTGGCAAAAAATCCTAATCCATGGTCTACACAAAACCTACATTAATAAACTCTAGTATTGGAAGGTGTTTTTTGACGATTGCCCAAACGATAGTCGTGTCTATACCGTCATAATTGTGGATCAGGCGGTTCCGGAATCAAACAATTTCAACGGCTCGAACATCTTCTCCGTTCCCGCTTTCCTTAGTAAAAGACCACTTTGACGCTTAGCACTGCCATTTTCGCCTTTCTGGGGCTTGCTGCCCTTATTGCTACTGCCGGTACCGTACTCACTCGTGCCGGTGACCGGGTTGCTGACCTCACCGGGCTCGGGGAAGCCCTCATTGGCGGCGTGCTGCTGGGAGGCATTTCTTCTTTGTCGGGCGTGATGACCTCCGTGACGGCGGCCTGGAACGGGCATGCCCACTTGTCGTTTAGCAATGCCGTGGGCGGGATAGCGGCTCAAACGGTATTTTTGGCGGTAGCTGACCTGACTTACCGGCGGGCGAACCTGGAACATGCCTCTGCCTCCCTGTCCAACCTGATGCAAGGCATCCTGCTCATGTTGATGCTCACTTTCGTGCTACTGGTGGCGGCGGGCCCGGACCTTACCCTTTGGCATATCCACCCTGCTTCGGTCTTGCTCCTGTTGATTTACGTCCTGGGTACCCGGCTGGTTGCCAAAGCCAGGAAGTCGCCCATGTGGGAGCCCATCCACACCCGGGAAACGGTGGAGGATGAACCGGATGATGACCTGGATCAGGTCAATAAACCGCTGTTGTTTACCCGGTTTCTGCTCTCGGCGGTAGTGGTGGGCGTAGCGGGCTACTTCGTAGCAAAAGTAGCCGTGGTCATTGCCAATCAATCGGGCTTGTCCCAGTCTTTTGTAGGGGCATTGTTTACCTCGGTGGCGACCTCCCTGCCCGAATTGGTCATCTCCATTGCGGCGGTGCGGCAGGGGGCGCTGACTTTGGCTGTGGCGAATATCATCGGGGGGAACAGCTTCGATGTGCTCTTTCTGGCTTTTGCGGATACGGCTTATCAGGAAGGCTCTATTTACCATGAGGTTGGAAATGCCGAAGCCTTTGTGTTGTCCCTTGGGATTTTGCTCGCCGGCACGCTGCTTTTGGGGATGCTGCACCGGCAGCGGGAAGGGCTCGCCAATGCGGGGTGGGAGAGCATGACGGTTATTGGGCTGTTCCTTGGTGGATATATAGTGCTTTATTTTATGTAATTTAGATGCTCAAATACGAGCACTATGCGACACTTCCTACTGCTGTTTTTCATCCTTCCCCTTGGGCTTTCCGCACAGTCCACCTTTCAGCATCAGGCGCCGAGCCTTCAGATTGGGCTGGGCGGGCTGAGTTTTGGGAAGGGCACCCTGGATGCTGAGGTGATCGCCTCGGTCATTGCCGATAAGCAGGCCGAAGTGCGTGTCCGGCTGATCAAAAATATGTTCCTTGGGCAGATTGAGGAGGCCGGCGGGCTGAATTACATCTACCTCGACAATATCATCAATACCGTTTTGGAGGAGCGCAATGCCGAGACCCGCACCCGCAATATTTATGAGAATACGGTCAACCTGGTTTTTGTCTATGCGCTTTCCGACTACTACTTTGCCCTTTGCGATGCTGAGTTGGTGGCTTTGGCCGAAGCCTACGGTGGGCAAAAGACCGGCGCGGCAATGGCCGGGCAGACCTTTGCCCGTTTTCAGCTGGCAGGCTCCGGGGAGCGGCCGGGGCAGGGGCTGGTGGCGCGGTCGTCAGCCATTACTTTTTCCGAGGATAGCCTGACCACAGCTTTTAAAGCATTGTTGCTGGATATCGTCAGTGAGGCGGTCCGCAATGAGCCGACTTTGCAGGAGTTGGGGCTGCTTCGTACCATGTACCGCAATTCCGGCAGTGAAGCGCTGAATACTTACCTCACTCTGACGGATACGGTCAGGAAGCCTTTGGCAGATGCGGTATACGATCGCGTTCAGGGCCGTTTATCTAACCTGATTGACTACATCGGCCTGATCAATTACCTCTTCCGGACCACCAACTTTAAGGTGGACGGGGCATCTATGGGGCTGGATTTGAAAGGCGCTGCCGGGCTGCGCAATAACGATGCCATTGGCGCGCAGCTCGATAGTGTGCGGCAGTACATCCGGCGGGCAATAGGAGAGGAGGGCCGTGAGGAATTGTCAGCGGAGGAGCTGCAGGTCCTGCTGTCTTTTCTGGGGCAACTGCAACAGCTCGATTTGGACAACATTAGCCCCGGTGCGCTTTCCGACCTGATCTTTGAGCTTTACAATGACGTGTTGCCGGTCCTGGAGCGCCTCGCCAAAAACTCGCAGTACTTCATTGACACCTACTTCGAGCTGAACACCCTGCTGCAGTCGCTGGTCAAAACCGCCTTCGAGCAGGGCTTCCCCTTTGATTACGAGGCACTGCGCGATCATTTGCTGTTCCGGCTGCTGGCTAAGTTGTACGAATTTGATCAGGCGGCGACCTACGATGACTACCTGAATGCCCTGGCCGGGCTGAGCGACATCTTTCCCAATCAGGATACCAAAGCTGCCCTTAATAAAATCATCAGCCTGTTGCGCAGCTATACCGAAATCATCGAGGGTTTTCAGGAAAACGAAGCCCTGGATTTTGACGTGGAAAGCTTCCTGGTTTCCCTGCAAAACATCAATTATGACCGGTGGCGGCCGTTGTCCTTTATCTTCAATGTGGGGGTGAACAATGCTCACTTCCCGGACGGGCTGTCCCTGGAGAACGGCGAAAGCCTGCGCAACTATACCTTCGCCGGCGAGAAGATCGGCCTCAAGGTCAATCTCCTGGACTGGGCTTACATCAATAGCTTCGGGCGGCAGGAGACCTTCCGGTACTGGGGCAAGTCGTATGTGCGGCTGGAGCCTGCCAAAGCGCCAACGGTAAGCAACCTGCACCTGCTGCTTTACGGCACCGGCCTGCTTTACAATCTGGCCAATACCGGTACCACCCCGGATTTCAACCGCCCTATGATTGCCGGCGGGCTGGGGCTTACCTTTTTCAATCAGCTGGATTTGAATGCTTCCGTAGGCGTGCCTGTCAATGCGACTGCTGAGCAGCCCACCCCCCTTTTCCTGAATGTGGGCTTCGATATTCGCTTCGATGAATACCTGCAGGCGTTGAATGAACGGCGTCGGCAGCGCCGGTATGAGCGCCGCGTGGATGCGCTGTTGCGCGCCCCTTCGGAGGATTGAAATATCATCCAAAAAAACGAGTGATCAAAGATTTCACTACCGCTGATTTGAGTTTCCGGTAAGCCTTGATCTGCGGTTCGGAGAGCAGGGGGAATAGTTCTTTTGCTTTACCGAAACTGTCCGCGGCTTACTGTTTCAGGCCCTTTTTTTGTTTTCCCGGGCCGTGATGCGGTCGAAGGTGGCGCGGTAGGTGTTGTGGTTGGTGCCCATCACAGTGTCCCAAAAGTTGAAGTAGAGCCCTGCACCAATTAAGCCAAAGATCAGCGGGCTGTAGCCGGAGTGGAGGATTGCTGCCTGCAGCTAACTTCCTGCGGGTCCACAAGTCTTTCATCGTCGCCAAAAACAAGGTAAAGGCGCTCGATGGCAACCGGCTGGAAATGGGGGCGCACAAAATCCCGGTGAGCCGGAGTAGGAGAGAGGCGGTGGTGGAGGCGGTGTTTTATGAATGAGGGGTAAAATGATAGTGTGAAATAGAAAAGGTGTACCTCTCTGGCTACGGAGCAGGCCAGACAGGTACACGCATTTTACCGAAAAGCGGTTACGAAAGCCTTTTATCTTTTATTGTCTCAAGATTTTGAGTGCCTCCCTGTAACCATCTTCAGTTTCTACCGCTCCGAAGTAGAGCCCGGCGGGCAGGTTGTCATTTCGTACAACGGTATGGGTTGTTCCGGATTGCAGTGGCAGGCTGCTCACTTGCTGCCCCAGCTCATTGCGCAGGATGAAAACCCCATTGCTCTGCAAGGGCTGCTCAAACGTAAGCGTGAAGGAACCGGTATGGGGGTTCGGGAAAACATCAGCCCGCTGATGGGCGGAGGTGCTGGCTGAGGAGGAAGCAGGGGCCGGTGTCACCAAACTGCCGCCTCCAACACCGGATTGGCTTTGGACATTACTAAACTGCGCATCTGCTTGTCCGCTGGGGTCAGTCGTGAAGACAGCCAGGCCCATTTCCACGCAATCTGCCATAGGTAGGTACACCTGGTGAGCCAACTGCCAGTTATTACCGGTTGTGCTGTAAAATCCGCGGATCCAATTTCCCTGACGTACCAGGCGCAGCCAGTATGGGAAAGGCCGGAACAGGGCAATAGCCGATTTGTCCCCATTGGTGTTGTAACGGGTTTCCCAACGCAGCATACTTGTATTGTTGGAGAAAACGGCGGTCATTTTAGAGCCCGGCTCACTGCTTTCCCTGATCATCAGGCCGGCAAATCCCCCCTCAATGTGCTCGATTTTTGCCTGAATCCCGCCGTTGTTGCACAGTTCTCTGCCAATAAAGGCCAGATTATCAGAATTGAAAGGCAAAAGATTATAGCCACCTGTGGAAACGGAGAAGGTACCCAATGCCGGGTTCTCACTGGTACAAGGATCAAAGGTGTAGGTGCTGCCGTCACCCTGGCTACCTATATCTGTGGATGTCCACTGTGGCGGCAGGGCAGTGCCAATGACCACTTGCACATTTGCATTGCAGGAAGAAATGTTGCCTGCTGCGTCCTGTATGCTCACCGGAACATTGAAGCTCATGTCGGCTTCGTCGCAGGTGTAGGTGACCGGATCAAAGGATATCTGTGTTATGCCGCAATTATCAAAACTGTTTGCCTCATTATAAACATCGCTGAGGATGAGGTCATAAGTACCATCCGGGCGAAGCGCAACTGTTGGATTGAAGCATTGTATAGTTGGGAATATGTTATCGACTACGGTCACTGTTGCATTACAGGTAGCAGTGTTATCATTGTTGTCCGTAACCGTGAGGGTGACTCCCTGAGAACCCTGATCGCCACAGAGAAAGAAATCGTCGCTAAGGGTCATATCGTCAATCCCACAGGCATCGGTAGACCCGTTGTCAATGTCCGCAGGCGTGATTGAAGCAGTGCCATTAGCTTCAAGTAGAAGCGTGATGTCTTTGCAAAACACGCTGGGGGCAAGATTGTCCACAACGGTGACTGTGGTGCTGCAGGTGGCCGAATTATTATTTTGATCCGTAACGGTAAGTGTAACCGGATTGACACCAACTGAAGAACAATCAAAATTAGTTTGGCTCAGCTCAGCCGTTAGTGGGCCACAGGCATCAAAAGACCCTGCATCGATTTGGTCTATGGTAACCTGTAAAGTACCTGAACTGCTTAGCGGTAAGGCTACTGGCAGGCACTGAGCATCCGGTGCAATATTGTCGACCACAGTAACCATGGATTCGCAGGAAGACTGATTATTGCTCGGGTCAAATACGGTAAGTGTTACCGTTTGTACACCTACATCCTGGCAATCGAAAGTATTCCGGCTAAGTGTCCGATTGGCAATACCACATGCGTCAAAAGAGTTGTTGTCCAATAGGTTTGATTGTATAGATTTATACCCATTTTCATTAAGATAAATGGTCCTGTTTCTGCATACTGCGATTGGAGCATGGGGGTCGACCACATTTACCTGAACGTTGCACTGCCTATTGAGGCGGTCATTGCTTGCACTTACTGTTAGATTGGTAATGCCAACGTCATTGCAGTCGAAATTGGTTTGCGAAAGCGAGTAAGAAATTACACCTCCACAAATACCCGAACTTGGTGCATTGGATACAACATCATTCAAGTTTAGGCTTCCTTCACCAGCGTTTTCGTCCAGCAAGACCACTGTAGATGAGAAGCAGGATAACGAGAAGGGTGTGGCATATTGGTTATCTGAAAAGTTATAAATGTACCCACTGAAGATACTTCCTGCGTTTAAGGGCAACTCTTGGTTAGGGACCGGTACTGCGACAACATAGTCCAAATCATCCAGCAGTTTCATTTTATTGACCAAGTTGTTGCCCTGCATGATATCAGCAATGTTCACTGGTTGATTTGCCCAGTCGATTACATTCTGCACATCTTGCTCGAGCTGCACAGTCTCAATAGCAGCCTGTGCCTGAACAACTAAAATATTTATTGAAATTGTCGCGACAGTTAAGGGAGTGCCTACACTGCTCAGAGCCGTTAGAGTGGTAACCATTTTTACAGTCAAATTAGCTGCCAAAACGGAAACGCCTTCTGGCGCGAAGGATTTTACCAGAGCAATGACTGCATTAAATGCGTTTTTGACAATATTATAAACTGGAGCACCGGGATTCAGAAGCGCTGAGACCACTATTCCAGTACCAATGCCACCAGCAAATCCAAGTGCGGTCACTGCATTCTGTGGAAGCAGCTCATTTTTTAACCCCAAATTGGCACCTGCGTGAATATATTTGGTATACTTTTCAGCTTGGGCAACTTCAAGAGGTTTATAGATGTCTGGCCATAAAAAATTTGCGGCATCTGATTGCTCGAAAAAGACGGAAAAAGTGGGCGTTTGGTTGGACCCTATCACCTGCTGAAATGCTGTCATTTTTTGATCCAGACGACTGCCATAGTCCTGCCTGATGCCTTGAATCCGCTGTTGATATTTATTGATAGCCTGGGTCTCTGAATTTGTCAAGGTGGAAGGGTCGCGGAAAGCAAGGTCTTTGGCAATGTATTGCCGAACGGCCAGAGCCAGATAGCCTCTATGGTCGTCATTCTCCAGCCTGATCCGGGACATGAATTGATCCAGCTCCTCTCCAGATTTGCCATAGAAGTATCCAATTGCAGAGCGGATGAACTCAAAGTATTGTGGTTCTGCAGGTAATCCTACCCGTTCAGCAAGCCCTCGTTTGAAGAAAACTCCATACTCAACCAAACAATTTTCGCTGGCTGGGCTATCTTCGATGGACTCCATAGGAACTGCTGCTCCTTCCGCATCCAACGCTTCTACTCTGTAGACATACCACTTAGTTGTATTATCAGTGATTAATTGCGTTTTGATATTCTCATTTAGCGGAAGTGAACCCAAGAAAAAACCACTGTGCTTATTTTTGAATCTGAAGTTATCATTTGTTGTTCTGAGTTCCCAAAGTGCATGATCAGTGGCAACAACAGGAGACTCCATTCGTACAGCCACTATTTGATCATTGAGATTACCGTTGCCTATAGAAACAATGAATTGTTTTGAAAGCGAATTTTGGATTTTGAAGTACCCATTTCCTGCATCGATAAAATTCCAGTAAACTGCGGGGGAGGGTTGACGCTTTCTTTTCAGGGGGACCTGCTCTCCGATTGATCCATATATGCCTTCATCCGAGAGGTAGTCAAGGTTGGGCTTGCTCACTACAGCATACTTTACGGTAGGGTCATCCGGTATATCGAGATTAAAAGCAAATTTTTGACGTGGTGCCGGTGCGGCTTTAGGGGGTTCTACAGTGAGATTGCCATTGGGCTGCAATTCTAGTACCAGGTTTCCCAGGCGGCTGCGCAGCTTGTACCACCCGGATCCGGAGGGAGCAGCTACCAGCCGAAATTGCTGATCTTCATTTTCGAATGCAGGCTTTAGCGTGTCAAATACTACCACGCTACCTGCCGAAGCACCTGATACCGTCAGAAACCGGTCATTAGAAAGGTTGCGGATGTGAAACCAGCGGGCATCGGGGGTCCACCATTTTCCATCATCGGAGCCGTCCTCAATAACAAAAGTACCGATCGGCCCGAAATCAGGAATGAACAATTGACCTGGGACGCCACTATTATTGCCTAATAAAGCATCCGTTGCCTTATTTGAAATCTGATACCCTTTTCCGATAATGGTAGCGTGCGTTAGCAGCGCACCGCTACCCAGGTTGCTTTCGCTAACATTTGTTAGGTCAAATTTCTGGTGGCTTTCATTGCCTATGTTCTTATTCTTTTTAAGGCGGATTCCTGTGAAGTTATTGAGATTGCCCGCTTCGATTTCCAGTACAAGTGCAACACCTGCCAAATTATGTCGGGAATGAATTTTGTACCGGTCGTCAACAGCTTGTTCTACAAATTTAAATTCCTGATTAGCTGGCCCGCTCTCAAAATCGTATTTCAGTTCTACCTGCCCACCATCGGAGACATTGGTCGTAGTAACGTACTTGCCTGAAGCCGGATGGTAAATTCTATACCAAATAGCATCATTCGTGGATTCAATGGTGAATACCTGCTCAAGCGAATTGGGCACTTCGCTATTTTGATACAATGCGCTGCTGTTGGCATCTTCCTCGTCGCCTTGCAGAAATTTGCCACTGTGATTCAATTGCATCGTAACAGACTGGTCCCGGAATTCCACATCCAGGAACTGGGCCCGGATGCCAGTGCTTAGGAAAAGGCATAATAGTGTTGTTAGTGTGAGTTTGTTTTTCATGACAACGATTAGGTTTAAGTATGGTACAAAGTTGTCAAAGTAAACAGGGAGGGTAAACCCCCAAATCTGGTAGGGCGTCTCACATAAACAGGTGGGGCTGAAAGGAGTCAGAAGGCTCGAATGCCAGAACGAGAGCGCATTTCCGAAGAGAGAACGCAGCCAAAGTTTCCGGGCGTGCTATATCTCGCCTTTCAGTGATTTGGCAACGACTTCAGCTTTTGAGTTGACTTGAAGTTTTTTGTAGATATTCTTTACGTGGTAAGAAACGGTGTTGACCGTTACCTGTAGCTTGTCGGCAATCATCTTGTAACTCATGCCTTCGGTCATAGCTTGAACAATCTGGTCTTCCCGGGCGGTAAGCAATGCGCTGTGTTTCTTTTGCGGTTTAAAGTAGTCGATCACTTTTCGTGCAATGGAAGGGGTCATGCTGGCCTCTCCCCGGTGTACTTGTATAATGCCTTCCCGGATTTTCGGGTAGGTCGTGTTTTTGAGCAGGTAACCGCCAGCGCCGGCACAAAAGGCTTGAAAGATGCGCTCGGAATCATCATGTATGGTGAACATGATGACTTCAACTCCCGGAAAGAGCTCTTTTAGGTGGCGGATGGCCTGCAGGCCGGTCATGCCGGGCAGGCTGATGTCCTGTAGGATGACATCGGGCTGTGGCCAAAGCCGGCTTTGCTCCAAAAAATCCTCCACGGAGCCGCAGCTGCCGATGAATTCGAGTTCCTTGTCTTTAGCGATACAGTCTGAGATAAAATCCCGGACGTAAGGGTCATCTTCAATGTAGGCTACTTTAATCATACAGCCAGATTTAGGGGGCCAATAAAACAACGGCAATATACGGCACTGCGGCGCATCATTCAACTACAGAAACAGGTGGGGCTTACCCAAACGGTGCCTGCAGCTCAACGATGAAGCCGGAGGCGGAAGGTTGCGCCGATAGTTCGCCCCTGATCCGCCGGGCGCGCAGCGCCATATTTTCAAGCCCTTGCCCTTTTACCTTTTGATGATTTTGGTTGTGCCCGTTATCGGCTATGCGGAGGGTTATTGTTCGGTCTTTCAGCCGCAAGGCAATATCTACACGGTCTGCATTGCTGTGCTTAGCAATATTGTTGACAGCCTCTTTGTAAATCAGGTAGACATTTTGCCGAAAGACAGGGCTAAGGACTAAGTCCCGCCCTATGCCATTAATATCCAAATGGTAGTGCAGGCCCCGGCTGCTGAGCATGTCGCAGGCAAAGTCTTCCATACGGTCCAGCAAATCGCCCGCTTTGTCCCGGCGGGCATCAATAGCCCAGACTACATCGCGGATATTGGAAGCGGTCTTTTTCATCACTGCCTTGCTTTTCTCAATACCCGCAGCAGTTCGTTCCGGTGCATTTTTTATATCGAAGGAGCCGATCAGGAAACTGAGGTAGGAAAGGGAGCTGCCCACTTCGTCGTGCAGGTCGCTTGCAATCTGTGTGCGCATGCGCTCAATCTTCAGCTTTTGGCGAAAGCGGTATCGAACCAACAAATAGCCTAAGCCAACCAGTGCGCCTATGCACAATGCAATAAACCACCAGGATTTATAGAAAACCTGATGGACAATAATTTCTATTTTTTCCACGGGGCTCCAGCCTCCCTTCGCTCCGGCTGCTCTGAATTTCAGGGTGTACCGGCCTGCCGGCAAACGATTGTAGCGTATGTAGGGCGCAAAGGCCGGAGTACTCCAGCCCTTTTCGAACCCTTCCAGGAAAGTCTGAAACCTGTTGCCTGCAGGATTGGCGTAGTCTGGCAGCATAAATTCGAGCTGGAACCAACTGACACCCGGAGCGCATTCCAATTTTTGCCCCTTGCCCAGTCCGGTATTTCGAATAATCAGTGTATCCCGGTATTCATCATAATAGCTTATTCTGGTCAGTAAAGGTGAGGGTTCCGGTGATTCATGATGCCGGGCCAAAACCTCATCGGGATAGAATGCATTAACGCCGTTCATACCCCCGAAATAATACCGGCCCCTGGAGTCAATAAATGCAGAAAAAAAGTTAAACTCGTTGTGAGACAACCCGTCATCGACATGAAAATTCGTGAATTGTTCCGTGCTTTTATTGAGGCAACTCAGCCCATTAAACGTACTGATCCATAGCCGGTCATTGCCCTGAGGCAAGATGGCAGCAACGGTATTGTTCACCAGTCCGCTGAACGTCGTGTAGTGTTTTTCAATAGTGTGGTTTTGGCCGATTTTGACCAGCCCGTTGTTAAAAACACCAACCCAGATGGCTCCGTCTGTATCTTCGTGCAGGCAGTTTACTTCAAGAGAAGAAAAGCCTGGGAAATCCGCTTCGTTAAAGTACCTGATGACTTTTCCCTTTTCAGGGTCTATACAAAAGAGCCCTTTTTTGCTGCCCATCCAAAGCTTGCCATCGGAGGATTCCAACAGCGCTATATTTAGCGCTTCGGAATGGGCTGGGCTGGATTTGAATATGAATTCCGGGGTTCGTGACCGGGTATCAAACCTGAACAAGGTACCAAGCGTAGACCCGGTCCAGATAGCGCCGTCTTTTCCCTCGGCCTGCCGGTGTACCACATAGGGTGGTTTAGGCGTTAAGGGCTCAGGGTACTCAATGTTATAGGGGACGAGTGAATGCTGGTCCAGGTCAACCTGAAGCATCAACTGTGCATTAAGCTGTGTCCAGAATATATGTGCAGAATCAGTAGGAAAAAATTGCCGCGCATTGTGGATTCTGCTTATTGTCTGGTCTCTGACCCGAAGTGAGAGGGGGCTGCAGCTGCCGTCTTCATTGATCCTGAAAATGCATTTATCGGGCAATTGAGAACAACTCTCGCACCGAAAATAAACATGGCCCTCCCCGTCTTCGAAAAAACCCCGGATGGAATTGCCCCAGCGGTTGTCCGGATTGCTAAAGTGGTTCGTAAACCCTTCCAGTGGAGGGTCAATTTTGAATATACCGTTATCCGTCAAAATCCACATATAACCATGAAAGTCCTGAACCATGGCATTGACTTTTCGGTCAGGTAGCCCCTCATGGGTCCCAAGGTGCTCAATGCGCAAGAACATGGAAGCTTGATTACGCTGGCCCCAACAAGTCTTTGCTCCCAAACAAAACAGGAATAGCAGAGATAGGAAGACCACATTGCTGCTCATTATTAAGCCTGTATATACCTTCAAAAATTTTCATCTTTCAAGTATACGAATAAAAAAAGCGCCATGGACTATGGCGCTCCATTAAAAAATGAAAGATATTTTCCTCGTGCAGATAGCGCCCGATACTACATTGTCGCTCTTCTATGATGTCATCCGGGAGGTTAAGTTAATGGTCTTCAAGGTGTATTATCCCTATTTGGGAAAGATTAGCTCAACCTCCGTCTTGCCAGCCTTTTTGGCTTCTTACTTTTTAATTATTTTCAGCACTTCCCGGGCACCCTCATCTGTGGTAAGCTCCAGCAAATACATCCCCTTCGCCAAACCATCAGGGAGGTCCAGCTGAGTCTGCCCGGTAAAAGGCAGCTCCCGATGAAACACTGTTCGCCCTTCCACACTCATCAGGCGGACCGAAAGGGCCGTGCCGGTCCAGTCTCGACCGGCAATCAGCTCCAGGTGGTCTGTGAAGGGGTTGGGGGCTGCGACGATGCTCAGTTCGGCTTTCCGGGCCTCTGTAGTGCTGACTTCTACGCTCTCTACAATGGTGTGGCGCATATCGACCTCCGGGTTTTCAATCAAATCGACATGGCCGTTGGTCCATTCAATCCGAACGGAGTCCACAGCAGTATGGTCACCCAGCCCAAAGTGCAGCACGCTCGTGTGCTGAGAGGCATGGCTGGCACCGCCCCCGTAAATTTCTTTGACGAGCACGAGGCCGTCCGCATAGACCCAGGCCCGGCTGCCGAAGGCATCGCGGTTGGTTTCTACGCCGATTAGGTGGAGCTGCAGGTAGTGGTGGTCGTTTTCGGTTTCATTGATGTAGAATTTGGAGTAGCCGCCCAGCTCGTTCAGCACTACGGTGACGATGTCCAGGTCGCCATCCTCATCATAATCAGAGTAGGCCATGCCATGCACATAGCTTGGGTCGCTCACGCCAGCTTCATCACTGATATCCGTGAAGGTTTTGTCGCCATTGTTCAGGAATAGCTTATCAGGGTCACTGATGGCGGTTGCAAATGCAGGGAGCGTCGGTATTCTGCCATTTGCAACGTAGAGGTCTTCCCAGGTATCGTTGTTGACGTCGAAGAAGGCGGTGCCCCACCCAGTCGTATTCAGGTTGTCTTCTTCCGGGACGGTCGCATTTTCGACGCCGGCTTCAGTGGTCCTGTCCACAAAGATGTTGTTTAGATTTTCGAGCAGGATGTTACGGCCGATATTGGTCACATAGTAGTCCAGGTCCTGATCGTGGTCATAATCGCCACCGGCAATGCCCATGCCAAAGACCTCTATGCCTGTCCCGGTTGCTTCACTGGCATTAGAGAAAAGGTCTTCCGGATAGTTATTTTCGTAAAGGTTATTCGGTACGATGAATGCCCCGAAGTCATTGGCCAGGTAAAGGTCCAGGTCGTTGTCCAGGTCAAAATCAGTAGCGATGGCGGCAATGGTGCAGCCTTGGTTATCTACGCCCAGTTGCGCGGCTACTTCGGTAAAGGTGAGGTTGCCGTTATTCAGGTAAAGGAAGTTGGGATAACATTCGTGAGCCAGCCCGTCTACGGCTCCCGAATTATCGTAAGTGAAGATGACCTCCTGAATATGATTCAGCACATAGACATCGAGGTAACCGTCCTTATTGTAGTCCAGGAAAACAGCGCCCATTGCGAATGCTTCGTGCGTGATACCAGCCTGCTCCCCAATTTCGGAGAAGGTGCCATTACCGTTGTTTAAGAACAGGAGGCTTCGGGCATCCGGCTGCTCAGAACCCTCAAAACGCTCCCAGGTGGCTATGAAAATATCGCGATCACCATCATTGTCAATGTCTCCGGTGGTGACGCCCATGGTGTTGTAATTCTGCGTGATACTGAAACCAACATCAGCGAGGACCTTCGTGAAAGTCCCATTACCGTTGTTCCGGTAGAGTTCATCCTTGTCCAGTCCGCTGGTGACGTACAGGTCTTCATCCCCATCGTTGTCGTAATCAAAAAAGGCGGCACCGCCACCCATCAGGGCCCGGGCTTTGAACTCATGGTCAAAGCCGATTGACTGCGCTTGTTCTGAAAAGACTGCCTGCGCAACAGTCAGGAATGGAAAAGCCAGGACACAAAAGGTTAGCAGGTAAATATTTTTAAGCATTGGGCAGGTCTTTTTGAAGGAATTAAGAATGGCAGGCACCATCCACTGGAGCCTGCCATTAAAAACAAGGTGTTGGTTTTCTAGGGTTTGAAAATCATCACTTTGGTATCCACCATCTTACCGTCTACCACCAGGGCGTAGAGGTAGCTGCCGGCATCGAGGTTATTGCGGTCAATATTCAGACTGCTATTGCCGGGCCGAACCGGGTAGGAGGCGATTAATGCCCCTTTGATGTCGCGCAGTTCAATGACTGCATTGCCCAGGTTGCGGGGCACGAAGTATTCGATGCGGGTATTATTGATGAAAGGGTTTGGGGCATTTTGCAGCAGGTAGGCATCTTTGACGCCAAGGCCGGTCTCATCAGCAGCGCAGCAGGCAGCGAGGCTGCGGCGGAAAATTTCGTTTTCTCGTTTCAGTGCCTCCTGGCCTGCCTGTAGCTGCCGCAGCAGAGCTTTCATGGCTTCCAGTTGCTCAACTACTTCCTGCCGGGAGGACGTATTGAAAAGTTCGTCCTGAAGTACGAGAATATCCTGGGGGTATACCATCGTTTGCTCCTCCTGCTTTGGGAGATTTCTGTGCACATCCCAGTCCTGATTTGAATTTTCGTGGGATCGGTCGTAGGTGGGGAGGTCGGATTTTTGAACCGGCTTTGAAGTCATGCCTGCGGGCCTGCCATTATCAAGCTCCGTTGTCTGCTCCTGTGCCAGAAGGGGGATCCCGGCGGCTGTCAGGCATAGAATGAAGATGAATTTGATTGTATTTTTCATGGTTGTGTTCGCTTTTGATTTAGCGTTTCCGGTGATGTTATTTTTTGGTGTTGGCGGCTGCAGCTTTTGGTGCGGTCTCGTCTTGCTGCTGCTCCTGCAGTTTGCCAACCCTGGCAGAAAGGGCCTCCATTTGAACTTTGAGGGCTTTTATTTCCGAAAGCTGTGCTTTCAGGTCGTTTATTTCCTGCTGTTGCGCCTCAATGACTGCCTGTTGCTCCCGTATGGCATTGATGGCAATGTACACCAGAGGCGTATCGTCGAACGCAAGGTAGTCTGTGGTTTTATTCTTGTCCGATTCTACGTTGAGGGGGCGAATCGTATACGGGGCAAGCTCCTGTATTTCCTGTGCAATGATCCCGATATAATCTTTGTCAGTAGGCATATCCATTTTGCCGTTATAGCGATACCGTACGGGGCGGATGTTCATGAGCAACTCAAGGCCATCTTCGAAATCACGGATATCCTCTTTTAACCTGCGGTCAGAGGGGGTGCTCCAGGCGCCGCCACCGG
Organism: bacterium; assembly: GCA_024742755.1. GTDB lineage: Bacteria > Bacteroidota > Bacteroidia > Chitinophagales > Saprospiraceae > Phaeodactylibacter. Next base: position 81,497 of record JANSXW010000002.1, on the reverse strand, counting down.
GCTTTACAGCATCATCCGCGCCCAGTGTAAGCAAATGGCCAATTGAAGGTGGGTTCCCTAAGCCGAGAAATCCGGTGGTCGCATCCAGGCTCATAATGGGTATAAACATGCCATTAAAGAAAGAAACACTGGACGAGGAAACAAAGGTTACATCTCCGGAAAAAAATGAAGCCCCCGTGATATTGGCACCTCCCTGAACGGTGAGGCCGGTGGATGGGTTGGGGGCCGTATTTATACCAACGCTCCCTGATTTGAGGTACAAGTCACCAGACTCCACTTGCAATTTTGAAGTGGGGTTTAATGTACCGAGACCAATATTGCTGTTGTTGTTGATTACCAGGCTATTATTATCTGCGCCTGGTCTGATTTTGAAGGGCAGGTTTGAGCCTCCTGTAACGTCCCTAACGAAGAAATTTGTCTCGTTGGCGGCAATATCCCATGTCTGAGCAGTCCAGCCATTGGAACCATCCTGTTCCAGTCGCAAGGTTGGTGTATCTCCGTCTTTTGAATGGATTTCCACCACCGGCGTTGAGGTTCCCAAGCCTATATTCCCTGCGTCGTCAACGTAAAGGGCGTTGGAGGGCGCCGTCGCTTCGATCCGGAAAGGAGAGCGCCCGGATGTTGCGTCATCAATACTGAAGTAGTTTCCACCACCATTTGAAGAATCGTTTATGGTAATGCGCCAGTCCCAAGATGGAAAGGAGCCACTGTTACTGGTGTCATTAAAATGAATGCGGAGGTTGTTCTCCTTGTAGCGTTGCGTATCGAAACCAAAGGATTCACCATTTACACAGTCAAGCCCGACACAGCTACTCCCTTGGATTATTACATCCTGAACAAAAACCTGAGCATCCTCTGCCATGGGGGTGTTATCCATAGCAATAGGCTCTGCCTGTCCCAGGATACGTTTGGCGTAGTGGATTTTTTTATGGGTTATGCTGGCAAAGGTAGCAGGCGGATCGATAAATTGCGGGGCAGGTTGGTGGTCCCACTGATAAGCGTAATGCTCCGTCTTAGGTTCTTTGAGATTGGGGTCTGCAAATTTGCCATCCTGAATCCGGTAGTAGACCGTGTGGCACTCTACCGATGAGGGTAATTGTTGCAATGCCCGGAAGGCATTAAGGGCTTTTTCATCTTGTTGTGCTCTAATTGTCTGTAATTCTGTTCTTTGTGCTTCAGAAAGTTTGAAGATTGGCGTTATCTGAAGGGTGTACTGGCCGTCAGGCATCAGTTCGCCATCGGGTAGTGTATTGCCAATCGTGATGTCTTTTTGATCGGCAACTTCGGCGCGCCAGTAGTAATCTGAAGGGCCGCTGATTTCCAACAGGAATGCATCGGGCGCAACCATATTTACCGTAAACTCCGTTTGGGAAGTGTTTACTCCGATGTTGTTTACAGACTCCTGCGCTGACAGACTAAGGTTGCACAATAGCGCCGCTACCAAAAGCGGGGTTATTGTAAAGCGTCTTAGGGCCATGGTATAAGTATTTGAGTGATCAATGATTTGTTACAGGACGAAAACAAGCACACCCATGCAGGGGCATGAGATACTAAGGATGGCTGTACGAAGTGTTTGTTGTGAAGATCCCGGATGTTCCGGGTAAGCGGTTGATAATGGTGCTTGTTCAAATGGAATGCACCTCAAGATAGGAAAAAATCAGGATTGATTTGGTCTTTGGAATTTTATCTTTTCACAGGAGCAAAAAAATACCTCCTGAAAATATCAGAAGGTATCTTTTTAGTATGCGTGCGGTAATTGAGGCAAAGATGGGCCTGTGGCACTATCTTTTTTCTTTGTCTCGCCGAATGACTTCCTCAATTTGGTTGACCTTAATGTTTTTAGCGATAATCTTCCGGTCGGGCCCGATCACATAGATCTCGGGTGTGACATCCACGTAGTATTTGCCGTAGATGGAACGGTTGGAAGGGTCGAAGACGTTGGTCCAGTTCATGCCGGTTTTCCTGATGTAATCCGTCCATTCCTGCTGATCGGTATCCAGGGCAATACCGTAGACATCAACGCCTTTGCTTTTCCACTCCCGGTAGAAGTTGACCAGCTTGGGCGTTTGCTCCATGCAGTGTTCACAGGTAGGGTTGTACATGTAAACGATCAGGTAAGGCGCTTTAAGGTCGAGCAACGTTTTTTCGGAACCATCGGGGGCAAAGGACGTGACATTAGGAGCTTTATTGCCTACCAGGCTGCCAGCCATTTCCTCGGCACGCTGCTGCAGGCCGTATATGTTCATGGAATCCGACCAGAATGCCCGCTCTTTCGTAAAGTAGTTTTGTACCATAAAGACGTACATCGCCTCCGCATCCATGAGCGTGGTTTTGGTTGGCTCATACTTTAGAGTAATCCAGTTGGCAAAGAATTTGAGGTATTCTTTGGTAGCTTCGTTGTCCACCACTTTGTCCATCAGGAATTTAGTGGCAGCTCTCAGCGAATCCGGATTTTGAGCAGTCAGTTCGGTGATGTACCGGTTGAGCTTATTGAAAATCACGGGCGTGCGCAACAGGCGTTCATCGGTGAAGTCCACGCCATTCCAAAAGTCCTGCCGGAAGTAGTATACCTGTGCTTCGGTATCGATGCTGCCATCCGGGCGTTTGGGCTCACGTAGTTCCGGGTTCTGGCCGGAGCGTTTGTAGCTGGTGAAGAAGGTATTGGGATATTGCTCAAACAGGCTTTGAAGGTGTGCTTTGCGCTCCTGTATCAGCGCGCTCCGCTCGGCGGTGAGGCGTTCGTACTCTGCGGACCCCTTTTGCAGGCCCTGCAGCTGACTGGAAATCGCATCAAACTTTGGCGATTGATTCTGCTCAAACTTTAGGTTTTGGTAAAGTATTTCGTTTTCCAGGTTCCCTTCCACCTGCATGGTGCCAATCACATCCCCGGCATCGGCCTGAAGCTGCATCGTCTGGTCTTTATCAATCAGGAGTTGTACCACCGCCTGCTGAGGAATGAGAATGTAGTAAAACCCGGGCAGGTAGGGTTCTGATCTTTGAAAATGAATAACGCCACCCTGGCCCACCACTGTGGAATCTGCCCGGAAGCGTTGCTCGTTGAGGTGCCCGATGAGCGAAACCGGGCTGCCGGCCTGCACGCCCGAGAGGGTGAGCGTGATATCCGGCGCCTCGGCAGGAGAATTGTCGCGGACTGCCATAGGCGTAACGGGAGTTGAGGCACTATCGTTCGTGTTGCTGGCTCCCTGAGAAGCAGGAGAATTACAGCCCATGGTAAAAAGGGCCAAAACGGCTACTAGTATTGGTTTCATATTGTGCGTATTAAGACTTTCAACAATTTGCTGCGCAAAAGTAATAATATCCATTCAGGAAAACCCAATAAAACAGCCCCGGTAACAGTATACTGCTACCGGGGCTTGGGGAAAAGGGCTTTTGTTTACTTCGTCTTGATAAACCGGAGCAACTGTGCCTGTCCGTTTGCTGCCCTGACCTCAATCAGGTACACCCCGGTTGCCAGCTGACTTACATCCCAGGTGGTCTGAATGATGCCCGGCTCAAGGATTCGGGTCTCGATGGCCTGCCCCAGTTCGTTATGCAATAGGAGATTCACAGGCTGTTCCACCGGTTTTTGCCATTCCAGCGTAAGCTGTTCAGTCGCAGGGTTCGGGTAGAGGTGAATGCTTTCGTCCGAAATGCCGAAGGAGGGGGCTTGTTCTGCCACTTCGCCTTCCAGCCATTCCTTATCTTCCTGGGAAAGGGTGTTGTTGTTCACTTCCCGGTACTTAACATCGCCAAATACGGCGCGGGTTGTGCCTAACGGGTCATTGGAGAAAGCCGTTAAGCCTATTTCGAGACACTCACCCATCTCAATTTCCACCGTACTGATGGGTTGGAAGTTGCTACCGGTATTGCTGTACCTCGCTCTGACCAAATCACCTCTGCGCACCAACCGTAGATAGATGGGGAAGGGCTTGTAGTACAGGGCCGTCTGTTTAAAGCCATCCGTGTTCTGACGATGTTCCCAGCGCACCAGGTTAGTGAGGTTGGAGAGCACACTCACCTGCTTCGAACCGGGATCGTTATCCTCCCGGATCATAAGCCCGCCGTACCCGCTGTCTCCGAGTAGGCTATCTACACGCACCTGCATACCAAAGTCACCACACAGCTCAATGCTGATGTAGGCCTGATCATCTTCCGTCTGGAATGTGGTGTTTTGAGCGCTTGAGGTAATGGAAAACTGTTCTCCACAGGGGTTAAAGGCATAGGTGTTGCCACTCGTACTTTCCCCAATATCGGCATTTTCCCAGGGTTCGGGCAGGGCATCACCGGTATTGACCATCAGCATAGCTGTGCAGCTAGCGATGTTGCCTGCGGCGTCCGAAAGGTTGACTTCCACAGGCACAACGCTTCCTGCTTCATCGCAGGAAATCACCGTTGTTTCTATTTCCGCCATGCCTAATTCGCAGTTATCGGAGCTGGCATTCAAATCAATGACCTCTGCAATCGGGGCCTCAAATGTGCCATCTGGTTCGATGATAACCTCCGTGTCCAGACATACAGGAACGGGCGGTTCTGTATCATTCACCGTTACGGAAAAGGTACAGTTCGTGGCAGGGTTGGAGCAGGCGTCAGAGCCACTGACTTCAACCATGGTCTCCCCAACCTCAAAGAAACTGCCTGGGGCTACGCTGTAGTTCACCATAACAGAACCACAATTGTCGTTCGCCTCAGCAGCAAAAGTTACAATGGCTCCGCAGTCTCCCTCATCATTGCTTACCGTAATATTGTCCGGGCAGGTGAGCACAGGCGGTGTCGTATCTTCAATGGTGATGATCTGATCCTGCTCATCGCTGTTGCCGCATGCATCCGTTATGGTCCAGGTACGGGTAATGACTCCTGAGTTGCCACAGGCGCCGGAGAAGTCATCCTCATAGGTGATGTCAATGGTGCCACAAATGTCGGTCCCCGTAGGCATACCGGTAGCAGCCGGGTCGGTACTTTGGCCGCATTCAACCCCGGTATCCATTGGGAAGCTGGTGAACTCCGGATCGGTTTGGTCTGCTATGGTAATGGTTTGCACCTGCATCACGGTATTGCCGGCATTGTCTGTGATGGTCCAGGTGCGCTCAAAGGAACCGGTATCTCCGCACCCTTCTGTCATTTCCCCGTCTTCATATGTGGGCATAGGGGAGGAGCAGTTGTCTTCTGCCACCGGCGTGCCTGTACTGGATGGGTCTGTGCTTTGGCCGCACTCCACCTCTGCATCCATTGGGAAGCTGGTGAACTCCGGGTCGGTGGTATCCTGCAAGGTAATGGTCTGCGCACACTCATCGCTGTTTCCTGCGTCATCCATTACGCTCCAGGTCCGCAGGATGGTACCTAAACCATCTGTGAGCATCTCCTCATCTTCATAATCCGGCATTAAGCCAGAGGTACAGTTGTCGGTAGCGGTGGCCATCCCGGTATTGGAAGGCAGGGTACTCTCATCACATTCAATGGTTATGTTGTCCGGGCAAGTGATTTCCGGATCGTCTGTATCATTGACCGTGACCTTAAAGGTGCATTCATCGGCCATCAGGTTGCAGGCGTCGGTCGCATTGACCGTGACAGTGGTTTCACCTACAGCGAATATTGTGCCCGGGTCCTGACTGTAAGTAATGATTACTTCATCACTGCAGGCATCAGCGGCTGTGGCCATGAAGGTGACAATTGTTCCACAGGTGCCGGCGGTATTGGTTTCCACAATATCATCCGGGCAGCTTAGGCTTGGAGGCGTCGTATCCTCAATGGTAATCATCTGATCCTGCTCCTGAACGTTGCCGCATGCGTCGGTTGCAGTCCAGGTCCGGGTAATGACTCCGGTACTGCCGCAGTCTTCGGCAAAGGCATCGCTGTAGTCAACAGATACAAGGCTACAGATATCTATTCCGCCCGGCATTCCGGTTGCAGAGGGGTCCGTGCTTTCACCGCATTCCACAGAGGTATCACTTGGGAACAGGGTGAACGTCGGGTCTGTATTGTCTGCTATGGTAATGGTTTGCACCTGCATCACGGTATTGCCGGCATTGTCTGTGATGGTCCAGGTGCGCTCAAAGGAACCGGTATCTCCGCATCCGTTGGTCATCTCCCCGTCTTCGTATGTGGGCATAGGGGAGGAGCAGTTGTCTTCTGCCACCGGCGTGCCTGTACTGGACGGGTCTGTGCTTTGGCCGCACTCCACCTCTGCATCCATCGGGAAGCTGGTGAACTCCGGGTCGGTGGTATCCTGCAAGGTGATGGTCTGCGCACACTCATCGCTGTTTCCTGCGTCATCCATTACGCTCCAGGTCCGCAGGATGGTGCCTAAACCATCTGTGAGCATCTCCTCATCTTCATAATCCGGCATTAAGCCAGAGGTACAGTTGTCGGTAGCGGTGGCCATCCCGGTATTGGAGGGCAGGGTGCTCTCGTCACATTCAATGGTTATGTTTTCGGGGCAGGTAATCTCTGGGGGAATATTTTCTGCCTGTATTTCCAAATCTGCCGTAGCGGGCTCACCTACCGGTAAACCATTGCTTGACACTACAGAGGTGGTATTGGTGTAGGTATCAGCAGAGATATCACAAGCAACATCTAATTCCACTGAAAAAGTACAATCGCTGCCGGGCGCAAGCGTCCCTCCTGAAAAAGAGAGCAGAGTGGAGCCTGAACCACTGAGCACGGAGCCGGTCCCACAGACATTGGTCTGCGCACTTCCATTCAAGGTGAGTCCTGAAACCATAGCGGAAAGGTCATCTGTAAACCCAATACCGGAGACCTCTGTAGCACCATTGTTGGCCAGAGTGAATTGCAGCATGATGCTGTTTCCTGCAATGATGGATGTTTCAGAGAAAGTCTTTTCCAGGTTAATGGATTCTATGGTCAGCTCATCGGTTGCAGGGCTGCCGCTGACGGCGTAGCCATCGCCGGTTGTTCTGCCAGTCAGTGCAGAGGAGGTACTGTTGTAAACACCACCGTCTGCAGGGTCAGGTACCTGAAGTGTAACGGTAAACATGCAGGAATTCCCCGCTGTAACGGAGGCTCCCGAAATATCAAGTACACTCGTACCGGTGGCATTCCCTCCACAGGGCGCCATAGGGAGCGTTGCAATGGAGAGCCCGGATAAGACGGTATTGAAGTCATCCATGAATTCAATGTTTTCCAGGTCGTAAGTATCGCTAAGGTTCGTCAGGGTGTAGATGACATCCACGGAACCACCGGGCACTGTGGAGTTGGGCACAAAGGTCTTTTCCAGGCCAATGAGCTCAGACTGGACTTCAATAAAACTACTGATGGCTGGCAATGCCACAGTTTGTGCATTGAAAGAAGCCGAGAAAGAAGAGGTGGAGAGGCCATATTGGTTATCAACCGCTCCGGAAGGGGCCCTGACATCCACGGTGAAGCTTCCGGATTCCCCGGAGGCTAAGTTCCCGCCGGAAAAAATGAGGGTGGATGTGCCTGATGCCTGGCTGCCGGTACCTATGACATCTGACTTCGGCAAACCTTCTGCCTGAAAGCCACTTGGCAACGATAGTGTGAACGCTATAGCTGACACATCAAGGGTGCTGACGTTTTCAAAGCTAAACTCAAGCGTGGCCAGATCTCCGGCAACCACCGGGTTGTTTAAGACAGACAAGGTAGCTTCCAGTCCGGAAATCAGCAGTTGGTCTGAGCCGGCCGGGCTGGAGGCATCTATGCCATTAATACTCGACGTGAGCGAAGAAGTTGTATTCGTATAGAGGCCCGGGAGTGCCTCGGAAGGGACCTGAACGGTGACCTGGAAGGTGCAGGAACCACCAGGGCTTAGCGTTCCGCCGGTCAGCTCCAGCGTGGAAGTGCCCGTGAGCGCAGAACCCGCTCCGCATGGATTGGCGGGAAGAGCACCTGAAACTAGGGTTCCGCTAAGGAAAGCATCCAAGTCGTCCGTAAAGCTGATGTTGGTCGCATCAAAGGCCGCTTCGTCTGTATAGTCAATCGTGAATTCAAGCGTAGCGGTTTCACCCGCGAGAATGGCGCCCTCTACAATGGACTTTGTGATTTGGGGGGCAGGGAGTAGGGTGAGGTCATCACTTGAACCACCACTAAAGGTGGTCTCCCCGTTGACAACAGAAGAGACCAGTGATGTCGTATTGGAATAAGTGCCAGCAGGTACCCCTTCCGGAATGCTAAGCGTTACCGTGAAGTTGCAGTTGCCGCCCGGGGGGAGGTTGCCACCTGTAAACTGAAGGGTTTGATCACCGCTCACCGCTACCGCCGCGAAAGACGATCCCGGTCCGCAAAGGTTAGGGCCAACGCCTGAAATGACTTGAGTGCCCGAGAGGAAAGCCGTAAGATTATCTGTGAAGCTAATGCCTGTTATGGTTTCGGTGTTGCTGGGATTGGTCAATGAGAATTCTAAATCTATTGTACTTCCCGGAGTTGCCTCAGTCGATCCAAAGGATTTAGTTAGGGCTGGCACAACCTTAATGGCAAGATTATCCTGGGCAGGGGCTCCAGTTATGCTGCCTGCTGAGGTGTTCGCGCTTATGGTACTGGTGGTATTGGGGTAAACTCCGGTGCTAGCGCCCACCGGAACCTGAAGTGTGACGGTAAATGTACAGCTGCCTTCCGATGGAAGATTGCCTCCGGTGAGGGTTAATGTGCTTGTCCCGGTCAGCGTTGAGCCCGTGCCGCAAACGTCATTTTGAGGCAGGTCTACCGCAACCAGGCCGGATAAAGTTGCGTCCAGGTCATTGGTGAAAGTAATACCGGTCATGTTTTCATCCCTGCTAAAATTAGAAATGGTAAAGGTGAGGTCTACCATATCTCCGGGTCCAACCGGATCATTGCTAAAGGACTTTTCAAGGAAAATTTCACCGGGCTGATTCACATTAAGTGTAGCAGTGGCAAAACCGGATGGGCCGGCTTGGGTGCCTAGGATGCTAGTGACGTTCTCGAGCGTTTCCGCCCCCAACTCCGGGATGACATCAAAGGAAACAGCACAGCTTGCACCCGCTTCAAGATAGATACCGAAGGCATTTAGGCTGGTGCCATCTTCTGATAAGGTAATCGATGCAGGCTGTGTAAAGCTACCAACGGTAAAGCCTGTACAATCTGTTTCAAAGTTGGAAGGCGATGCAGCTACCATACCATCTGGCAAGGGATCGGAGAAGGAAATACTGAAAATATTAGCTGCATTAAAAGAATTGTCAATCGTCAGGGTCAAACGGCTGGGCTGCCCTACGTCAACGGTGCCCGGAGAAAAGCTCTTGTAGAACCCTGGCCTGGAGGTGTTGTTTTGAATGTCCGTTGTTGTGTTCCCACTGTTGCCGCGTTCGGAGGTGAGGTTGCCTGAGGTATTGGTAATGGTTTGGTCTGCTAAAGAGGTGCTCACTATATTGACAGAGACCGTACAGCTGGCCACTCCGTTTAACTGGCCGTCGGTAAGTGTGAGCGTCGTGCCGCCTGCAGTGCCACTCAGTACGCCGCCTGAGCAGGTGGTTTGGAGCCCGGGGGCATCGGCGATCACCAGGCCGCTCGGCAGAACATTGGTAAAGGATAGCTCGCTTACCGGGTTTGGAGAACCTGTATTGTCGATGGTGAAAGTCAGCCGGCTCGAACTGGCAGGCCCAATATTGTTTGGGGAAAATACGGAAGAAAAAGCGGGGACCACATCAAAAACTTCAATTTCGTCACCAACCATTGATCCGTTAAATGTATAGGTGATGGTGTGGACCCCAATGCCTGCGCCAGCCGGGTTAAAGGAGTAAGTCATGCCATTGCCATCGTCAGAAACACCAGGCCCACTGTACACCCCACCGGTTGGCGTGCCTCCTCCCTGGCCGGTCAGCGTGGGGGTGCTAATATTGACATCTGCTGGTGCGGTGAAGGCAAGACTGGGCTCCGTACTTTGTCCGCACACCTGAATAGCTTGTTCAAAGCCATCCTGACAGCTCGTTACCGGGCCGGTAGACAATACAAAAATCAGGCATTCGTCAACAGCTGTGCCGGTAATGGTTGTTCCGTTCAGGTTGGTGCCATTTGCCGGGCCAAAGAGTATGGTGGAGCCACTGTCTGTGGAGCCCTGATAGACGGTAAGGAAATCGTCAAGTCCAAGCGTTCCGGCGATAAAGTTGGCTAGCCCAACCTTTCCGGCATCCGGGCAGATTTCAAAAATGGTACCTTCTGGCTGATTGTTCCCAAAACAGGCGTACCGGGATAATTGCCCTGAGGGGCACCCACAAGCTTCGGTTACTTCTACGTCATCCATGACCGTCTCCTCACAGCCACCTGGCTGCCTATAGGAAATCGTATGTGTGCCAACCCCGGCAACGCCCGGGTTGAAATCGTAGGTGCCATCGCCGTTATCCGTTACACCTGGGCCGCTGTAGGTGCCGCCTGCCGGAGTGCCACCGGTAAGATTTTGCTGTAATCCGGCATCCACGCATAAATCCGCTAAAGCGGTGAAACTGACAATACCGGACTCAAATACTTCCACCTCATCGGTACCCATTTCACCACCAAAGGTGTAAGTGATGGTATGCACCCCAATGCCTGTACTGGCAGGGTCAAAGGAGTAGGTCATGCCGTTGCCATCATCAGAAACGCCGGGCCCGATGTAGACGCCACCTTCCGGATTGCCACCCGACAGTCCGGTTTGAACCCCTGCTGTGATGCACAAATCTGCTAAAGCCATTAGATTCACTTCCTGGGCTACGTCCTCTCCACAAACGGACAGCCCGGTTTCCAGCGGCAGCCCATTTCCAGTCGCGCAGCTGCCTATCGGCCCGGAAGAAATCACGAAGATCAGGCATTCATCCGCTGCCGGTCCGTTGATGACGGTATTGCTGAGGTCTCCGGTAAGCGGACCGGAAACCAGTGTGCCGGTTGTGCCGGAACCGGAAGTGCCGCTGTACACATGAAGCACATCACCGTCCATAGTGAAAAAGGAACCAATAGTCCCTGCCGTAATAGTGGCCTTTGGTGACTGCCCGGCAGTGGGGCATACTTCAAAAGCAACGGTATTCGATTCATTGTTATCGTAGCAATAGAAAAACGAAGATTGCCCGGCCGGGCAACCACAGGCTGCTAAGACCTCGATGTCATCCATGGCCGTTTCTTCGCAAATGCCCGGAATCGTGTAAGAAATCGTATGAGCGCCAAGCCCGGCGATACCCGGGTTGAAATCGTAGGTGCCGTCGCCATTGTCGGTTACACCAGGGCCGCTGTAAGTGCCCCCGAAGGGAGAACTGACACTGAGGCCCGTTTGGATGCCTGCATCAATGCAAATATCTGCTGGTGCACCAAAGGAAGCCATTGGGGAAGCAAAAACCTCCACATCATCCATAGCCGAATTGCCGCCCACTGTGTAGGTAATTGTTGTAGTGCCTACGCCTGCGGTGGCCGGGTTGAAATCATAGGTGCCGTCTCCGTTGTTGGTCACGCCATCACCGGAGTATACACCGCCGGTTGGCATACCGCCACTGATGCCGCTTTGTACCCCGGCGGTCTCACACAGGTCATTTGGGGCGAAGAAGGTAACCGGTGCCGTACCGCCAACATCACTGGCGCAAACCTGAAGCTCGGTATTGACCCCGCCACTTTGGCAACTGACCCCAAAATTATTGGAAGCATTGATAATAAAAATCAGGCAGTCTCCGGCATTGGTTGAAGTCAGGATTTCGCCCGCCACTCCGGTACCTGTTGGTCCGAAAACGATATTTCCCGGAGCGATAGAGCCTTCATATACTGTGAGCGTTGCAATGAACGAAGGTGGATTGTGCAGGAAGCCAGCCTGAATGATTTCGGCTTCCACTGTTGCCGTAGGGTCATCGGGGCAGACTTGAAATGCGGTGGTGTTGACTTCCGGAAGGGTGTAGCAATAGCTGTAAAAGGCCTCTCCCGCATCGCATTGGGCGGCAGATAATTCCGGGCAGAGTAGCCCTATAGCAAAAAGCAGGGCAGTGGGCATCCATCGGGTGAGGTGTTTCTTCGGGCTCAGCATGGTGTCTTTTTTCGATTATGATTTCGCAGTCCTTCCAGGGAGACCTGGCAAGCTCACTTATGACTTTGACTATAATTGCTCATTTTGGGGCAACAACAGATAGTGCTATCGTGCGTTTGGCAAAACGTACAATAGCAGTTTTCTGGTTTTTAAAAGTGTTCTTCAGTGTTAGATTATAGAGGAAAAAAGCTCCTGACAAGTGGAGCAGAAGAGTGTTTTGAATTTCCCAAATATAAGCATTAATAAGTACAATAGCTTAAAGGTATAGATTAATTTTTGTTAAAGCAGCCATAGGAGCGAAAAGGAGGCTTAGGCATCATCATGCCTAAGCCTCCGTTGTTAAACCGTTAAATATTAAACTGAAGTTACCTTGTCTTGATTATTTTCACCGGGGCGAAGTTGCGGTTGGGTGTATGGATATGCAGGTAGTAAACACCTGCAGCCCAATGAGATGTGGAGCAATCGCTGAGAACTTCGCCCGGCCCCATCTGCCATTTAGCTACCAATTGCCCAAATTGGTTGAGTGCAGACACCTCCGCCATATCGGACAGGGGCTGGTCTAATTCCAGGGTAAACTGTTCCCTTGCCGGGTTGGGGTACACCACGGGCGTTCCCGGAAGGTCATTGCCTGGCTTAAGGAGCGGCAGTCCCGGACTGCTTTGTGGCGCTTCTCCTCTGATCTGGAGCTCGGAGAAAGTAGCGTCTACCGGAGTGTTGTCATTGGAGAAGAGAGCCAAACCCACTTCGGGGCACTGTCCAAGGTCAATGGATACCGCACCTACAGGGGAAAAGTTATTGCCGCTTGTACTGACAAACTGACGCACCAGATTACCTTGCTTCCTAAGCCTTAAGTAGAAAGAATAGGGTGCCGAAATCAGCGAAATATCCTTGGCAGCGCCAGTGTTGTACCGGACTTCTCTTCGGACCAAAGCACTGTTGTTGGTGAATAATGCGACTTGTTTGGAGTCGCTATCCAGGGTTTCCCGCATCATGATCCCGGCGTAGCCACTGCCACTGTTTACGGTGATTTTGGCTTGGATCCCTACAATATCCCCACAGAGCGTCTGACTGGCGAAGGCGATATTGTCACCATTTAAATTGGTATTGCCATTGGAACTGCTGCTGATGGTGATGTCGCCTCCTCCTGGAACATTACTGGAGCAGGGGGCGAAAGAATAAGTGCCCGTGGTGTTGGCACTGCCCATGTCCGTGGATTGCCACTGCTCTGGAAGGTCCGCGTCATCGGAGACCATAAGGGTTGCCTGGCAGCTTGCAGGGTTTCCGGCATCGTCCTCCACCATGACGTCAAGCTGAAGCGTAGTATTGGCATCATCGCAATCCAGGCTGTATACCTCATAATCCGTAACTTCAACTGCCCCACAGTTGTCGCTGCTTTGGCTGGCATCGTAAAGGTCGGCAAGGGTAAGCTCGTACGTGCCTTCCGCATTGAGGTTTACCGTGCCGGATTTGCAATGAGGGACAGGTGGTTGATCATCCATTAACTGCAGCGTGATTTCGCAGGTTGCTTTTTTCCCGGCGCCGTCTGTTGCGGTGACGGTAACGGTCTGCTCCTCTAAATGGGCACTGCCAAACGAGGTGCCGGCCTGTATGTTCTGGGTCAGTTCAGGCGTACCGCAATCGTCGGTTGCCGCAACAATTGCCGTCAGATCAGGGACCAAACCGTAGCAGAGCCCGTCTTCCATATCCACCTCCTGCTGTCCCGGGCAAAGGGTGAATTCAGGAGTCCCGGTGTCGGCCACTTCGAGGCTGGCAGTGGCTTCAACGGTACAACCATCTGAAGAGGTGTAGGTGTAGGTGATGGTATGCACGCCTACGCCTGCGCTTTGCGGATCAAATTCAAAGTTGGTCCCATTGTTGTTGTCAGAAACGCCGTCACCGGAGTAGGTGCCGCCCTGAGGGAGCCCGCCACCCAAAGTTGCAAGCCCGTCATTGGGGCAGCGGCTGTCGAAGTCTTCGAGCGTTACGGTTGGCAACGCATAAACTTCAAAAACCTGGCTGGCCTCATCCGAACAGCCATCGGCAGTGGTAATGGTATAGGTGAGCGTGTGCTGCCCGGCGCCGGCCGTTTGCGGATCGAAATCGAAAGTGCCGTTGTTGTCCGTTACCCCCGGGCCGGTGTATACGCCGCCGGCTTCCGTACCTCCGCTCAAATTGGTTTGAATGCCGTCATTCAGACAGAAATCTCCGGGATTTTCAAGGGCTGCTTTTGGGGAAGCAAATACTTCAATCGTTACCATATCGGAGCCTTCACAGCCATCATTGCTGGTGACTTCGTAGGTGATGGTATGTTGCCCTACGCCTGCCGCAACCGGGTCAAAGCTGTAGGTTTCTCCATTGCCATCGTCTTCCACTCCTGGCCCGGAATATACACCGCCCACAGGCAGTCCTCCGCCCAGGCTTGTCTGTATGCCTTCATTGGTACAAACATCATCCGGGTCGGTCAGGGTGACATTGAGGGTGCTGTTGACTTCCACCGTTACGGATTGGCTATTGGAGCAGCCGTTTCCATCTATGTAGGTGTAGGTCAGTTCATGCATGCCTGTCCCTGCCTGACCAGGATCAAAGGAGAAGGTCTGCCCATTGCCATCGTCACTCACGCCGGTGCCACTGTAGACGCCGCCGGAAGGGGTGCCCCCGTTTAATCCGCTTTGTACCCCGGCATCCACGCAGAAGTCGCCCGGGTCAGCAAAATCGACATTTGGCAATGCGAAAACGGTGATCTGATCCTCAGCGCTGTTGGTGCACCCATTCCCATCGGTAAAGGCATAGGTGATGGTGTGCATGCCCACGCCGGCTACTGAAGGGTCAAAGGTAAAGCTCGAACCATTGTTGTTGTCCGTTACCCCGGGGCCTGAGTATTCACCACCCATGGGGCTGCCACCGCTAAGGCTGTTCTGTGCCTCCTCATTCAGGCAAACTGCTGACGGATCGGTAAAGGTGACAGCAGGCAGGTCAAAGACTTCCACATCGTCTTCCAGTACCTGACTGTTGACGGTATAGGAAAGGGTGTGAACGCCTACCCCCGCTGTTGAGGGGTCAAAAGAGTAAGTCTGTCCATTGCCATCGTCGGAAACGCCCGGCCCACTGTAAACGCCTCCGGAAGGGCTGCCACCGGAAAGCCCGGTTTGAACACCCGCGTCAATACAGAAATCTCCGGGCGGGGTGAAATTGAGCGTGGGAACTTCAAAAACTTCGACCTGATCGGTGGTGGAGTTCGGGCAGGTGCCTGCGGTTGTATAGGTAACGGTGTACAGGCCAGGTGTGGTAGCACTGACGTCAATCTCACCGGTAGACGAATTGATGGTCAGGCCTGTGGTGCTGCTGAATGAGCCGCCTGAATTGCCCGTAATTACTGGTGTCGGGTCGTTCTCATTGGCACAGAAGGTGTCCGGGCTGTAGCTGAAGCCGGGATCGTCTGCCGGATTAATCGTCACTTCCACATTGGAGGTGCCGTCACAGTTGGTGCCGGTAACCTTATAGGTGACGGTATAAGTACCTGGTGCGGATTCTGAAATTCCGATTCTCCCGGTAGAGGCATTAAGGCTAAGGCCTGCTGTGCTACTGAAAACACCTCCCTGTTCGCCGGTAACGGTAGGTATAGGGTCAGCGTCATTGGCACAATAGGAAGCTGCGCTGTAGCTGAAGCTTGCGTCAGGCCCGGCACTACCGTCCACTACAATAACTGTATTACAAGTACCGGTGTTGCCATTATTGTCCTCTACCGTGTAAGTGAGGGTAGTGGTGCCTGCATTGAAAGGCTGTGGCCCGTTTTGGTTGAAATAACCACTGCCTGAGCCAGTAGTTGCCCCGGTCAGCGCCCAGGAGACCTCAGGGTCGGTATCACAATTATCAGTGGGCGTGCCAATAGGGTTAAGATTCGTGAGGTCAACAGTACATTCCCCATTGGGTATGGTGATGTCGCAGGGATCGACAGTGAAGGGGTAGCTTTGTTCTACAATGGGAGGGTTTCCAGTTCCCAGAGCGAGAACTGTTGCGCCGTTTACGCTGAGGTTCAACCCTTGAATTGTGCAATTACAGTTTACAAAATTAGTGATATTAAAATTGTAATCTGCGCCACAAGGCAACTGAAATTCAGACCCTGTGCTCCCGAAAACGGATGCACCATTTCCAATAATATCTCCGTTGGAATTGGTTATTGTGTAGGTTATATCTCCTGGAGAACCTCCAAATTGAACCACGCTAACAGTAGCCGGTGCTATTGCAGGGGAAGGGGGGCAGGTCACCACGGGATCTTCCGTATCTGAAAGATTACAATCTATGGGGTCAGCAATGGTGATTTCCCGGAACAGGAAAATACCATTGGCACTGGCTGAACTAAAGGTCAGCCGGATTTTATCGATATTCTCAAAAGCTGTATTGGAGCTGAGGTCTGCGGTTTGGTTGCTAAAACCACCTACCGTAACCGTAGTCTCAGCCCCCTGTACCTGTGTACCGTCTCTGTAGCCTCTGATGGTCATGTCCCCATCATAAGTAGAGCTTTGTTTGAGAAATACAAAATTATCCAGTTTAAATTCAGACCCATCTGAAGAGCCAATTTCAAAGTAACCGACGAATTGGTTGTTCGACAGTTTTATGTCCTGCCCGTCACTCGATATTGTAGAAGTACCTATCACTGAAAAAGCAGTAAAACTGTAGCACTCCGCAATACCAGATACGGTTGCACTGCCCGTTGCTATCGTCCCCAAATCGTTCTCAAAAGGCTCCGTGCCGGTAGCGGGGGCACACTGCGCCAGGAGCGAATAGGGAATCAGGGCAAAAGAGATCAGAAGGAGACTGGCGCGTCATAAGTGGAGGACTGACGCAGTGGAGGGTACCACGCGGACAGGCGTGAGGGATTTAACCTTGTACATGTGCATATTTGTTGAGTTATTAATGGGGATAGTTCCTGCTGGTACGCAGTGGCGTTGGAACAGGTTGCAAATCACTTAACTTAAAGTCAAAAGTGTTTAAAGTAGTGCCTGAATACCGTTCAGAAAAAAGCCGCAGAGGCTCGGTACAGTAAATTTGGAAAGCAATTTTACCGTAGTCTTTGGCGATTGAAAAACAAGGGGGGAAGTGAAAATAGGAGTATAAGTCAAAAGTAGGTAAAATTTATTAATTACACCACTGCCGGACGTCAATGTGTGTATGGCAAATTGCACAAAACACAAAGGCAACCGTCTGCATTTAAGCCCTCTGGCTGCTGGGGTAGAGCTTCCCGCTCTGCTCCAGCTTATCCAGGAGAGGCAAACGGCAAATGCTGCCAAGCTATTCAAAAAGTGCAATTTGTTATGCACACACGTCAATTGATGAGGGCGTTGCTTTGGTCTCCTGACTGTCAGATTTGCAGCTGCGACGATTTTTCCAGAGGGCTGTCCGGCACCTTTAGTATTTTTGTAGCTTTACATCCAAATTTACCATTCCAGAGATGAAGCTAAAATACGTATTAGTGATGCTTTTAGGCATTGCATTGATGGCCTGCAACAAAGAGACCGATGATCGCGCGGACGAAGAGAAAATCCTCGACTTTCTTGCAGAGAACAACCTGACGGCTGACCGGCACGAGTCCGGCTTGTATTACCAGATTGAGACGCCCGGTTCGAATGAACGCCCGGAGATCACCGATTCCGTTACCGTACGCTATAAAGGCTCGCTGCTGGATGGGCATGTTTTTGATCAGACGCCCGGTGAAAGCACCGTCACATTCCCGCTCAGAAACCTGATCCCTGCCTGGCAGATTGGTATCCCGCTGGTAGGGAAAGGAGGGGAGCTGACTTTGTATTGCCCCTCTAACCTAGGGTATGGCAATCGGGCTGTGGGGACTATCCCGGCTGGTTCTGTGCTGGTTTTTGAGATTGACCTTGTGGATTTTAATTAGAGATGCTAACATAGCGTCTCTATTAAGCAGCGCAACTTTTGGCCTTCTCCCGGCCATCATTGAGGCAGGCAGCGGGCTTTTTGCCAACAAACCAATAGGATATTGTCACCAAAATCTGCATACCAGGAATTCTGCCGGGGCCATGCCGTACCCGCCTTCAATCATCCCTGGTGGCTGGATGCCGTGTGCGGCCCGGAAAACTGGGGGGTCGCCCTGGCTGAAGACAAAAAAGGGGAACTGGCAGCAGCCTTGCCTTACCATATCCGGCGTGTCAAAGGTGTCCCTTTCCTGTTGACGCCGCCGCTGACGCCCTACCTTGGTTTGTGGAGGTATGAAGCTTATGATTCGCTATCCTTAGCCGATCAGTTTACCTTCGACCGGCAGACTGTACCGCAGCTTTTGGAGCAACTGCCCGGGCACTGGGGGCACATTCAGAAGCTGCACCACGGTACCAAAAACTGGATGCCCTTCCTTTGGAAAAGGTTTCAGGCCCAACTGCGGTACCATTTTATCGTGCCGGGCCTGTCAGATATGGAAACGGTCCGCCGCCGCTTTAACCGCTCGGTGAAGTACAGCATCAAGGAAGGGGAAAAGGTGTTGGTGCCGGAGGAAAGCAGAGACCTCAGCACGCTGATGTCTATCATTGAGCACACATTTGACCGGCAGGGGCTTGCTGCGCCGGTCACGCTGTCCCTGCTGCAACAGATGGATGGCGCTGCCCGGAGTCATGGCAATGTGCAATTGCTCCTGGCGCGTCATCAGGATGGAACGGTCCACAGCGGGGTCTACCTGATGCATACCGAAGGTGTAACCTATCCTATCACAGCGGGTAACGGTAAAGGGGCCCGGGAAAGCGGGGCATTTCCCTGGCTGATGTGGCAGGCTATGCAGGCAGGCGCCGGGCATGGCAGCGAGGCCTTTAATTTTTGTGGCAGTACCATGCCTAATGTAGCCCCGGTCCTCAATGGGTTCCGGGCAGACCCTGTACCCTATTTTGAGATATATCGCGCACGCTACACTTTGGCGACACCTTTTTTGCAGTGGCTTTTGTAAATTCGCCACAAAAAAGCCATGAAAGCATTGTCAGCCGTTCCCATTTTGGCCCTTCTTCTGCTAAGCTGTGGCGGCAGCCCTCAGCAAGTGCAGCTTCCGCAGGCATCAGCACTGCTGACGCTGGAGGCAATTCAGGAGACCGTACAGGAACCTGTCCGCAAGGTGACGCCGGTTGCTGCCGGGCGGAACGAAAAATCGGCCTGCATTTTCACCATGCCTGCCCGGGCAGAAATCCAAATGCTGCATTTCTACCTTTACGACCCGGCACCCGCACAAGACATTCCACAGTTGCAAATCATTGCCGGAGAATGGCAGGAGCACAATGCGGGGGCGGGCTACGAAATCCTGCAGGGGACGAGTGTGCCCATGGCCTGGTTCCCCGGCGAAACCGGCGTCTATCCGGCCACAACGATCGCGCTGTTCCGGCAGGCTACCCTGGTCCTTACCGGTGTCAGTCAGGAACATGCCAAATCCCTAATCTATCAGATCATGCTGCAACATAATTGGAAGTAATTTGTAGCGCTCCTTAAACACTCGACAACTCTATTTTCATGAAGCAATTACTACTCCCTGCACTTGTTACGCTGCTTTTTTCCTGCCCGCTGCATGCTCAGTTGGGGGAATTTCGCGTGGAATGCACCACAGGGGATTCTGTGCGGGCTTTGGCGGCGACAGCCGGGCCCGACGGCAGTATCTACGTACTAGGCTCCGTTGCCAACGGCTTTAACAACCCTGCCGGCAATGCCAACGATGCAATAGTCACTCGTATCGACAATGCTAACCAAATGGTGTGGTCGCGGGAATATGACCCCGGGACGTTTCAGTCCATTACGGATATCAGCTCCACGGAAGATGGCGGCTTTGTGCTTTCCGGCACGTCCACAACCGTATATTTTGATGGCTTTCTGGCCAAAGGCAATCCGGATGGTACCCTGCAATGGTCTCAGTTTCCGGGCAATCCTGATCTTTTGGAACGGGGGTTTGCCGGGATTCAGACTGCCGATGGCGGCTATATCTTTGCGGGCCATCATAGCCCGGATTTTCAAACATCCCTCTACCTGGTCAAGTATGATGCAGCAGGGGCCGTGGAATGGGGGCAGTACTATCCGGTGGCCGGGTTGGAAGCTACCGGGTATGATATAGCGGAGGTGCCCGCAGGTGGGTACCTGGTTACCGGCAGTATTGGTGCGAGTTTTGATAACGATGCTTTTGTCGTCCGCCTCAACGAGCAGGGAGAACAGCTTTGGGCAAATACCTACTCCTATCAGGGGTTCAATGGTGCCGGTGTGCAGATTGCCCCTCTGCTGGACGGCACTTTCGCGTTGCTACAAGGCACTTCCCTGAGTGATGCGATCTTTGGTGGCCCACAAGGGGCCATCATCTCCCGGATCAACCTGGACGGGTCCCTGGTTTGGTCCAGGGTCGCCACTTTGGTGGAAGACCAGGTAACCGTAGAATTCAACGGGTTTAATTTTTCCTTTTACGGGCAGGCAGAAGGTCTGATTGTCACGCCCGATGACCATATTTTATTCGTTGGGGGTGCAGATGCAGACAACTCCGGGGACATCCGCCCGGCTTTGGCAAAAATCAGTACCGATGGAGAAATGCTGTGGGGGCTTGAACTGGCAGAAGAGGGCTTCCTGAGCGGTCCTTTCCGGTTTGGCGGAAGCCCGCTTACGGTTACCTCTGAGGGCTACTACGCTTACGTATTTGAAGACCTCTATGACCGCGAGGGGTTCCGTATGGTAAAAGTGGACGAGGATGGGCAGGGCATCTGCGCCGACCCTCTGCCGGATGCTTTTCTGTCTTCTGTAATTTTGGATGTAGCGCCGATCTCTTTCGTTGGCAGTACGCTGACAGCTTCCGCAGACCTTGATGTCAATATTGCGGATCAGGACTTTTCCATAAATCCGGGCAGCAGTTCCTTTACGCTGGACCTCGGCAACGATACCCTCATTTGCAGCGGGGCAAGCTTGCTGCTCGATCCGGCACTGGACAGCACCGCTACCTATCAGTGGCAGGATGGTTCCACGGATTCCACCTTCACGGTAAATGCCTCCGGAATCTACAGCGTGACCGTCACTCAGGACGAATGCACAGCCGTAGACTCTATTGCGGTAGTAACACCGGAAGATGCTGTAGCCCTGGGGCCGGATTTGGAGGTTTGTGATGGTGAGCCTGTGACGCTGGGGCCTGCTTTTGAAGTGCCCGGTGCTTATGCCTGGAGCAACGGGGCAGCCACTCCGCAAATCACGGTGACGCAAGATGGCGCCTACACTCTGGAACTCACCACCGCATGTGGAGTGGTCACGGATGAGATCAATGTGAATATGCTGGAACTACCCGATGTGGAGGCGGAAATTGTCCCTCCGAACTGTGGGGAAAACAACGGTTCTATCACCATCAACCTCTCGGGAGGTGATCCGGTCAGCACTATTGAGTGGTTGGATAGCGGGGACAACCTTATCGCGGAAGGCGTACAAACGATCGAAAACTTATCAGATGGGAGCTACGAGGTCGTCATCACGGTCGGGCCGGATTGCTTTTCAACTTCCACCTTCTTTTTAGTCTCGCCCGATATCCCCGAAGCAGAAGTAACCATCAGTCCACCGAATTGCCAGGGCGAAGCATCCGGCATATTGACGCTGGATGCATCCGGCGGCATCGCCCCCTATCAGTTCGAATGGTCCCGCAACGGGCAAGCCATCAATGAAAATGCAGCCGCCATCAGCGGGCTGTTGCCGGGCTTATATGCCTACACGGTTACGGATGCAACGGGTTGCGCCATTTCGCAGGACAGCATTGTGTTGCCCGATGTGCCCCCCATCAATTTTCAGGTGGAAACGGTGGACCCGGCTTGCCCGGGAGAAGCCACGGGCCTCATCGAATTGTCAGGGCTGAGTGGCGGCACTCCGCCTTATACTTTTGCCCTCAATGGCGGTGCCGGTCAAACTGAGGCCATCTTTCAGGGCTTAGCATCGGGCCTCTATGAAGTAACCATTACGGACAGCAACGATTGTGATACAACGACCTCAATAACCCTGGCAGAGCCCAATGCCTTGTCTATTGACTTGCTTGCGCAGCCGAACCCGGCTTCATTCGGGGACTCCGTGCAGTTGGAGATTATTTCCAACGCTGCAATTGATCCGGCTTTGTCAACCCTGCAATGGGCAGTGGACTCCGGCGCTGTGCTGAGTTGTACGACCTGCCCGGACCCCAGCCTGCTGGCCACGAGCTCCGTGGATGTTGAGCTGACCCTAACGCTGAACGGCGGCTGTACCTACACCGCTGAGCTGTTCCTGCAGGTGGATGGCACCCGTCAGGTGTACATTCCGAATGCATTTTCCCCGAATGAGGATGGCATCAACGACCGCTTTGAAATTTACCCGGGAGCCGGACTGGCCGAAGTGCTCAACTTCCAGGTGTACAACCGCTGGGGCGGGCTGGTTTTCGAAGCCAAAGATGGCGCAACGGTCTGGGACGGTAATTGGCGAGGCGAGCCTGCGCAAGCCGGGGTATACGCATACGTTGTACAGGTGCTTTGGGTGGATGGGTTCACCACACTTTACGAAGGCGATGTTCAATTATTCCGATAAAACCAAGCTATGCATCTTTCAACCAGAACATTAATCTGGGCATTCCTGAGCGTTGCCCTCATAGCCTGCTCGGGAGGAGCGGGACCGGGCGTGGAAAAAGCACTTGTTGCCGGCGCTGACACCGCTCAGGCCATTCCGGAGCAGCCCGAAGCGGCCCCGCCGTCAACCGGCGAAGCTACGGAAGCAGACAAGGCTAAGCGAAAGAACGTCCTTGACTACTACCGCAGCCTCGAGCCTCCCTACAACAGCCCCTACGAGCTCACCCAAAAAGGGAATAAATGGGTGGCAGAATCGACCCTGGAAATGGAACTCGAAGCAACGGTAGACCTGAGGAATGGCTTCATCGAAATCATTGACGAAGGTACCGGCGGGGGTACCTATCACGTACAGGTGGTCCTCTTTCGGCTGGCAAACAGCAACCCCATGATCGCTGTGAGCAAAAAGGCCTATGATGGGTTTGGCGCTACCCAGGAGTACCACTTCCTCCGCCCCGAGCATCCCGATCAGTACGATTGGACGGAGCATACCCTCGGTGCGCTAGCGGTTTCCGATTTCCTGGAGCTGGACTACGCAGAGGAGCCGGCAATCCTGGAAGAAGCGATGCCGGTTCTGCTGGATTTGCCGCAGCGGGGCACCACGCTTACCGCCTCCGTCTTTACCGGTAAGCGGTTTTACTACTGTGGGGATTCGGCCAGCCCGGAGGAGCAGATCGCCTGCCCGGCCTTTGACCGCCTGCGCCGGGAAGAGATCAGGCTGCACTGGGACCGGGCGTCCGGGCAGTTCCTTTTCCCGCCGGAGGAGTGACCCTACAGAAAAGTTTCCCGGATGTTACAGCTCGAAGCCACCCCGATCTGATCGCTGTGCTGTGCCAGCCAGGCTTCGGCCTTCTCCCGGCCAATGGCTTTGAGCCGGAGGAGGAACTGCCAGTTGGCATTGAGCTTGCTGGAGAGGTTCAGCCCCTGTACTTCCGCTTCCGGGTTGATGTGGTGGATGAAGACTTTGTGGAAAGGCGCACCGAGGTCCACTCCGGCTGACAGCAGCTTGTCCACAAAAGCGATGCGCCGCATTTCCAGCATCAGGCTGGAATTAAAGCTCAGCTCATTGACCCGGTCCCGGATTTCCGAGGAGGTCTGAGGCGTCCGGTCGATATTGATGGGATTGATTTGCACCAGCAGAATGTCCTGGCAGCCGGCATCGATAAGAGGGTAAATGGGCGGATTACCCATGAAGCCACCGTCCCAGTAATCTTCCCCCTCAATCGTAACAGCTTTGAAAACTTCCGGCAGGCAGGCCGAAGCCATCACGGCATCCACCGAGATGTGGGGCAGGCCGAACACCTTTGCCCGCCCCCGCCTTACATTGGTCGCACAGACAAAAAGCTGCGTAACGTTGCAATGCCGCAGCGCTTCAAAGTCGACAATATCTGCCAGGATATCCCGCAAAGGGTTGAGCCCCATCGGATTGAACTGATAGGGCGAAACAAACATACTCGCAGCCTCTGCAGCCATAAAGCCCGGAGAGTAATCCATATTCCCGCCGCCGAAGAGCAAATCCCAGGGCGCAGGCTGTACCGGTGACAAAGCCGCCGCTTCCGCTACCCGCCGCCAAAATTGACCGAGGAGGGATTTCGCCTTTTCCCGCCCGGAAATGTGGAGCCCGTAGGCCAGCACTGCCGCATTCATGGCCCCTGCGCTTGTGCCTGAGAACCCTTCCAGGTCTATCTGTTCCTCTTCCAGCAGCCGGTCCAGCACGCCCCAGGTGATGGCCCCATGCGAACCGCCACCCTGCAGGGCCAGTGCTAACTTTTTCTGTTCCATTTACTTGATCTTTTCTTACGTTTCCTAATGTCCTGTTACTTCGCTGCCCAGCCTCCATCTACCGGGATCGCCGTACCGGTAACTGTAGCGGCGGCCTCACCTGCCAGAAAAAGGGCCAGTGCGCCCAGGGTTTCCACTTTCACGAAGTCCTTGACGGCGTGGGCTTTTAGGAAGACCTTTTCCGTGACCTCTTCCTCGGTCATGCCGTGAGCTTTGGCCTGTTCCGGAATTTGCTGTTCGACCAGAGGGGTTTTGACGTAACCCGGGCAGATGGCATTGGCGGTAATGCCGTGGGCAGCGCCTTCCAGTGCCAGTACTTTGGTCAGTCCGACCATGCCATGCTTGGCAGCTACATAAGCTGTTTTGAAAGGCGATGCCTTGAGCCCGTGCACAGAGGCGATATTGATAATCCGCCCGAAGCCCCGGCTTTGCATGCCCGGCCAAACGGCTTTGGTAGCATGAAAGGCGGCGCTGAGGTTGACCCCAAGGATGAGGTCCCATTTGCTTTCCGGAAATTCTTCTATGGGCGCGACGTACTGCACACCGGCGTTATTCACCAGGATGTCCACTCCGCCGAAGCGGGATTCCGCCGTTTCGGCCATCTTCCTGATGGCTGCGGGGTCCATTAAATTGGTGGGGGAGAAGTAGGCCTCAATGCCAAACTCCGATGCGACTTCAGCTGCAATTTCGGAGCCATTTTCCTCCAGCCCGTTGAAAATAAGATTGTACCCTGCTTCCGCGAAGGAGCGGGCAATACCGAGACCGATACCGCTGCTGCTGCCGGTAATTAATGCTGTTTTTGCCATGTCTACGCTTTTCTAGTTAAAAAAGCGTTAGGGCTGAGCAAGAGAAGGTTCCTGATCGTTTGGTAGGGGCTTTTTGAAAAATACAATACGCAACTGGTTTTGCCCCTCTGCTAAGTAATTCCTGGTCTGCCTGCATGCGTACATAAATGGATCATGCAGGCAGCCCGAAGGTAGTGGATTTACTTCGCTTTTTCTTTATTAGTAGCCTTTTTAGTGGTTTTGGGTTTGGCGGCTGCTTTGGCCGGCGCCTTCTTCTTAGCTGCGGCCTTCGGTGCTTTGGGCGCTATGGCTTTGTCCAGCTCCAGCACGATAATACCCAGGGGCGGCAGAGTCACCTCCGCGCTGTAGGGGCGGCCGTGGTAGGTTTCCTGCACCGTTTTGATGACCTTGGTATTGTGGTGGTCTCCTGAACCGCCGTAGGCTTTGGCATCGCTGTTGAGGACTTCCTTCCAGTTGCCGTGCAGCGGCAGGCCGATTTTGTACCCCGGGCGGGCTACCGGTGTGAAGTTGCAAATGACAGCCAACGGCTGATCCTTGTCGGCGCCGTAGCGGAGGTAGGAAATGGTGCTGTTTTGATTGTCGTTGTGGTCAATCCATTGGAAGCCTTCCGGGCTGAACTGTTTCTGGTGGAGGGCAGGGGCATTGCGGTAGTAACCGTTCAATGCCTTGATCCAGGCCTGTACCCCCTTGTGGAAGTCATGTTCGGTCAGCCACCACTCCAGCCCTCTCTCAATATTCCACTCGCTGGTCTGCCCGAACTCATCGCCCATAAACAAGAGCTGTGTGCCGGGGTGGGTGAACATATAGCCGTACAGCAGGCGCAGGTTGGCGAACCGCTGCCATTCATCGCCCGGCATGCGGTCCATGATGGGGCCTTTGCCGTGCACGACTTCATCGTGAGAAAGGGGGAGCATGAAGTTTTCGCTAAAAGCGTAAACCAGGCTGAAGGTAATCTCGCCGTGGTGGTATTGCCGGTGGATCGGGTCGTTTTTAAAGTAGTTGAGGGTGTCGTGCATCCAGCCCATCATCCACTTTTGCCCAAAGCCTAAGCCGCCTTCAAAGGTAGGCCGGGAGACGCCCGTCCATGCGGTGGATTCTTCAGCGATGGTGATCGCATCCGGGTATTCCTTGTAAACGGTCTCGTTGAATTCTTTCAGGAAGGCAATCGCTTCCAGATTCTCATTGCCACCGTGGATATTTGGAATCCATTCGCCTTCTTCCCGGGAGTAGTCGAGGTAAAGCATAGAGGCCACCGCATCCACCCGCAGCCCGTCAATGTGGTAACGGTCGAGCCAGAACAGGGCATTGGAAATCAGGAAGGCTTTAACTTCGTGCCGGCCATAATTGAAGATGGCACTCTTCCAGTCGGGGTGGAAACCCTTGCGGGGATCTGCATGATCGTAGAGGTGTGTGCCGTCAAAGTCGGCCAGCCCGTGGGCATCGGTTGGGAAGTGAGAAGGTACCCAGTCGAGAATCACGCCAATGCCCGCCTGATGGAAGGCATCCACCAGGTGCATAAACTCCTGAGGGGTGCCGTACCGGCTGGTGGGTGCAAAATAGCCGGTAATTTGGTAGCCCCAGCTTGGGAAGTAGGGGTGCTCCATGACCGGCAGGAATTCCACATGGGTGAAGCCCATTTCCTTCACATAGCTGACCATCTCATCGGCCATCTCCTTGTAGCTCAGGCTGCGCAGCCCTCCGTGTGTTTTTTTCCAGGTGCCCATGTGGACCTCGTAGACGGAGTAAGGCTTATCGAGCCCGGAGATGTCTTTACGCTTATCCATCCAGGATTTGTCCTGCCAGGCGTAGTCGCTGATGTCCCAAACCACGGAAGCGGTATTCGGCGGGATTTCCCACAACAGCGCAAAGGGGTCGCCTTTTTCCAGATGACGCCCGTCTTTGGCATGGACGTGGTACTTGTACAATTCCCCTTTGCCAATACCCGGGACGAACCCTTCCCAAATGCCCGAGCCATCCCATCGGGGCATAAGCGCGTGGCTGTCCCGGTTCCAGTAGTTGAAATTTCCAATCACAGAAACCGCCTGCGCATTGGGTGCCCAAACGGCAAAGTAGGTGCCGGCTTGCCCGTCCACCTCGATGGGGTGGCTGCCCAGTTTTTCGTACAGCTTAAAATGCGTGCCGCTGCGGAACAGATGGATGTCAAACTCGGTAAAAAGACTATGGGTAAGGACGTTGGCCATGTGGGTCAGTGGTTTGTTGGTTGGCACCCAAAATAGGAATGTTTTTCCGAATGGGAAAATCCTATTCTGCTAAAGCCGGGGCCAACGTCCTTACAGCCTGTTTTTAAACCTGCCTCAGAGCATTCAGCCGCCGCCAAAATACCATCAACAGGCCGGCTCCCACAGCAGCAACCACAGTGGAAACCATCGCAGACGCAGTATTGCCGTAAATCCAGAACCCTGTTGCGAAAAGTGCAGCATAAACAGTGAAACAGGCAATGACCATGGCGGCAATCTCCATCGGCAGTTTGCCGGGCACGACATCTGCTTCTGTCAGCGCACCCTCCGTTTTGGCCTGCTCAATGACCGGGCGCCAGCCACCGGGCGAAGGCTTGATCAGCTTGTAGAAGGACAAAAGCGTCTTTTGGTCAGTTGGTGGGGTGAGAAAGGTAACCAGCAACCAGCTTGCCGTGGTAACGCCCACGCCCAGCAGCAGTTTCGTATGGCTGGCCAGCTCACCGGGGTGCAAAACCTCCAGGTAGATGGCCATCAGGAAGGAAACGATCATGGCGGCAATCTCGCTGAAGGCATTGATGCGCCACCAGAACCACCGCAAAATGAAGATCAGCCCGGTACCTGCTCCAATTTGAAGGAGGATGTTGAAGGCCTGCAACGCATTTTCCAATACCAGCGCAAAAAGCGCTGTCAGCACCATCAGCCCAAGCGTAGACCAGCGGCCCAGGCGGACCAGTGTCTTTTCAGAGGCTTCTTCGTTGATGAAGCGCCGGTAAAAATCGTGCACAATATAGGATGCCCCCCAGTTGAGATGGGTAGACAAAGTTGACATGAATGCCGCAATCAGGGAAGCGATCACAAGCCCCAGGAGCCCGCTCGGCAGGTAAGTCAGCATAGCGGGAAAAGCCAGGTCATCCTTGACCACCTGCTCATTTACGTTGGGGAAAGCCTGACGGAGGGATTCCAGGTCAGGGAAAACGATAATCGAAGCCAGCGCAATCAGAATCCAGGGCCAGGGGCGCAGGGCATAGTGGGCGATGTTGAACAACAGGGTAGCGCCCACCGCATTTTTCTCATCCTTGGCGGAAAGCATACGCTGCACGATGTAGCCGCCCCCACCGGGTTCTGCACCCGGGTACCAGACGCTCCACCATTGTACCGCCAGTGGAAGAATGAACAACGGGATAAGCTGACTGCTGTCATTGAAATCGGGAAGCAAATGCAGTTTGGTGCGTACCTCTTCGTGGCTGAAAAGCTTGTCCAGCCCGCCAACCTCAGGCAGGTTGACGATAACCACCGCTGCCCAGATGATGCCCACCATGGCCAGTATAAACTGGAAAAAGTCGGTCAGGATAACCCCCCGCAGCCCGCCTAAGGAAGTGTACACCACCGTTACCGCAGAGGCAATGAGCACCGTCTGCAGCGGGCTAAGCCCCAGCATAACACCACCAATTTTGATGGCCGCCAGCGTCACCGTAGCCATGATCATAATGTTGAAAAACACGCCCAGGTAGATGGCGCGGAACCCCCGCAGGAAAGCAGCTGTTTTGCCGTGGTAGCGCAGCTCGTAGAATTCCAGGTCGGTCATGATGCCGGAACGCCGCCACAGCCGCGCATAAACAAAGACCGTGAGCATGCCGGTAAGCAGAAAAGCCCACCACACCCAGTTGCCGGCCACGCCGTTGTTTCGGACGATATCTGTGACCAGGTTGGGGGTATCGGCTGAGAAAGTGGTGGCGACCATAGAGATGCCGAGCAACCACCAGGGCATGCCCCTGCCCGAAAGGAAAAATTCCTTGTAATTCTTGCCCGACTGCCTGGAAACAACCAGGCCAATGGCGAGTGAAATCACAAAAAAGGCACCAATAATGCCCCAGTCAAGTCCTGCGAGATTCATAAGTCGTGTGCGTTGGTTTCGTTTTGAAAAATAGGGGCAGCCTGGACAAAAACCGGGCTGCCCCCTTTGGCTAATCTATTCTGATTTCATCGACGAAGAGCCAGGCTTCGTGCCCGGCGCCTTGCTTGCCGGCTTCGATCTTACCGTGGTTCCTGATTTCCACCCGGAGCTTTGAGGTGCGGACCGATCCCAGGTCGATTTCGACTGTGGCGATCTTGCCTTCCGGAGCTTTGACAGCGCTGCTGCCTATTGCTTTCCAGCTTTGGGCCGCTTCATCCCAAGTGCTGATTTTTACGCTTTCGGGCACATAGATCCACTGTCCGGGGCCATGGAAAAAGCGGAGGCTGGCTTTATTAAGCAGTTGCAGTTTTTCCCACTCGATGGTGCCAAAAAAGTCTTCTCCCTCGAAGCCCAGCCATTCTGAATCGCCGTAGCGTTCATTGCTGCCATTGACGCCGTTGAGGACCACCTGCGGTTGGTGCCCGTTGTATTTGGGGTGGGGCTTGGTCTCCAGCGTAAGCATTTGCCCGGCTGCACGGTGCCCTTCAAACTGTAGGGTTGCAGGGCGGCCCATCTTTACGCCCTTCACGTAGCTTTGTACGGTATACCTGCCGGCTTCGGGCTCGAAGGGTTCCAGGTAGCCAAATTCCGCTTTTCCGGTAGCTGGTACTTTTGTAATCGCAAACCGGCCTTCTTCCACCGGATTGCTAACCGATATTTTGAGGGGCGCTCCCTGTCCGCCTACCACTTTCAGGTCTACATCGTAGATATGGTTGGCCGCATTGATACCCTCCCTTTCCATCCATTTGAGATGGTGGCTGAGGCGCTTTACGAAATTGCTGTAGCCCGGCTTTTTCTTGCCCGTCCAGACCACTTCAGACAGTGCCTGCATTCTGGGATAGGCCATGTATTGCAGCTTGGAAGGTGTGGGGATGTACTCCGTCCAGACATTGCCCTGTGCGCCGAGGATGTGCTTAGCCTCCTCTTCGCTCAGTTCTTCCGGCACCGGGTAGTAGTTGTACACTTTGTCCAGAGGCAAAAATCCGCCGATGGCGAGGGGCTCGTCCGGATGGTTGGACTGATAATAGTCGAAATAGCAATAGGTCGTCGGGGTCATCACCACATCATGCCCCTGCTTGGCAGCTTCGATGCCGCCGGCTTCGCCCCTCCAGCTCATAACAGTGGCGTTAGGGGCCAGCCCACCTTCCAGGATTTCGTCCCAGCCGATGATCTGCCTGCCTTTACTGTTGAGGAAGCGCTCTATGCGTTGGATAAACCAGGACTGTAGTTCGTGCTCGTCCTTTAAGCCTTCTTCCTTGATGATTTTTTGGCAGAGCTCGCTTTCCTCCCATTGTGTCTTAGGGCACTCGTCCCCGCCGATATGGATGTATTCACTTGGGAAAAGGGCCATGACTTCAGTCAGGACATTTTCGAGGAAGGTGAAAGTCTCTTCGGAAGGGCAGTACACATCTTCAAAAATCCCCCATTTGGTAGCTACTTCCACCGGTTTGCCGGTGCATCCCAGCTCTGGGTAAGCGGCAATGGCAGCCTGAGCATGGCCGGGCAGCTCAATTTCCGGGATCACCGTAATAAAGCGTTCCTGAGCGTACCGGACAATCTCCCTGACCTCTTCCTGCGTGTAAAACCCTCCGTAGCGTTCTCCATCAAACTGATGAGGCTGATCGCTGTAGTGGCCTTTCAGGGTTTCCTTGCGGTAGGCAGCTACTTCCTGCAATTTAGGGTATTGCTTGATTTCAATACGCCAGCCCTGATCTTCGGTCAGGTGCCAGTGGAAACGGTTCATTTTATAGCGGGCCAGCATGTCGATGTATGACTTGACCGATTCTACAGGGAACATATGCCGCCCAACATCGAGGTGCATGCCCCGGTAGCTAAATGCCGGTTTGTCCTGTATAAACGCCGTTGGCAGCTTCAGCAGGCGGGTCCTCATGATTTCCCAGGGCTCGCTGAGCTGTATCAGGCTTTGAATACCGTAAAAGACGCCGGCGGCATCAGTGGCTGAGATGTTGACGCCATTCTTATTGACGATCAGGCGGTAAGCCTCCTGCTGCTCCAGCGAATCAACAATCCGAATCCTGATTTTTGCGGCCTTTTGCCCATTTGGTGTAGGGGCCAGGCGCTGCCCGGTGAGCCACCGCTCCAGATGTTGTACCGCAGTGGACAGCGCTTCATCTTCATCGTCATATTCGATCGTGACGTCATTGCCGATAATCGCTGCCTGGTTTTTAGTCACCTTTATGCTTTGCGGTTGCGGGATAATGGTGGGCTCCACAAGCTGATCGGCGGGTATGTTTTTGATGCGTTCCCGCAAGGCTTTTTCTTTTGCTTTTCTTTTGTCTTCCTGAGTGGTTTTATCCTTGTTCTTCTGGTCCTGCGCAGAAGCCGGCAATGCTGTAGCCAGCATGAGCGCGAGGAGAGGGATAAAAATGGGAATAATACGTTGCATGAAATTCTTTTTTGTTTCGTACCGCCAAATTACAAAAGAAGGAAGGCGCTCAGCCTTCCTCCCTAAAAAATAGTGTATGAAACTTAAATTCTTAATGGATGCTTAGGCCTTCGCTTTCGCTTTTTTCTCTTTGGCGTTAGGCTCTGGCGCTGCCTTTTTGGCTTTGGGGGGCTTTTCGCCGGTCTGCCAGTCAAATTTCCAGCGGCTGAAGGCCTCCATGGCTTCGTACTCTGCCAGGCCTAGTGCCCGGTACTGATTGGCGAGGTGCTTGTTCCGGTCCTCCGCCCGCTGCCAGAACTCCCGGGAGTCGTTGCCCGGGAAAGGCGGGCGGTCTTTTTGTGACTGATGCATAAAGATGGCATCCCGCTTTTTGAGGAGTTCCACCGGGCTGATGGGCACTGCCATTTCGATCTCATGCACCGGCCATTCATGCCAGGCACCCCGGTAGAGCCACAGCCAGGCGTCCTGCGCCCAATCTTTGTCTTTGACCCGGTCATAAGCCTGGAATATAGCATCGAGGCAGGTGGCGTGGGTGCCATGCGGGTCAGCGAGGTCACCGGCAGCATACACCTGATGAGGCTTGATTTTTTCCATCAGGTCTACGATGATCTGAATGTCCTTTTCGCCCAGGGGCTTTTTGCGCGTACGGCCGGTTTCGTAAAAGGGCATGTCCAGGAAGTGGATTTGCTCATCCTCCAGCCCGCAAAGGCGTGCCCCTGCACGGGCTTCCCCTCTTCTGACGAGCCCTTTGACCAGGCGGGTCTCCTGCGCAGCAATGCTGTTGGTATCCTTGGTGATCACTTGCTTCAGCATCTGCCGCACCCGGGTGTCGAGTTCTTTGTAGTCGCCCTTCTCGGCGTCCATCAGCTCAATGCAGAATTCCAGAAAATGGCGGGCGTGGTGGTCGTGCACCGCAATATTGCCGGAAGTCTGATAGGCCACATGCACTTCATGCCCCTGCTCCACGAGCCGCTGAAAGGTGCCGCCCATGGAAATTACATCGTCATCCGGGTGAGGGCTGAAGATAATGACCCGCTTTTTGGAAGGCGTCTTGCGCTCAGGGCGGGTGGTATCGTCAGCATTCGGTTTTCCGCCGGGCCAGCCTGAAATGGTATGCTGCAGGCGGTTGAAAATCCGGATATTGATGTTGTAAGCCGAAGCGTGTTCTATCGTGAGGTCGCTCAGGCCATTCTCCGCATAGTCCTCAGTAGTAAGTTTGAGAATGGGCTTTTGCACTTTTCTGGACAGCCAGGTTACGGCTTTGCAAATGAGGTCTTCGTCCCAGTTGCAAATACCAATGAGCCAGGGTGCCTCAAACCGGGTCAGCAGTTCCGCTGCGCCGTAGTCCAGGTGTACGCTGACATCCTTGTGCTTTTGCAGGAAGGTGGAAGGGATATTTGGCGTGATTTCCTCCTCAACGGCTTTCTGAAGAATGGCGGCTTTGTGCTGCCCCCAGCCCAGCAGGAAGATTTTGCGGGCTTCCATGATGGTCTGAATCCCCATGGTGATGGCCCGGTAGGGAATGTCCTCTTCCCGGTCGAAGTCCTTCGCGGCATCCCGGCGGGTCAGGGCATCGAGGCGTACCATACGGGTAACAGAGGTCTCCCAGGAGCCCGGCTCGTTGAACCCGATGTGGCCCGTCCGGCCAATCCCCAGGAGCTGAATGTCAATGCCACCGTAGTATTTTATTTTCCGTTCGTACTCTTCGCAGTAAGACTCCACATCGTCCATCTCAAGGGTGCCATCCGGGATGTGGATGTTTTTCTTCTGAATGTCAATGTGGTCGAAGAGGTGTTCATTCATGAAGCGCACATAGCTCTGCCGGGCATTGGGCGGCATGGGGTAGTACTCGTCGAGGTTGAAGGTGATGACATTCTTGAAGCTAAGGTCTTCCTCCTTGTGCATGCGCACCAACTCCCGGTACACCTGAATAGGGGAGGAGCCGGTTGCAAGCCCGAGCACAATGTGCTTGTTCTCCTGTTGTCGCTGCCGGATCGCAAGGGCAATCGACTTCGCTACATGAACGGAGCCATCGGTAGCTTTGGGCCAAACCGTGGTGGGCATCTTTTCTACAGACCGCAACTGGTATTTCAGAAAATTCCTCATAAGTGAACTTGAGTTTTCGGTTTTGATTTCTTCTTTTTTGTTTATGTGACCGGGGTGCCAAGGTAAACCTGTGCGGCTGCGCCCAGTGTCCCTGCTGTATCTGCACCCAAACGGGAAACTTCTACTTTTACCTTGCCCCGGAATGCCGGCAGGAGCTGTGCGTTCATGTGGTGTGCTACGCGCTCGGCCAGCATGGGCCCGGCATTGGCAAGCCCTCCGGATAAGAAAATGCCTTCGGGGTCTATCTGCAAAACCACAGCCGCAAGCGCATGGCCCAGCCGCCGGGATAGATCTTCAAGTGCCATCTGTGCAAGGGGGTCGCCTTCCTTTGCTGCCAGCGCAATGGTCTTGGCAGTCAGTGCCGATTGGGGCAGCTCCCGCAGTGCACTGGGGATGATTTCCTGGCCCATCAAAGCCTGGCAGGTCCTGCGCAGCCCGGTTGCGGAGACGTAGGTCTCCAGGCAGCCGTTGCGCCCGCAGGAGCACTTCCGCCCGTCCGGCACTGCAATCGTATGGCCCAGTTCGCTGGCCAGCCCGTGCCCGCCCTCCACGATTTTCCCGTTGATGTAAAAAGCACTGCCCAGGCCTGTGCCCAGTGCCACCAGGACGAAGTTCTCCATCTGCCGGGCACCGCCCCACATTTTTTCCCCCAATGCAGCAGCTGTAGAGTCCTTTACCAATACTGTGTGCGCACACAGTTTTTCTGACAAAAAATCCCGGATCGGGAATGGAGCAGAAAAAGGAAGGTTGACCGCATAGCTGATATAGCCGGAAACAGGGTCACAACCGGGAGCACCTACGCCGATGCCTTCAAGGGGGTAAGGCGCATATTGCAACAGTTTTTGCACCGCATCCACCAGGGCAGTGGGGTAGTCCGTTTGGCCATTCCCCTGTGTGGGAAATGCAGAACGCTGCAAGATCGCACCCGAACGGTCCACCAAGCTTAGCTTAGTGCTCGTCCCTCCGATGTCTACGCCTAGCGCAAGTGTGCTCAAGATGATGATGAATTAGCTGCCCCAAAAGGATGAAGCAATACTTGAAAAATTAGGCTTACTTCCACAAAAGTATAATTTTTTCTAGTTTTATGCGAGTAATTTGAAATATTTTAACGCTGTGTTCGGACACATATCCAATTTTATACGTATTATAGCCCCGCGCCTGCTCACCCGGCTGTTGCAACTGTAGCGATCGCAGTTGCACGTTTTAATAGGCTACAACCTAATAGGACTAATGGGAAATCGAATTCGAATCAAAGACATTGCTAAAAAAGCAAAAGTCTCCACGGGCACTGTTGACCGGGTTATTCACAACAGAGGGAACGTTTCGCCGGAGAAACGGGCAAGAGTGAAAGCCGTGATGGAAGAGTTGGGCTATGAGCCCAATATCATCGCCCGCACCCTGGCCACCCGCAGGGTCATGCGTATCGCCTTGCTCCTGCCAGACCCCGGCATTGACCCTTACTGGGAGTTGCCCAATGTTGGGGTGAACAAAGCCTGGCATTCGGTAAAGCACTATGGGGTGGAGCTCGACCAGTATTATTTCAACCTTTTTGACCAGACTGATTTTGCCAGAAAAGCTAAAGTGGCGCTTAAAGCCAGTCCTGAAGCCATCGTCTTCCCACCGGTCTTCCTGAAGGCCGCCAATGAATTGCTCGAAGCCTGCGCCCGGCTTGGCATTACCGTGTCCCTGTTCAATACAGAGCTTTCAGGGGAGAATGTGCTGACCTACGTTGGCCAGAATTCTTACCAAAGCGGGGTCCTGGCAGGCAAACTGCTGAGCTTTAGCATGGGGCCGGCCGGCCGGGTAGCGGTGGTCAACCTATCTAAAGAACCGGCTAACGCCAAACACCTTTCCGACAAGGCTCAGGGGCTGGAGGATTACTTTCAGGCGCAGGGCATGGGCAACCGCAACCGGGTGGAAAAAGTGGTTTTTGAGGCGTTTGAAAACAAAGCGGCTCTGCGGGCTTTCCTGCTTGAGCTCCTGCGGGAACAGCCTGATGTGAAAGGCTTTTTTGTGACCAACTCCCGGGCCTATAAAATACTGGACGCGCTGGGGCAGGAGGCCCTGCAGGATATCCGCATCGTGGGCTTCGACCTCCTGCCGGAAAACATTGCTTACCTGAAAAAAGGGGCCATTCAGTTTCTGATTAATCAAAACCCCGTGGAGCAGGGCTACCTCAGCCTGACGAGCGTCGTGCAGAAACTCATTTTTGACAAGGAGGTGGACGCCATTCAGCACCTGCCGCTGGATATCGTAGTGGCGGAGAACGCAAAATACTACCTCGAACGGGAGGACAAGTACGCCCTCGTGGTCTGATCAGGGCTTAATGGTGATCAGGATAGCAGTGGTACCGGGCGGTGCTTCCCAGGCCAGCCGCTGCAGACGGGCAGGCAGCAGCACCACTTGCCCAAACAGCAGCTGATAACGGTCGCCTTCGCCGTACGTGAGCCAGGCAGAGGTGCCTTCCACCACACAGATTGCCCGGACCTGGTTCGCGTCTTTCAATTCCAATTGTTTGCCCCCCGGTAATTGTTGCAGTTCCATAAAGGAGTCCTCATAGGGCACACTTTCCAGGGACGCAGGCCGGGCCAAAGCAGGAGGCAGTGCTTGCAAGGGGCTGGCGATGTTTTCGCCGGGTGCGCTCAGGTGCGGTCTTTTGCCGGTCTTTTTGCTGACGAGGTGCTGCCTGAAAAAGGGGGAGGCAATGCCGATGTTGAGCAGCTGGCAGCCGGTGCCTGTACTGTGCACCACGCCCGACGGGATGCAGGCTACCGAACCTTTTTGGAGTGCAATGGCTTGCAGCAGCCCTATCCATTCTTTAGCGCTCGGGTATTCCTGCTGCGCTACGGCCACATCTTTGGCATCAGCCCCTGCGCCTGCCAGAATCGTGGCGTTTTTATGCGCCCTGACTGCGTAGTAATAGTCCTTGTGCCGGGCGGTCTTGCCAAAGTGCCGGGCCATCATCGCAGGGTCCGGGTAGTAATTGATATCGGGAATTTGCTGCTGCAGGTGGTCAAAAAACTGAATGTAAAAGGGCAGCCGGTCACCGTAGATTTGGCGGATACCTGCCCCCAGGAACGCTTCGGAGTTGTAGAACAACAGGTTAACGACCGGCGCTTCAATCAACTGATCGCAAATCTTGAAAAGCAGGTTGTCTTCTTCTACCCGCAGGTGAAAATTGACGCCCAGCTCGCCCGGCTGCTGCTGCGGGCTGGTTTCATCCCATAGCTCCGGGTCAAAAAACGGAGAAGGGTAGACCGGGCGCTCAAGGGCCAGCTCAAACCCTCTTCTGATGGCATCCCCTGCCACCATTTTCGGGCGCTGCCAGTTGTTGGTTTCCAGTATGTAGTCGCAGGAAGGAAGCAGTTGCTGCTTGATATGGTCACCAAGGGGCCAGTCGATGAAGTAGCTCCAGGCATACTGCAGGTCGTAGCTCAGCTCCCGGTTGTCCACACCGATATTGGTGATGTCTTTCCGCCTGAGCCGCTGAATCAGTTCGTAACGGGAAACATCGGAATAGACCAGCACATCGGGCTGCGCGATCAGGTGCGCCCCCACACCGTGGACGAGGATGATGCCGGTTTCAATCTCCGCAATGGTCTCCTGAATGGAGGCCAGCTTCTGAGGGTCAAAATAGGAAGCAATGGTTGTTGGCAGGTTGGCATCTGCTCTCGGCGTTTTGGCAAAGCCCGGCCCAATGCGCTGCCGGATTTCATTTTCTTCCAGGAAAAGGTCTTCTGCCCGGCACACCACATTGGGCGAAAGGGTTGACTTCAGGAAGCCCATGTCAATATTGGCATAAGTGCCCGGGTAGCATTCCACCGCCAGAATGGTCCTGGCTTTGCCCGGTTGCTTCAGGTGCTGTTGCAGGGCTTTGCCAATGGCAGGCCAGCTGCCCCAGCAGGCGCCTTCTGATTCCGGTACTTCTATGTAGGGCGATTGTAGCATTCGTGGTTCGTTTACTCCTCGTCTTCCTTGGGCTGCAGGAGGTCCAGTTTTCCATCTTCCCGTATCCGTAGTTTCAGGCCGCCCAGCTCGTAAGTGGCGAGGAAGAAGTCGGCGCCGGCGATGACCTGAATGGGCTCGCCTTCCAGCCCCAGCTGACCAGGGTCATCGGTGAAGGTGCCATTGGCTTCCTTCCAGGCGTGCTGCTTGTAGTAAAGCTGCCGCAGTTGCCAGCGGATGGCTTCCAGGTTGGGCTGCCCGTTGAACCGCGCCCGCTTGCCCACAGAGGTAGTGGAAAACTGTACCAGCCCCCAGGTTTCCGGCTGATGCATGGCGATCGCGCCCTGTGGAGACCACACCCAGTTGTGCTCCGGGTAGGGTTGTCCGGTGGCGGGGTCCTTTTCTTTTACGTATTGGCCGTCTTTCGATTCGGTGCGCCACTGCACCCTGGAAAAGTTGACCCTCCAGATTTCCTGATCGATGGGCGGGCCGGGGTGCGGAGCCAGTTCTTCCAGTACCGACCAGGGGAAGGCCAGTTCGACGGTCCACCCTTCGTCTTCATCAGCCGGGTTGTTGAGGGTGCCGTTGAGGTGTATGCCGGATTGCAGCCCTTTGATGTCCCAGGCGTCAACGGGTTGCCCGCCATCGCGGTAGGGGCGGGTGAGGATGAGGTCCCAAAGCGTGCCCAGGGCATTGATTTCGAGCTCGTAGTAGTGGTGGCTGTCCCCATCCGGATCAATGAATACCTCAAAGTCATTCTCATGGAAAATGACCATGTCTCGTTGGTCGTAAGTGGCCCAAAGGTGGGGCTCTTCCAGCTCTGCTGCGATGTAGAAGTATTGGGAATCCCAGAGCATTTTTGCCCTTGTGTCGTAGTAGGGCAGGGGCCTGATCGTACCTTCTATATCCATGAATTTATCTGTGGATTCCGCTTGTTTCCACGCTTTTTCATCTAGTTTGCCATCAATGGTAAGCGGGCTTTCCACGTACTGGCAGACGTACTGCCGGGGGCTGAATTGGTAGAGATCGTGTTGCTGTGCGAACAGGCCGGCAGGCACCGTCATCAAGGCTATCAAAAGTCTAATGTGCTTTATCATTATTGCTTCTTTTTAGGTTTGGCCGTAAGGTCGAGTTGGAGCGTGCCGCCTTCCACCAGCTTTTGGTGGCTCAGGAACAGCCGCTCAAGAGGTTGCCCTTCATAGCGGGCTTTTTTGATGTAAATAGCGTCGGGTGTTTTGCGGGGCGCCTGTATCACGAGTTCCCCGCCCGGGTAGTAGTCAGGGTGCAATTTCAGGCGGACTTCTTCCAGGGCAGGGGTGAATACCGCATAGTCCATATCTGCCGGGCAAACGGGGTAGAGCCCCATCATGCTGAAGGCGAGCCAGGTGGAGAGGGTGCCGGTATCGTCATTGCCGGGAATGCCGCCGGGGGTATTGGTGTAGTGTTGGCCGATGATGTCCAATACCTGTTGCTGCGTGCGCCATTCAGCGCCAGGCACATAGTTGTAAAGGAACGGGTAGGTAATGTCCGGTTCGTTGGCTACATCGTACTGATCATCGGCAAAGCAGGTGGTCAGGGCTTCGATAAAGGCATCACCTCCGCCCAGGGTGTCAATGAGGAAGGGGATGTCATGGGGGACATAAAAGCGGTATTGCCAGGCCGTACCCTCTACAAATCCTGTAACCGGCTCGAAGTTTTTGCCCTCTTCGGGGTCAAAGTTTTCGTAGAAGCGCCCGTCTGCATATTTGGGGCGCAGCATGCCGGTTTCGGGGTCGAAGTAGTGGAGGTACCCTTTGGCCCGGTTTTCCAGCAGTTGGGCATCTTCCGTTTTGCCCAGGGCCTTGGCCAGTTGGGCCAGCGTCCAGTCTGAAAGGTAGTATTCCAATGCGGTAGACACGCTGCCGCCGTAGAGGTTTTCCCCGTCCATAGGCACATACCCCAGCCGGGCGTAGGCGTCAAAGTCCGGGCGCAGCAGGTTGTCCGCTTCCGGAGTGGTGGCGGCTTTCCAGGCAGCGGCGTAGGCTTTCTCAATATCAAACCCTCTGATGCCCCGCAGATAGGTATCGGCAATCACGGGAGTGCCGGGGTCGCCTACCATCACATTGGTTTCCATGCTCAGGAGCTCCCATTTGGGCAGCCAGCCGCTTTCTTCGTACATGTCCACCATCGTCTGCACCATCTCTTCCTGCAGGTCGGGATAGAGGAGGCTGAGCAGGGGGTGGACATTCCGGTAGGTATCCCACAGGGAAAAGACAGTGTACCGGTTGCGCCCGCCTTCCATTTTGCCCACGCCCGGCTGCCCCATGAGGGGGTATTCCCCGTTCACGTCCTGTAGGATGTTGGGGTGGATGAGGCTGTGGTAGAGGGCGGTATAGAACAGGGTTTTCTGCTCGTCTGTGCCTTTCACCTTGGCCCGGCCCAGGAGTTCGTCCCAGCGGTCTTTGCTGGCTTTACGGACGCCTTCAAAATCAAAGCCGGGCTGTTCGGCCTCCAGGTTGGCCCGGGCATTCTCAATACTGACGTAGGAAATGCCAAGCTTGACCTCAATGGCCTCGCCGGCTTCCGTATCGAAAGAAAAGTAAGCGCCCACCTCATCGCCAGCCATTTCCTGCAGGAAGCCTTCGTAGGGTTTCCAGGTATTGTTGTACTTCGTCCACTCGCCTTCGGGGCCTTTGTACTCGGGCATTTTTTTCCAGGTGCCGAAGGATTGAGCCGGTCGGCTGAGCTGTGCCACAAAGTAGACCGGGCGCACATCCTCCGGATTGTAGCAGAAGGTGCCTATCATCCGGTAGCCTTCCACTTCCTGAGGGGAGTTCACTTTGACCATGCCGCCGGTTTCGTTGGTCAGCCCCAGCCCGAGGTTGAGCAGGATGTGCGATTGGCCCGCCGGGAAAGTATAACGGCTGATACCAGTGCGCAGGGTGCTGCTTACTTCCGCTTTGATGCCGTATTCATCGAGGTGGCAGCTGTAGTAGCCCGGTTCGGCTTCCTCGTCCCGGTAGGTACTACCATACTCTTCAGGGTTGAAGCGGCGCTCACCGGTGGTAGGCATCAGGAGCAGCACCCCCAGTTCCGGGCAGCCCACGCCACTGAGGTTGGCATGGCTGAAGCCGGTGAGGAAGCCGTTCTCCTGAATGTAGGACCGGGAGTTCCAGCCCGCATCCTTCTCGATGGGGTTCTCTGCCCCTTCCCGGAAGGCTACATTAAAAGGCGTAACGGAAGCCAGGGCATGCGGGTACTGTGCGCCGGGATGGGTGGCACCGAAGTTGGAGGTGCCAATGAACGGGTTGACCCAGTCGGAAGGGGACTGCGCCTGCGTGCTCAAGGTAACAAGCAGCGGGGCGATCAGGCAAATGCATTTCAGGAGGTATCGTTTTGCGTGCATGTAGCGATTGTTTTTGGATTAGAGGATTTGCAAGCCCTGCCCATTCATGGCGTGCAGGGCATTATCTTCGGGCAGCAGATCGGTGATCAGCGTGGAAAACCCATTGAGTTTCGCCACTTTAAAAGGCTGTATTTGCCCGAGGTGCTCAGAGGGGCAGCATACGGCGGTGCGGGCGGCAGAGGCGATCATGGCCCGTTTGACGATCGCGATGTCCCGGTTATTGCTTGTGAGCCCTATGGTTTCGTGCAGGCTTGAGGCGTTGATCAGGCAGAGGTCAGCGTGCAGTTCTTCGATAGCCCGAACCACTTCCACGCCGGCGGTGAGGCGGTTGCGGCCTGTTATTTTTCCGCCCAGCAGGTAGGTGCTGATGTTGGCGAGGGTGGCCAGGCGTTCGGCAGCAGCGATGGCGTTGGTGAAGATGGTGAGCTCCAGTTCTGCCGGGATTTGGTCGATGAGGGATAGCGTGACCGGCCCGCCGTCTAGGAGCAGCACCATGCCATCCCGCAGCAGGGTGGTCGCTTTCTGAGCGATAAGCGTGGCCTCCGGGCTTGGGGTGCCGTTTTGACGGTGGACAGCCTCCGGCGTTTTAGGGTTGGCCAGCGCGCCCCCGTGTACCTTCTTGATGAAGCCGCCTTCTGCCAGTTCGCGGAGGTCGCGCCGCACGGTATCCTCCGAGACACCCAGGTGATCGCTCAGCTCCGTAGACTTGATTTTGTTCCGCAGATTAATGATTTCCAGAATCATGCTCTGCCGTTCTTCCTTTAGCATAGTTTCCGTGGTTGCGGCAGGTTTCGTTTGGTTGGCGGGGCTGCCGGTTAGCGTGGCCTAAAGTACATAAAAACTTGCAGTTTTTTTCTTGTTTGTGCGT
This sequence comes from bacterium, assembly GCA_024742755.1. Taxonomy (GTDB): domain Bacteria; phylum Bacteroidota; class Bacteroidia; order Chitinophagales; family Saprospiraceae; genus Phaeodactylibacter. Next base: position 39,504 of record JANSXW010000002.1, on the reverse strand, counting down.
GTTTGAATTAAAAACGGCAAAAAATATGCGCTTTATTGCTGGTTTTTACTTTTTTTAGTAATTTCAGAGCCCAAATAACTCAAACTACGCAGAGGTGCCGGGTGTGTGTTGTAGCTAAAGCACGCTATCGGACCGGTTGCATTACTACTTAAGAACGACATGCCTCACACTAACTATCAACACCAAACCGCCTCCGCGGCCACCACAAGAGTGGAGCGGACGACGCTTCTCCAAAACTGGGCTTTCCGAAAAGCCGGAGATACGGAGTGGCTGCCCGCGCAAGTGCCGGGGAATAATTTCTCTGACTTGCTTCGGCAGGGGCTCATCCCTGACCCTTTTTACCGCACCAATGAAAATGAGCTGCAGTGGATAGAAAAAGAAGACTGGGAGTACCAAGCCATATTTGAGATAGAGGAGCGCCGCCTTGACCTGGGCCGTCACCTGATGGTTTTTCATGGGTTGGACACCTACGCGGATGTATTCCTGAATGGTCAGCTGGTCCTGAAAGCCCAAAATATGTTTCTCGGTTATGAGGCAGAGGTCGGGCCTATGCTTCAGGCTGGCACCAATGAGCTGCGCATCCGCTTCCGTTCGCCCATCCGGGAAGTGCAGGCTAAGGCAGTGGCGGTGGGATTTACCTACCCTGCCGGCAACGACCATGCGGAGGAAAAACTGAGCGTGTTTACCCGCAAGGCACCTTATCATTACGGATGGGACTGGGGGCCGAGGTTTGTGACTTCCGGCGTTTGGCGGCCAGTTGAGCTAATTAGTTTTGATACGGCCCGCATGAAGTCGGCCAATCTGGTTACCCAATCGCTTACGGAAGCGGGAGGTGTGGCCCGGGCAGAGGTGACCGTAGCGGCTACAACAGCCGGGGCATACACCGTAGCCTTGAATATCGGGCAGGGGCGCTGGGGTTTTGAGCATACCGTTCAGCTGCAGCCCGGAGCGCATACGATTGCCTTTGACGTGGAATTGCAGGGCGCCGACTATTGGTGGCCCCGCACCTGGGGCGAGCCGGCCCTTTATGATCTCGACTGGCAACTGAAGCACGCGGCTGATACCGTTGACCAAAAGTCGGGCCGTTTTGGCTTGTGCACCATAAAGCTCGTACGCAAGGCCGATGAGGAGGGCCGCAGCTTCCATTTCGAAGTCAACGGGCAGCCCCTCTTCGCCAAAGGCGCCAATTACATTCCACAGGACAGCTTCCTGGACCGGCCCACGGAAGCCCATTACCGGCAGGTGTTTGAGGATATGGCGGCTGCCAATATGAATATGGTGCGTATCTGGGGCGGCGGCATTTATGAGTCCGACCTGTTTTACGATTTGGCCGATGAGTACGGCATTATGGTGTGGCAGGATTTTATGTTTGCCTGCACCATGTACCCGGGCGATCCTGATTTTATGGACAATATCCGGGCCGAAGCCATCTACAACATCCACCGGCTGAAGGGGCACCCGAGCCTGGCGCTCTGGTGCGGCAATAATGAAATCGCCGTGGGCTGGCAACACTGGGGCTGGCAAAAAGAATATGGCTACACCGAAGCGGACTGCAGGCTTATGGCTGATGATTACGAACGGCTGTTTGAAGCGGTCCTGCCTGAACTCGTAGCCGGGCACGATCCTACCCGCGATTACCTGCCTTCCTCACCGGTATACGATTACTCCGACCACGACAACTACAATAAAGGCGATGTGCACTACTGGGGCGTTTGGCACGAAGAGGCGCCATTCTCCACCTACAAATGGGCGGTGCCCCGCTTTATGAGCGAATACGGTTTTCAGTCTTTCCCCTTGCTGGATTCAGTGCGGCGTTATGCAGAGCCTGAAGACTGGTCGATTGAGTCGCCGGTCATGCAGCTCCACCAAAAGCACCCCCGCGGCAATGGCATCATTCGTAAGTACCTGCTGCAGCACTACCGGGAGCCCAAAGACTTTGAAACCTTCCTTTACCTAAGCCAACTGCTACAGGCCGAGGGTATCCGGATTGCCATCGAAGCCCACCGCAAAGCCAAGCCTTTCTGCATGGGCACCCTCTACTGGCAGCTCAACGATTGCTGGCCGGTGGCGTCCTGGGCCGGCATCGACTACTACGGGCAGTGGAAAGCCCTGCACTACGCGGTCCGGAAGGCTTTCAGCCCCCTGCTGGTGGTATTGGAAACGGAGGAGGAAGACTGGTCTGCCACCGTCGTTTCCGATGAACCGGAAGACAAGCGCCTGCGCCTGAGCATGGGGCTCTACCGCCTGACCGGGGAGCGCCTGTGGCTGGAGGAGAAAAGCCTGAAGGTGCCAGCTAACGGTAAAGCGCTGGTCGGGCTCGAAGATTTGAAAACGGCAGCAGAAGGCTACGATGCCGCTGATTTGTGGATACGGGTGCAATTGGCTGATGCTGAAGCGACCGTCTATGATCACACTGCCTATTTGGTACCGGCCCGCGATCTGCACCTGCCTGTACCCAAAGTAAAGGTCAGTACGGAAGCCAATGGGGCGCAACTCACCGTTACCTTGCAATCCAATGTATTGGTGATGGGGCTCTACCTCAGCCTGGAGGGCCTGCCGGGCAATTTCACCGACAACTTCTTTGACCTTTGCCCCGGTGAGCCGAGAACGGTGCACCTCACCTTGCCCGAACCACCGGAGAAGGGCTGGCCGGCGGTCCGCCTGCTGTCTGTCTATGATTCCTATACCGAATAATGCGATACTCAACGATGCAGAAAAATTTAATCTTTCTCTTGCTGGCGGCTCTGATCGCCGCTTGCAGCAACAGCCCAAAAGAGCAAGCTTCGCCTGCTGGTGAAAAGTATCTGCCCTTTGTGGACCCCATGATTGGCACAGGCGGTACCGGGCATACCTTCCCCGGAGCGACGACGCCTTTTGGGATGGTGCAGCTGAGCCCCTCCAACGAATACAAATCCTGGGACTATTGCTCAGGCTACCACTACAACGACACGATCGTCAAAGGCTTTGCACATACGCACATTAGCGGCCCGGGCTTGTCCGGGCTTGGGGATATCCTGGTGATGCCTGCCCGGGAGGCGCATACAGGCTCCGGGGAGGATGGAAAGGCTGATACGGGTTATCGTGCCCGCTTTTCTCATGACAATGAGTCGGCTTCAGCAGGGTATTACCAACTGCTGCTGCACGAAGAAGAGGTACTGGTGGAGCTGACGGCAGGCACGCGCATGGGCTACCACCGCTATACCTTTAATGGGGAAGGGGAGGATTACCTGCTTTTCGACCCCAATCATCAGATCAACGAAAACATACAGGACACCTACCTGGAGCTGATTTCCGATACCGAGCTGGTCGGCTACAAGGATTGCGACGGCTGGTCGGCAGGAGACCGGACACAGTACTTCTATGCAAAGTTCTCCCAACCGGTGGCAGGCTTTAATCTGGTCCGCAATGGGGAGCCGGTGGAGGGCAAAAAGGGCAATGGGAAGGGGCTGCTCGGGCAGGTCCGCTTCGATTTGGCACCCGGTGAAAGCGTGGAAGTCCACCTGGCGCTGTCCTCCATTTCCATAGAAGGCGCCAAGGCCAATTTTGCGGCGGAAGCGGTGGACGGCTTCGACCTGGCCCACGAAAATGCCCGCCGGGAATGGGCCAGGGTCCTGAGCAAAATCGAAATTGAAGGCGCTACAGACCGGCAAATGAAGTTGTTCTACACCGGGCTTTACCACGCCTTTATCTCTCCCAACCTCATCTCTGATGCGGACGGGCAATACTATGTGGAGGGTAAGGTGCGCCAAAGCGATATCCCGCAGTACAGTAATTTCTCCACCTGGGATACCTACCGGGGCTTGCATCCCCTCTTCACCATCATCGAAACGAAAAAGACCGCTGAGTTTGTGAACAGCTTGTCCTCTCGGGTAACGGTGGAAGACGTAGGCCTGCCAAGCTGGGAATGCCTGGGCTACGACAACCGCTGCATGATTGGCTACAGCGCCGTTTCGCCCGTAGCGGATGCCGTGCTGAAGGACATCCCCGGAGTGGATGTGGATGCCGCCTATGAAGCCATCCGCTATGCCGCCTTTGACCGCACCAAACACAGTCAGGTGAGCGACCTCAACGGCATGGACGAGTACCTCAAATACGGATATGTGACGGCGGAGACCGGGGTGTCCGTTTCCAAAACCACCGAACAGAATTATTGCGATTGGGCGATAGCCCGGGTAGCCGAGAAGCTGGGCAAAACGAAAGACCAAACTTTATTTGACCGCCGTGCGATCGGCTACCGCAATTTTTTCGACCCGCAGACGGGCTATTTTATGCCCATCACGGCTACCGGCGAGCACCTGCTGCTGGATACGACGAAGTGGAATTCCTTAAAAGGGCATTACATTTCGGGCAACATCTGGGCGTATTCGGCTTATTCGCCCCACGATATGAAGGGCGTGATGCAGCTTCACGGAGGGCGGGAAGCTTATGCGCGGTGGCTACAGGGTGTTTTCCAGAATGAATCGCCTCTCGAAGGGCATCAGCACGTGGATATTTCCGGATTCATCGGGAAGTACGGGCACGGAGATGAGCCCGGCCACCACATGCCCTACCTGTTCAACTACGTAGGAAAACCCTGGCTGGCGCAGCGCTATATTAATGAGGTGCTGACCACGATGTACCATCCCAATCCGCAGGAAGGCTTCATCAACAACGAAGACCTGGGGCAGATGTCGGCCTGGTACATGCTCAGCGCGCTGGGGATGTATCAGGTGGCGCCGGGCGATGGCGTTTTCCAGCTGACAGCGCCTCTCCACCCCAAAGCGGTCATCCACCTGGAAAGCGGGGATGACTTTACCATCCTGGCCAATGGGGTGTCGCCGGAGAACATTTACGTGCAGTCGGTCACTCTTAACGGGCAGCCCTATGATAAAAACTACATCGATTACAAAACGGTCATGCAGGGAGGCGAGCTGATCTTCGAGCTTGGGCCCGAGCCCAACAAGCAATGGGGCAGCGACCCGGCAGCGACCTTCCCCGGCGACTTCGAGGATACCGCTGTGGCGGAAATCCCGGTGGTAGGCACGCCTGCGCCCTACGACGTGGCACCCGGTGCCTTTTTCCGCACTGAGCGCATCATTGAGCTAACCTCCAAAGACAAGGGCGCTAAAATCTACTACACCCTGGATGGCAGCGACCCGGACGACAGCAGCACGCCTTACAACGGCCCATTTACCATCCGGGAAAACACCACGGTAAATGCTATTGCTTACAAGGAAGGGCTCAACCCGAGTGCCTTTTTTGAAAAGCCTTACTATCAAAGCGTTTTGGCGGGCTTGCCGGCCGGTTATCCCAAGTACAGCGTAGCGCAGAGCGACTTCCCCTACGGAAAAGAGGGCGCGGAGCTGATTTTTGACCAGGAAATTGGTTCCGAGAGCTATAATGACAACCGCTGGACCGGTATCAAAGACAACATCTTCCTGGATATTGACTTCGGGGAGCCTACAAAAGTTACGCAATTGGAAGTGGGTGCGCTCAAGGATACCCAATCCTATATTTTCCCACCCGACAAAATCGAGGTGCTTGCCGGCAATCAGCCCGGTGCCCTCAAGCCAATCGGTAGCCTCGACCTGCCGCCTCAGGAAGGGCACGAGCTCAAAGTTTACCGCTACAAGCTCGACCTCCAACCCGGGCAATACCGCTACGTGAAAGTCAAAGTGTACAACTACGGGGCCCCTCCCGAATGGCACGGCGCGCGTGGCAATGAATTGTGGACTTTCCTGGATGAAGTCATTCTCAACTAAAATCAACATGAAGTACACCGTATACAGCTTCCTTTTGAGCCTGGCCAGTTTGGCGTTCCTGCCGGGCTGCACCACTTCCGATGCAGCCGAAAGCCCCGGTAGTGCCTCCGTGGACTACGTGAGCTACGTCAATCCGCTCATGGGCACCGATTCTGAGTTCAGCCTTTCCAATGGCAATACCTATCCGGCGATTGCCATGCCATGGGGCATGAACTTTTGGACCCCCATGACCAACAAAATGGGCGATGGCTGGACGTATCAGTACGATGCGTATAAAATCCGGGGCTTCAAGCAGACCCATCAGCCCAGTCCCTGGATCAACGACTATGCCGCCTTCTCCCTGATGCCGGTGACGGGCGCGCTGAAGTTTCAGGAAGAGGAGCGTGCGTCCTGGTTTTCGCACAAAGCGGAAGTGGTGCAGCCACATTATTACAAGGTGTACCTTGCCGACTACGATGTGGTTACTGAGATGGCCCCTACGGAAAGGGCTGTACAATTTCGGTTTACTTTCCCTGAAACGGACTCGGCGTACATCTTACTTGATGGTTTTTTCCGGGGTTCGATGGTGAAAATTTTGCCGGAAGAGCGGAAGATCATCGGCTACTGCCGCAACAACCACGGTGGCGTGCCTGACAATTTCCACAACTACTTCGTGGCGGAGTTTGATAAAGATTTTTCTGTCCACCATACCTGGGGCGATGGCTGGCAGCTCATGCCGAATACCCTGAACAGCGAAGGCGACCACGTTGGTGCCATTGTAGGCTTTGCAACGGAGCGTGGCGAACAGGTAAACGTGAAAGTGGCTTCCTCCTTTGTCAGCCCTGAGCAGGCTCAGCGAAATCTTGATCAGGAAGTTGGTGAGGCTACCTTCGAAGAAACGAAACAAGCCGGGCACGGCCGCTGGCAGTCCGAGCTGAGCCGAATCAAAGTCGCGGGCGGTAAAGAAGCCGATATACAGACCTTCTACTCCTGTCTGTACCGGTTGCTTCTGTTCCCGCGACCCCTGCACGAAATCGATAAAAACGGGCAAATCATACACTACAGTCCTTATAACGGAGAAGTCCGCCCCGGATACCTTTATACCGACAACGGTTTTTGGGATACCTTCCGGGCGGTTTTTCCTTTTTTCAACCTCATGTACCCCGGGCTGAACAGCCGGATCATGCAGGGGCTGGAAAACACCTACGTTGAATCGGGCTGGCTGCCGGAATGGGCAAGCCCCGGGCACCGGGATTGTATGATTGGCTCGAATTCCACACCGATTATCGCCGATGCCTACCTCAAAGGCGTGGAGGGCTATGATGCGGAATTGCTGCTGGACGCCATGCTCAAGAATGCCAACGAAGCCGAGGGGCGACCCGTACAATCCGTAGGCCGGGCAGGGGTGGACTATTACAACCGGCTGGGGTACGTACCCTACGATGTGGGGATCAATGAAAATGCTGCCCGCACGCTGGAGTATGCCTACGCGGACTTCACCCTGGCGGAGATGGCCCGGGCAATGGGCAAAACAGAGGTGGCCAAACGCTTTTACCAGCAAAGTCAGCGCTACCGCAACTTGTTCGATCCGGAAACCGGATGGATGCGCGGCAAACTGGAGAACGGTGCATTCCAATCGCCCTTCAACCCGCTCAAGTGGGGCGATGCTTTTACGGAAGGCAACAGCCTGCACTATACCTGGTCAGTCTTTCATGATATTGCCGGACTGACAGAGCTGATGGGCGGTGAGGAAGCCTTTGCGGCCCGGCTCGATGAGGTGTTCACCATGCCGCCTAAGTTTGACGACAGCTACTATGGCTTCACCATTCACGAGATCCGGGAGATGCAGATTGTTAATATGGGCAATTATGCACATGGCAATCAACCGATACAACACATGATTTACCTGTACAATTATGCCGGTCAGCCCTGGAAGGCACAGGCACGGGTAAGGGAAGTTATGGAGAAGCTCTATCAGCCCACCCCCGATGGTTACTGTGGGGACGAGGACAACGGGCAGACTTCCGCCTGGTATGTCTTCAGTGCGATGGGTTTTTATCCGGTATGCCCGGGCACGCCTCAGTATGTGCTGGGCAGCCCCCTGTTTGAGTCGGTGGAGCTGCAGTTGGAGAATGGCAATGCCTTCCACATCCATGCCCCGGGCAACAGCCCTGACAACATATACATACAGCAGGCAAGCCTCAACGGCAAGCCTCACCCTTATACCTGGCTGGATTACGATGCGGTGCAGGCTGGTGGGGAGCTGCAATTCGATATGGGAGCAGCGCCCAACCGGGAATGGGCTACCGATGCTGCCGCCCGGCCCTATTCTTTGTCCACCGATCCGGAACTGGAAAACTACCTGAAATGATACGCTTTGTTATAGCCCTTCTGGCGCTTGGAATTTGGAATGCTGCGGAAGCACAGGAGCGACCCAACGTCATCCTCATTTACACTGATGATCAGGGTACGCTGGATATGGGCTGCTACGGCGCCCCGGATTTGTACACGCCCAATATGGATGCCCTGGCGGCAAGCGGGGTACGCTTTACGCAATTTTATGCGGGATCCTCGGTCTGCTCACCCTCCCGGGCATCCCTGCTGACCGGGATGACGCCCACCAAAGCCGGATTGAACAATAACGCTACCTCGCAGCCGGGTGCTCATGAAGGACTTCCTACCGAAGCCTTCACCCTGGCAGAAGCCCTGAAGGCAGAAGGATACAATACCGCACACATTGGCAAATGGCACTTAGGGTATCAGCCTGATAAGATGCCGAACGGGCAGGGCTTCGACTACTCCTTTGGCCACATGGGCGGCTGCATCGACAACTATTCCCACTTTTTCTACTGGAACGGCCCCAACCGGCACGACCTGTGGCGAAACGGGGAGGAGGTCTGGCACGATGGGCAGTTCTTCCTCGACCTGATGGAGCAGGAAGCCCACGAATATATCCGGGCGCACCGGGAGGAGCCTTTCTTCCTGTACTATGCCATCAATATGCCGCATTATCCGTTGCAGGCCAAGTCGCAGTGGCGGGAATACTACGCAGATTTGCCATCGCCCCGGAAGGAATATGCCGCATTCATCAGCACAATTGATGAGAGCCTGGGCCGCCTGATGGATCAGTTAGACCGCTACGGGCTTCGGGAAAACACCATTGTTATTTTACAGTCTGACCACGGGCACAGCACCGAGGTCCGCACCTTTGGAGGCGGAGGCTATGCAGGCCCTTACCGTGGCTGCAAGTTTTCCTTGTTTGAAGCGGGCATCCGGGTACCGGCTATAATCAGCTACCCTAAGGCCGTTCCTGCCGGGTTGGTGCGGGACCAATTGGCTGCCGGCATGGATTGGTTCCCGACTCTACTGGATTATGCAGGTGCGGAGGAAATACCCGAAAATCTGGAAGGGGCATCGCTTCGTTCAGTGATTGAAAAAGATGCACCTTCCCCCCACGAGTACCTGATTTGGGAAGGCCCTCACCGATGGGCGGTCCGCAAAGGCGACTGGAAACTGCTGTACGCCCCGATTGACCCTGCGGGCAACCCGGATGCGCCCTGGGAGCCGGTTGCGGACGGGCCTTTTTTAGTCAATTTGAAAGCAGATATCGGGGAGTCGGAAAATGTAATAGAGCAATATCCGGAAAAAGGGAGGGAACTTGAAAAAATTTACCAGGAATGGTCGGAAGGGGAGTAGCAGACCTCCACGGTCTTATCAACAAATTTTCTGAAAGAATCAACCCCAACCTGGCAACTCCCTCCGGCTACTGCATCATTACGCTGCAGCAAGGATGACAAATCTCATTTAATTTTTCGAAATTTCTTTGGGAGCATCGGTAAATTTCCTATTTTTGATTAAATGCTAAACCGGTTTAGTAAAAATTAAAGACCGGAATCCAATGATGCTGCCAAAGCATCGCTGTCTAAGTCAAAAAAGCCATCCGAAATGTCAACATTGAAATCCTGTTGCTTTGCTGTTTTTTGCATCGCCCTGTTTTTCAGCTGTGAGCAAGCGTCCACTGCAGACCCAACGCTGGCAGCCGCCACCCTGCCCGAAGTAGTGGATTTCAACTTCCACATCAAGCCTATTCTGTCCGACCGCTGCTTCAAATGCCACGGGCCGGACGAAGCCACCCGGGAAGCTGGACTCGGTCTGCATACGGAGGCGCATGCTTTTGCTGCCTTGGGCAAGGCGCAGGACCACTACGCCCTGGTGCCGGGCAATCCGGAGCAGAGTACCCTTATACAGCGGATTTACACCGATGACCCACAGGAAATCATGCCGCCACCGGAGTCGAACCTGACCCTTACCGACCACGAAAAAGCGCTGCTGCGCCGGTGGGTGGAGCAGGGGGCAGCGTGGAAAAAGCACTGGGCGTTCCTGCCTCCGGAAATGCCTGAAGTGCCCGGGGCAGGGGCGGGCTGGGCGCAGAATGAAATCGATCACTTTGTTTATGCCAAACTGCAGGAACAGGGGCTGCAACCTTCTCCAAAGGCAGAAAAAGCCAAGCTCATCCGCCGTCTGTCCTTTGACTTGCGCGGGCTGCCGCCTACGCTGGAGGAAATCGAAGCCTTCCTCAATGACGGCCGCCCGGATGCCTGGGCGCGCCTGGTGGATACTTTTCTCAACTCTACTGCCTATGCGGAGCGCATGGCCCTTGACTGGATGGACATCGCCCGGTATGCGGACACCCACGGCTATCAGGATGATTTTGAGCGGGTGATGTGGCCCTGGCGCGATTGGGTCATTCATGCTTTTCAGGAAAATATGCCCTACGATCAATTCGTCACCTGGCAGCTGGCAGGCGACCTGCTGCCGGAGCCCACCCTCGAGCAGCGCATTGCCACCGGCTTTAACCGCAACCATAAAATAACCGCTGAAGGAGGCGTCATTGATGAGGAATACCGGGTGGAGTACGTGGCCGACCGGGCACAGACCCTGGGCACGGCCTTTCTGGGGCTGACCATGGAGTGTGCCAAATGTCACGATCATAAGTACGACCCTATAAGCCAAAAAGATTACTTCAGCCTGTTTGGCTATTTCAATACCGTTCCGGAGAAAGGATTTGTGGGCGAGCTCAATCAGAACTTCCGCTATGCGCCCAAGCCTTCGGTCCGGATTACGCAGGAAGAGATAGAGGGTATCGTCACCTTCATTAACAACCGGGACAGCCTGCCGTACATTGACCTGATGGTGATGGAAGAGCAGGAAGAACCCCGCAAGACCTATATCCTCAACCGGGGCAAATACGATCAGTACGGGGACGAGGTACAGCCTGCCGTGCCCGAGCAGCTTCCGCCAATTCCCGAAGGCGCGCCCAACAACCGCCTGGGCCTGGCGCAGTGGTTGTTTGCGCCGGAGAACCCCCTGACCGCCCGGGTTACGGTAAACCGGCTGTGGCAGCAACTCTTCGGCACGGGCATTGTAGCCACCCCTTTTGATTTTGGGAATCAGGGGGCTTTGCCTACGCACCCGGAGTTGCTGGACTTTCTGGCGATTAAATTCCGGGAAGAGGGCTGGGATGTCAAAGCGATGCTCCGCTATATGGCGCTTTCGGCCACCTATCAGCAAACTGCGGCAGCCAGCCCGGAGCTGCTGGAGCAGGACCCCGAAAACCGCTGGCTGGCCCGAGCGCCCCGCCTGAGGCTCAAAGCAGAGATGATCCGGGATCAGGCTTTTGCAGTCAGTGGATTGCTCAACAAAGAAGTAGGCGGCCCGAGCGTGAAACCTTATCAGCCGGAAGGGTTGTGGGAAGAAACGACCGGGGGCGGTGGGGGAAGCACGGCCCGCTATATGGTCAGCGAGGGCCCCGACCGCTACCGCAAAAGCTTGTACACCTTCTGGAAACGTACAGTCCCCCCGCCCGGTATGCTCATCATGGATGCCCCGTCCCGTGACCTCTGCTCGGTCAAGCGGCAGGAGACCAATACGCCCCTGCAGGCATTGCTGCTGCTCAATGACCCACAGGTGCTCGAAGCCAGCAAAGCGCTGGCACTGCAAGCCTGGGAACAGGGTGGGGCAGATGCTGCGGAGCGGATTGCTTACATGTTCCGGGCGGTCACTTCTGCAAGCCCGGAAGAAGCAGAGCTGCAATTGCTGCTGGATTACTTTGAAGATGAGCGGGCGGCTTACACGGAAAAGCAAAAAGAGGCAAAGTCTTACCTGTCGGTGGGGTCTTACACCTTGCCGGATACCTTGCCCCTGGCAGATATGGCGGCCTACACCCTGGTGGCGAACACTATTTTTAACCTGGACGAGGCGATCACTCGTGGCTAAAAAAACGGACCAATGAATCCATTCGAAGAACGATCCTTACAACTGAACCGCCGTGCTTTCCTCTCCAAAACGGCCGTAGGGCTTGGGTCTGCCGCACTGGGCTCTCTGCTCGGGCTGCGCTGCTTCCGTGCCAATGACAAGGGCATCATCACGGATGCCGGGCAAGGGATAGAAGGCGTACTGAAAGCGCTGCACCATCCGGCGAAAGCCAAGCGGATTATCTACCTGTTCCAAAGTGGCGGGCCTTCACAGCTCGAATTGTTTGATTACAAACCCCTGCTGCAACAAAGGCGAGGCGAGGACCTGCCGGAATCCGTCCGGCAGGGGCAGCGCCTGACCGGTATGACCTCCGGGCAGGACAGCTTCCCGCTGGTAGGCTCTCAGTTCGGCTTTCAACAGCATGGGCAAAGCGGTGCGATGATTAGTGATTTGTTGCCCTATACCGCTAAGATTGCCGACGAGCTGTGCATCGTAAAGTCCATGTACACGGAGGCGATCAACCACGACCCGGCTATCACCTTTTTCCAAACCGGTTCTCAGCAGCCGGGGCGGCCAAGTATTGGCTCCTGGCTAAGCTATGGTTTGGGCAGTGACAATGAGAACCTGCCCGCCTTTACGGTACTTCTGTCCCGGGGCACCGGGCGCCCCAACGGACAGCCGCTCTACTCCCGCTTGTGGGGCAATGGCTTTTTGCATTCCCTGCATCAGGGCGTGCAGTTCCGGGCAGCGAAGGATCCGGTGCTTTACCTCAATGACCCGGCAGGGCTGGGGCGTTCCGGCCGCCGGAAAATGCTCGATAAGCTGGAAGCCCTCAACAGCATGCACCACGAAGAAACACAGGACCCGGAAATTCAGAGCCGAATCGCGCAGTACGAGATGGCTTACCGCATGCAGACTTCCGTGCCCGATGTGATGAGCGTGGAGGACGAGCCGGACTATATTTACCAGATGTACGGCCCGGATGCCATGACGCCCGGGACCTACGCGGCCAATTGCCTGCTGGCCAGGCGGCTAGCTGAAAAGGGTGTTCGTTTCATTCAGCTCTACCACATGGGTTGGGATCAGCATGAGAATCTGCCCACCGCCATTGCCAAACAAGCCAAAGATGTGGATCAGGCATCGGCTGCACTCGTGATGGACCTGAAACAGCGCGGGATGCTCGATGACACCCTGATCATCTGGGGCGGAGAGTTCGGGCGCACCAATTACTCACAGGGGACGCTTACGGATACCAACTACGGCCGTGATCACCACCCCCGTTGCTTCACGATGTGGATGGCGGGTGGCGGCATTAAGCCCGGGATCGTCTACGGAGAAACGGATGACTTTGGCTACAACATCACCGAAAATCCGGTACATGTCCACGATTTTCAGGCTACGATGCTGCACCTGCTGGGCATCGACCACGAGCAGCTGACCTACAAGTATCAGGGGCGGCGCTTCCGCCTGACGGACGTGGAAGGGCATGTGGTGAAGGATTTGCTCGCTTGATCTATTGATTGAGCGTGTCCTCATGCATCCTGCCGGGTAAGTGTAGGGCAGAGATCGCACCTCTGGATTGTGCCCAGTTGCTAAACCGATTTAGTATTGATATTCATAATTATGAAAGCAATAAAGCAAACCAAGGAAGCGTGGAGCATTAAAAACACCGGGCTGTTTTTCGCACTTGCCTTTTTGGCGGCCAGCTGTTCGGAGGCTCCCACAGCAGCGGATTCCTCTTTGGAAATACTGCCTGAAGTAGTGGATTTTAATTTCCATATCAAACCCATTCTTTCCGACCGATGCTTCAAATGCCATGGCCCGGACGAGGCGACCCGTGAAGGCGGGCTGGGGCTGCATACGGAGGCCCACGCCTTTGCGGCATTGGGCAAAGGGCCGGACCACTTCGCACTGGTGCCGGGCGACCCGGAGCAGAGCACGCTCATTCAGCGGATTTACACCAATGACCCGCAGGAAATCATGCCGCCACCAGAGTCTAACCTGACCCTTACCGAACACGAGAAAGCGCTGCTGCGCCGCTGGGTAGAGCAGGGGGCAGCGTGGAAAAAGCACTGGGCGTTCCTCCAGCCGGAAATGCCTGAAGTACCGGGTGAAGGAGCAGGCTGGGCAGTTAATGAAATTGATCACTTCATCCGTGCAAAACAGATCGAACAAGGGTTGGAACCCTCTTCCCAAGCAGAAAAAACCAAGCTCATCCGCCGTCTTTCCTTTGATCTGCGCGGGTTGCCGCCCAGCCTGGAAGAAGTGGAGGCCTTTATCGCGGATGACCGCCCCGATGCCTGGTCTCGTCTGGTCGATACCTTTCTGAATTCCGCCGCCTATGCAGAGCGCATGGCCCTGGACTGGATGGATATTTCGAGGTATGCCGATACGCATGGATACCAAAATGATTTCGAGCGGGTGATGTGGCCCTGGCGCGACTGGGTCATACATGCCTTCGAGCAGAATATGCCTTATGATCAGTTTGTCACCTGGCAGCTGGCCGGAGATTTATTGCCGGAGCCGACGCTGGAACAGCAAATTGCCACTGGTTTCAACCGCAACCATAAAATCACAGCTGAGGTTGGGGTCATCGATGAAGAGTACCGGGTGGAGTACGTTGCAGACCGTGCACAAACATTGGGTACTGCGTTTCTGGGGCTGACCATGGAGTGCGCCCGCTGCCACGACCACAAATACGACCCCATTAGTCAAAAGGACTACTTCAGCCTCTTTGCATTTTTCAATAACCTGCCGGAAAGAGGCTTTGTCGGACAGCTTGAACAGGATTTCCGCTACGCGCCGAAGCCTTCCGTACGCATATCGAAGGAGGCTATCGACAGCGTTGTTACCTTTATCAATAACCGGGATACGCTGCCCTACATTGATTTGATGGTGATGCAGGAACAGGAAAGCCTGCGCAAGACCTACATCCTGAACCGCGGGCAATATGATCAGCACACAGCAGAAGTTGGCCCTGCGGTACCTGCGCAGTTGCCTGCCCTGCCTGAAGGCGCTCCCGCCAACCGGCTGGGGCTGGCTCAATGGCTTTTTTCTGCAGAAAACCCTCTCACGGGCCGGGTAGCGGTCAATCGGTTGTGGCAACAGCTGTTTGGTACAGGTATCGTATCCACGCCATACGACTTTGGGAATCAGGGCGCCCTGCCTACGCATCCGGAGTTGCTTGACTTTCTGGCGATTAAATTCCGGGAAGACGGCTGGGATGTCAAAGCGATGCTCCGCTATATGGTCCATTCGGCTACTTATCAGCAATCGGCAGCCATCCGGCCGGAACACGCAGACAAAGACCCGGAGAACAGATGGCTGGCCCGCGCACCTCACCTTCGCCTCAAAGCCGAGATGATCCGGGACCAGGCTTTTGCAGCAAGCGGGCTGCTCAGTAAAGAGGTAGGTGGCCCAAGCGTAAAACCCTATCAGCCGGAGGGCTTGTGGGAAGAAACGACCGGTGGAGGCGGTGGCAGTACTGCCAGTTACCAGGTGAGTGAAGGGGCTGACCGCTACCGCAAGAGCCTTTATACCTTCTGGAAACGTACGGTACCACCGCCGGGAATGCTGATCCTTGATGCACCTTCCCGTGACCTTTGCAGTGTAAAGCGGCAGGAAACCAATACCCCCCTTCAGGCGCTGTTACTGCTGAATGACCCTCAGATACTGGAGGCGAGCAAAGCCCTGGCCCTCAGGGCCTGGCATGACGGCGGCTCTACTGCGGCAGATCGAATTGCGTATATGTTCCGGTCGGTCACTTCTGACCTTCCTGATGAGGAGGAACTGTCGGTACTGACCCGGTATTTTGAAGCGGAACGGGCATTCTACGCTACCGCTGCAGAGGAGGCCGAAGCCTACCTTTCTGCCGGAGCCTTTGTGTTGCCGGATACTTTGCCGGCCCACGAAATGGCTGCTTATACATTGGTTGCGAATGCTATCTTTAACCTGGATGAGGCGATCAGCCGAGGCTAAAAAAACGAACCATGAATCCCTTCGAAGAGCGATCCTTACAACTGAACCGCAGGGCTTTCCTCTCCAAAACGGCCGTAGGGCTTGGTGCCGCTGCCTTGGGCTCACTGCTCGGGCTGCGCTGCTTCCGTGCCAATGACAAAGGCATTATAACGGAAACCGGGCAGGGCATAGAAGGCGTATTGCAAGCGCTCCACCATCCGGCGAAAGCCAAGCGGATAATCTACCTGTTCCAAAGTGGCGGCCCTTCACAGCTCGAATTATTTGATTATAAACCCTTGCTGCAAAAGCGGCGCGGAGAGGACCTCCCCGAGTCTGTCCGTCAGGGGCAGCGCCTGACCGGGATGACCGCCGGGCAGGACAGCTTCCCGCTGGTGGGGTCTCTTTTTCCATTTCAGCAACGTGGACAAAGCGGGGCCTGGGTGAGTGACTTGATGCCCTACACTGCAAAGATTGCCGACGAGCTTTGCATCGTTAAATCCATGTACACGGAGGCGATCAACCATGACCCGGCCATCACCTTTTTTCAAACCGGTTCTCAGCAGCCCGGGCGCCCAAGCATTGGCTCCTGGCTGAGTTACGGACTGGGCAGTGACAATGAAAACCTGCCTGCTTTTTCCGTGCTCTTGTCCCGGGGCACAGGACGGACCAATGGGCAACAGCCACTATACTCCCGCTTGTGGGGCAATGGCTTCCTGCATTCCCTGCATCAGGGCGTGCAGTTCCGGGCGGCGCAGGACCCGGTGCTTTACCTCAACGATCCCGAAGGGCTTGGCAGAAAGGGGCGCCGTAAAATGCTGGACCAGCTGGAGCAGTTGAATAGTATGTACTACGATGAAGTGCAGGATCCGGAAACCCAAAGCCGGATCGCGCAGTACGAAATGGCCTACCGCATGCAGACTTCCGTGCCTGAAGTGATGAGCGTGGAAGGAGAGCCTGACTATATTTACAATATGTACGGGCCGGATGCCATGACACCAGGTACTTTTGCGTCCAATTGTCTGCTTGCCCGAAGGTTGGCGGAAAAAGGCGTACGGTTTATACAGCTTTATCACATGGGCTGGGACCATCATGACAATTTGCCTTCTGATATTTCAAAGCAGGCAAAGGATGTCGATCAGGCCTCCGCTGCGCTGGTCATGGACTTAAAACAGCGGGGTATGCTGGAGGATACACTGGTCATTTGGGGTGGAGAATTTGGGCGGACCAACTACTCTCAGGGCCTTTTAACGGATACCAACTACGGCCGAGACCACCATCCCCGCTGCTTCTCTATCTGGATGGCCGGTGGTGGTGTCAAACCCGGCATTGTCTACGGAGAAACAGATGAGTTTGGATATAACATTACTAAAAACCCGGTGCATGTCCACGATTTTCAGGCTACGATGCTGCACCTCCTGGGGATTGACCACGAGCAGCTGACTTACAAATATCAGGGGCGGCGCTTCCGCCTCACTGATGTGGAAGGGCATGTGGTAAAAGATATACTATTATGATGAAACGACGGGAATTTCTTAAAAACAGCCTTTGGGCAGCAGCTGGCATGGGCCTGGTTTCCTGGACGAGCCGGGGTGAGCTGGTACTGGGGCATGGGGATTTTAAGTATAAAGCCGACCTCAACTGGGGCGCGCTGAATGCACAGTTCTACCCGGTAAAAGACTGCCATGAACTGGTACAGGACAAGCAGGGGCGAATTATTCTGCTGACCAACCATACCCACAACAACATCCTGATTTACAATCGGGATGGAAAACTTCTCGATGCCTGGGGCACTGAGTTTCCGGGCGCGCACGGTCTGACCCTCAAAGATGAAGGAGGGGAGGAGTTCCTTTACATCACGGATACCGAACGGCATGAGGTGATCAAAACGACCCTGGATGGCCGAACGGTTTGGGCCTGGGGCTATCCCAAAGCATCGGGGGTCTACGATTCGCCTTCCCGGTACATCCCCACGGAAACAGCTGTGGCAGATAATGGCGATGTCTACATAGCCGATGGATACGGAAGCCAGTATATCATGCATTACAATCAAAAAGGCGAGCTGCTGAATGTGTTTGGCGGCAGAGGCGAAGGGGAGGCGCAGTTCCTGAACGCCCATGGCATCTGCATTGATCAGCGCGGGCAGGCACCGGAATTACTTATCACCGCCCGTCAGCAAAATCAGCTCAAACGGTTTGGTATGGATGGCGAGCTTAAGGGGATCATCGATCTGCCCGGCGCCTACATCTGCCGGCCTGTGGTGCACGGCTCCAATGTGTACCTGGCTACGATCTGGTCGGGCGATGGCAGCAGTGGTACCGGCTTTGTTTCCATCCTGGACGAACAGAACCGGCTGGTCTCGGCACCGGGCGGCGTGGCACCCGTCTATGAAGAAGATCAGCTGCGGCCGATGTATCAGGTGCTGCGGATTTTCACCCACCCCCACGACGTATGTGTGGATGAGGATGAGAACCTCTACGTGGCGCAGTGGAATGCCGGATTTACTTACCCTATTAAACTTACCCGGGTATGAGGAATGTGTACTTTTTCCTGTTGATGCTGTGTAGCGGGCTGGCTTTAGCGCAGCCCCGCATTCAGCTGAGCCCGCCTCAGGTGGTGGTGGATTCGGTCTTTTTTACTGAAACCGCCACGGTACGCCTGGAGCTGGACTACCCTGGTGTGGAACTCCGGTATACGCTGGATGGGAGCCCGGTGGGTTCGCAAAGCCCTGTTTATCAGGAGCCCTTGCGGCTTTCCCAATCGGCTACCATCGCTGCGCAGGCTTTTCAACCCGATTTTGAAGACAGCCCGGTAGTAGGTGTATCTGTCCGCAGCCTGAAATACAACCAACCGTTAAGCGTTACGAATGCCGTCCCAATCCCCGCGCCGCAATATACCGGAGCCGGTCTGCCTGCTTTGGCCGACCGGCAAAAGGGCGCCCTGAATTTTTCAGCCACTCCCAGGGCATGGCTGGGTTGGGAAACGGACACCCTGCGCCTGCAGCTGGAGGCCCCGGAAGCCGGAAAGGCTAATACACTGGTGCTCAGTTTGCTGGACAATGCCGGTGCCTGGATCATGCCCCCGGCGACGGTACAGGTTTATGATGCCGGGGAAGAGATTGGCCGGTTTGAAACCGCACAGCCTGAGCCCGGTGCGCCTGCACAATTCCACTTCCTGGAGGTGCCGCTCAGCTCCTGGAGCGCTAAGGGCCTGGAGGTGGTCATACTCGCCCGGCAGCTGCCCGATTGGCATGATGGTGCCGGCCGGCCCGCCTGGATTTTTATAGATGAACTATTTTTAACTCAAAAGCCCTGACCATGGAAATACTATCCATAAACCCAGCCCGGTTGCACCCACTCATTGTCCACCTGCCCATCGGTTTCCTGCTGCTGGGTATGCTGATGGAGGGGCTGCAGCGCTGGCAAAAACACAACAACTATCAGCCGGCCATCGGGCTTTCCCTCCTCCTGGGCACCCTGGCCTCTATTGTGGCAGCAGCTACCGGATGGTGGCTGGCGGAAGAAGGCGGCTATGAAGAAAACCTCCTGCAGTACCACCGCTGGCTGGGGATTGCAACGGCCGTCAGTGCTTTGCTGCTTTACCTTGGGCATCGGCAATATATCCGGTTGCTGACCCAACTGTACCCTTATCTGCTGTGGGTTTGTGGCGTGGCTTTGTTCGCCGCCGGGCACTACGGTGGGGCAATGACCCACGGCACCGATTATCTTTTCGAAAAACCGTCAGCGCCCCAAACAGTGGAAAATATCGAAGAAGCGCTGGTGTACGACCTCATCATACAACCCATTATGGACCAAAAGTGCACCGGCTGCCATAAGCCTTCCAAGTCTAAGGGAGGGCTGGTCCTCACCGATCAGGCGGGGTTATTGGCAGGAGGCGATAGCGGGCCCCTTATCAATACCGCAGTACCTGCTCAGAGCCTGCTGCTGGAGCGCGTGCATTTGCCGATGGAAGTGGAGGAGCACATGCCTCCGGAGGGCAAGCCCCAATTGTCGGAGGGAGAGATTCAGCTTCTGGAATGGTGGATGGGCAATGATGCCTGTTTCGACTGCAAGGTGAAAGACATGAAGGACCGGGCTGCGGTGGCTACCCTGCTGGAAGCCTATCAGGCCCCTGCCGATCATTGGGCGAAGCTGGACCTGCCGCCCCTGCCGCTTGAAACGGTCCAACAGCTGAATGCACAAGGCCTGCACGTGGCAGTAGCTGCGGAAGACAGCCCCTTTTTGCTGGTGGATATGGCGCGGGATACGGCGATCAGTGCCCGGAGTTTTGCGCCCCTTGGCAAGTACGCTGACCGGGTCATTGAGCTCCACTGCGGGTACAGCAACTTTTCGGATGAGCTGACAGGACAGCTTGCGGCGTTCACCAATCTGAAAAAGCTACAATTGCAGGGCACCCGGGTCACGGATGCGGGGCTTGGCTTTCTGTCGGAGCTGCCTCACTTGCAGGTACTCAATCTCTATGGGACGGCAGTGACCGATCAGGGGCTGAAGGCGATCGGGCAATTACCGGAACTGAAGCAAGTCTACCTGTGGCAAACGGCGGTATCTGATGCTGCCCTGGCCGAATGGAGACAGGCGCACCCACAGGTGGCTGTACAGCAGGAAGCGGACCGGGAGGTCTTTGGGACGGCTGCCCTTAATCCCCCGCTGTTGGAGGCGGCATCCACGCTGTTCCATGACTCCATCGTCGTGCGCGCCATTTCCAACTTTAAAGGCGTGGAGGTGCGCTACACCATTGATGGCACTCCTCCGGGGCCGGATTCTCCCCTTTTCCCGGATTCTCTTATCCTGCGCACTACGGCGGAAGTGCAGGCGTATGCTGCAAAGTCAGGCTGGAATGAAAGTGAGGTGTCTGCGGCCCGTTTCGTAAAAGCGGGGCTAAGGGCAAAAGAAGGGCGCCTGCTCAACCCCCCTTCCGGAAAGTTCCAGGCCAATGGAGGCGCATCCCTGGTCGATTTGCAGAAAGGCACAGCAGTATTCACAGCCGGCAACTGGCTGGGGTACGAAGGGGAGCATATGGCCGCGTTGATGGAATTGCCGGAGCTCACTTCCGTTAATGAAGTCACCATCAGTGCCTTGTCCAGGCCGGCCAGCTGGATTTTCTTCCCTAAGAGCGCCATCGTTTCCGTCTCTGCTGATGGGAAGCAGTTCCGGGAGGTGGCAAGGGCAGACTGGCCAACCATCGATAAGGAGGTGGTCGAAACGGAGCTGAAATACTTCCCCATTGCATTTGCCCCGGTTGATGCCCGCTATGTGAAAGTGGAGGTACGCAGCCCGCTTCGCAATCCGGACTGGCACCCTAATCCAGGCGGCAAAAGCTGGATTTTTCTGGATGAGATTTTATTGTCCGGGCCTGATGAAGCTTTTGACCACGGAGGATTCAACGCTTCCACCGGTCTCAAAACCACGAAGTAAAATTATTTTCTGCCAAAAACTTCTGCAACCGGTATCTCCAATTCCTTCAGTATTTCTGATGTGAGTTGGCTACCGGGTGCGAAAGGGCGTGACCCCGCATATCGCCCATTGCTGTCCGGCCGGTAAACCGTAATGGTTTGCTCGTAAGGGTGGACAATCCAATATTCCGGGACGCCAGCGGATTCGTAAATGGTAAATTTCTCTTCGGTGTCCTCCTTGTTATTGCCCCGGGAGAGGATTTCAATAATCAGGTCCGGAGCGCCCAGGCAGCCCCGGTCATCAATTTTTGCGGGGTCGCAAACCACGAGGATATCCGGTTGGACCACAGTTTCTATCTCTTCATCGGACAGGGCGGTGGCGCTTTTTCTTCTCCGGCTGGACAGGGGCGTATCAGACGGGATGATGAGCCGGACATCATAGGGCGCATGCCGGACTTCACATTCCTTTTGCCGCAAGTGATACCAAATTGTACCATGAAGAAAACTGCTGATCCGCTGATGTTCATCGCTGGGGGCAGGCGCCATTTTGCGTACATATCCCCTCAATAGCTCCACCCGCTCCCTGAGGTTCCAGGTCAGGTAGTCCGCGTAAGAATACTTTTTTTGCAAGTCCAGTTGCTCCAATGAGGTGATCATAAGCCTAAGTTATGCTGTTCGCAAGATATTGTGATCTTGTTTCAATAGCAATGCCTATTTCTACTCCACCTTCAATCGCACCCCGGCTGAATGGCTGCTGAATTCCGGCGCATACATGCACTGCAGGCGCGCCATGCCGTTGGTAAAATCCCCCCGGTGGCTGACCCGCAGCGGGTACTCCAACGTAAAGGTGCCCTGCGGCAAATACGAAATGAAGAAGTCCGTGGAGGCATCCCGGGTACTTTGGTAATAGCCCAGGCCACCCTGCCATTTGTAGCGGCTGAGCACATTGACCGGCTCCAGGCCACTCGCCCGCATGTCCTGCAAGTGGACGTACTCCATCGCCCGGTCTACTTTGATGTCGATGCGCACCACAAGCTTGTCGCCGGGTCGGAGCGTCATTTTGGGGGTGACAGGCATCAGGATGGGCCCCTTGTCACTGGGCTCTTCCCGGTAGAGGGTGCGGTTCATGACCAGCGGAGTGGACTTGAAGGTCTCCACTTTATCCAGGTCTTCGAAGTACTGCCAGTAGGCGGCACCCCACGCAATGCCGGGGTTTGGGTTGTCCACCTGAATGTGGCGGAAGCCCGGCTGAATGGCTTTGCCGTCCCATTGGGTTTTGAAATACCCGGTGCCAGCTTCAGCATTCTTTTGCGCTTCGGTAATTTGTGCCTCATAAGCCTCCGCATCTAATTTGGGAAAGGAGACCTGCACAGGCTCATCGTAAGCCAGCCAGTTTTCGCCGAAGCGGAGCATGGCGTAGACCGCACTTGCCGTGGCCTTGGTGGTCTCCCAGTGGTTGGTCTGTTTGTTTTTCAGCAGCCACACTTTGAGTTGCTCCACCGCTTCTTCGTCCTTAGCAACGGTAGCGAAGGCCTCGATCAGCATGGCGTGGGTTTCAATCGGCAATTGGTACCAATAGAAGCCATAATCGTACTTCCAGTACATGCCCATTTCTTCGTTGTACAGGGCACGCTCGCGCAGAGACTTCATGACTTTGGTGGCTTGTTCCGGCATATCCTGCTTTTGGAAGACCACTGCCAGCATAGCCTGTTCGTAGAGGTTGCGCTCTAACCACTTATCCTCAGCCTGGTTCAGGTAGAAGTTGAATGCCCCCCTGGCAGTCCCGGAAAGCTCCTGATCAGCGGTAAGAGATCTGGTGTAGAGGTAGTGAATGGCAATGTTTGGCAGCAGGCTATCCTTTCTGGCCATAGCCTTGGTGTAGTAATCGGCCATTTCTTCATCCACAAAGGCGAGGCCGCGCTCCAGGATGTTCCGGGCGGTACGGTCATTCGCAATGTCTTCTACGCCAAGCAACTGCAGCCGTGCCAGGCCTTCCACCAGGTACTGCGTGATGTACCAGCTTTCGCGCCCGCCCGGGAACCAGGAAAACCCACCGTTAGCGGATTGCCGTTCCTTGAGCTTGTTCAGCGCTTCCGCTTTTTCGTACCCCATACGGTTGAGGTCAAACAGCAGGCCGATGCGCTTGCGCTGTGCGGTTTCGCTTTGGGCATTGCGCACCCAGGGTGTCTGCTCCAGGATAATGTTTTTCAGGTCCTGGTTTTGTTCGAGTTCGCTTAGGAGGGCATCCGTTGAGCGCCACTGCTCGAACACGCGCTGCACTTCCGGGTACTGATTCGCCACGGAAGAGGCCAGGCTGTTGGCGTAGTAGCGGCTGAAAATTTGCTCGGTGCATTCGTGGGGGTACTCCATCAGGTATGGGAGTGCCTTCACTGCGTACCAGGCCGGGTTGGAGGTGAACTCCAGGGTAAACTGATGAGGCTGCAGCGTTTTGGACTGCTGCGCTTTTTTCATCGCGCTGAAGTCGAAGGTCTTGCTTTCTTTCCCACCGATGGGCAATGGCATCGTTTCCGTGACTAGGGTCCGGTTGGTCAGCACCGGCAGGGCGCTTTCTTCTCCATCGGCATAGCTGCCTGCTTCTGCCGTGACCCGGTGTACGATCGCGCCGGTGAAATCTTCCGGTACTTCAAGCATCCAGGATACCCCCTGAGACTGCCCGGCTTCAGCTGTGAAGGGCTGTTCCTGCTCCGCATTCCCAAACAAGGCATCCATCGGCTCCATACTGACAGCATCAAACAATTGGAGGCGGGCGGTGCCTTGCAGCCGGGCTTCCGACAGGTTGCTCACCTTGGCGGTAAAGGCAATGCGGTCGCCCTGACGCACAAAACGGGGCGCATTAGGCTGTACCATCAGCTGCTTTTGCGTGACTACTTCCTGCTCGGAAAGGGCATACTGCAGGGAGGTGGTGTGGGCAAAAGCCAGGAATTTCCAGCGCGTCAGCGCTTCATTCATTTTGAACTGCAGGATGACATTGCCCGCCTCATCGGTACGCAGCTGTGGAAAGAAAAAGACGGTTTCCTTTAGGTTGCGGCGGATGGCTGGCTCTGGTTTAGGGGCTTCCGGTTCGGCATTGGTCATGGTGTCGCCTTCCGGGGCAGGGGGGGAAGCTATAGTGGCCTGAGCGGCTGTAGTTTTTTCTACTGATTTAGAAGAGTAATTTGATATTTGATCACTGAATTCGACCGCTCCATCATCAAAAGCCCGCGATTCGGCCATCACAGGTGTATTTCCCCGTGCAAAACCACCATACCAACGGTTCCAGTTGTGCCAGTCAAGCTCCCGGTACTGCCGCGCATTAGGGCTAAAGTAAGGCCCTCTGTTGTAGAAAAAGGAACGGCCATAGTTGGCTGAAAAGCCTTGCTGTGCCCAGTTCAAACGGCTGTAGGCACTCGGGAAAGGGTTGAAATACCAGTTGTGCATGCGGTAGGCATCCAGCGAAGCATCGTACATACCTGCCACCAACTCTGCTGCTACCGCTTCTCTCTCCGGGCCGCTGATTTTGAGTTCCCAGGTTTCTTCCGCTCCGGGCAACAGCTTATCCCGGAAAGTCTGATAGGTGATTTTTAGTTCCTTGTTGCTCCAGGGCACGGTGATTTGCTGTTGGAACTGGAAAAAGCGGTTGTACTGCATCCCCTGAATGTGGAGGAATAAATTGCCCCGGTCTTTTTCCTCAATTTTCTGGCTGATCCACTGCCACCGTGCTGCTTTCAGCCATTCCTGCCGGAGGGTGCCATCACGGCCTTCCACTTCGATCAGGTAGGGTATTTCCGCTGTGGCGCTGCCCAGTAGATGCTGATAGGTTTCACCGGGTTGGAAGGGGCCTTCTTTGGCGGGCTTTTCCCAGGCTACGGCACCATCGGGCAGGCGCTGTTTTTTGCTGTCAAACAGCGCAAAATACTTGACCGACTCTACCATCTCCCCACTTTCATCCCGCAGGCGGAGGGTGGCGCGGTAGTGGCCAACCTTCCAGCCGGAGAAATTCAGGAATAGGGTGTCTTGACCATTGACTTCTACCGATTCTTCGAAAACAGTACCTGTGGTTTTCCAGTTTCGCTGCTCATTTTCATCTGCATAGGGCAGGTGAGGAAAACGCTGTACAAACTCTGCCTCCTCCAGCAGATAGTAGTCCGGGCGCTCCCAGTAGCGCGCCACCAATGCGCGAGGCGGCGGTGCCAGAGCAGTTATGGTGAGTTCGCCACCGGCAGCCGCAGGATTGCCATCCAGGTTTTGGGCATAGAGCTGCAGTGCCATCATCGGATTGGCCAGGTCTGCCTGAGCCGGGAGTTCCATTTCAGCCTTGAGCTGCAGATAGCCCAGGCGTACGGAACGGGTAGCGGAGCGGGTTTCGCCGTTGGAATCGGTGACATCCACCGATACGGTATAGGTGTATTCCGGGCGGTTGTCCGGGCTGATGGTGGGGTCAGGCAACGCAGGGAATTCAATGGAAAAGCTGCCGTCCGGAGCTGTTTGTGCCACGCCATTCGCAATTTCCATACTGTTGCTGCTTGGCATGCGGTACCACCAGAAAGACCAGGGGAAGCGGGCATTGCGCTCCACCCGGTAGGTGACCTTTGCCCCATCGATTACATTGCCGGCGTAGGCTTTGGCCAGGCCGGAAACTATCACGGTATCGCCCAGTTCCGGCTGCCCTTTCAGCGGTTGGAGTTCCACTTCAAACTTGGGGCGTTTGTATTCTTCCACTGAGAAATATTGTGTACTTCCGCCCAGGTTGGACTGTATCGACATTTGCCCCGGCAAGCCACCCTGCGGAGCGGTAAAGTTGCCCTGTACGGTGCCAAATTCATTGGTTTTCAGTTCCAGCGTTTCCACTTCCTGCCGGTTGGCATCCCGGAAGGTCAGGGTGATGGGCTGATTGGGCAGTATAGCTGGCAGGCCATCAGCATCTTCGGTTAAGGCGAGGGCCTTGAAGTAGATGGCCTGCCCCGGGCGGTAAATCGATCGGTCCAGAAAGAAATGGGTGGTTTCAGACCGGATATCTCTGTCGTAAGACTGATAATTGGAGAAGCCCCGGCCCAGGAACTGTACATCTGCGCCCCGGGTGAGTTGTACGACGAAGGATTGCCTGTCATCGCCAGGCAGGGAAGCCATGCCCATGGCATTGGTTTGGGCGTTGCTGTGCGGGACCAGTTCCTGCTGGTTTTTCCGGCGATTGTACCGGGTGGTAAAGAACTGAAGTTCCACTCCTGCCAGCGGCTGACCATTTTCGCGGTGAGCGATCAGGATTTTATTTTCGGTACGTTGATAGAGGGCGCCCAGTTCGGAAATGCTGAAAAAGGCGGCACTGACCTCAGATTTTTCATTAAAATCTTCATCTGCGGCATAGAGGAGGGCATAACTGCCGAACCCCTGCCCGTCAAGGGCAAACTCGGTGCGGTGTTGCTGCAGGTCGCCTTCGTCCGGCAGCTTGAAGTGCCCCTGAAGCCGGGGCGCTTTGTTTTTCAGGATTTCAAGGGCATCTTCACCCCGGTTGCGTTCCAGTTGGAAGGCATCTTCCGGAGCGAGTGGGATGAGCCGGTAGTGCAGCGTATCTGTATTCCGGTAGGTGAGGGAAAAGAGCATCGACTGATTAGGAAGGTAAACTTCTTCAGCCTGAAGGGTCAGTTGCTGCTCCAGGAGTCCGGTCTGCAGGATTTTGAGGGGCTTAGCCCAGTAATGATCAGGGTAGGTGTTGAGCGCTTGGGTGGTTAAATCCAGGGCTTCCTTTGCTTTCCAGCGATGCGTGGTATCGCCAAGGGGCTGGTAGTTTTGCCCAAGCTGCTGATAATGCTGTGCCAGGGCATACCAGGCCTGCATGACCTCAGGCGTACCGTCGTATTGCTTGATGGTGCGTTGGAGGGCCTGAGTGTAAAGGGTTTCTTTTTGTGCATTGACCAGTTTCCGGTAAGCAAACTGCAGGCGTTTGAGGTCCAGGTCGAGCAGGGCGGCAGCATTGTCATCGGCCAGCCGCAACTGCAGCAGGTCCTGCAGCAGATGGAGCACCTGCAGGGTATAAGCTGTGGAGTCCTGTCCGCTAAAGCGGGTTTGGATGAAAGCCCGGACTGGAGCGAGGGCGGCTTCCTTCCGGAGTACGTACTTGTACACCGGTTCGTTGAGGTACGATTGGTCGTTGGAGAAGTAGTCAATAGCCCGGTGCATGAGGAAGTCGTAAAGCGTGGGGCGCAGCCCTTCTGTTGCCGGGCTGTTGGGGGTAGTGATGGGCGCCCATTCCTCAATAGGGATGTTGATGAGGTCTTTGTCCTGTACAGACAAGAGGTACTGCTTTGCCGTTTCATCCAGCAGGTCCCTGATTGTCCAGAGGTTGATCTCTGCCGGGCGCTCACCGGCCACAGTCGTCCGCTGACTGATCTGCCAGCGGTTTTCCTCCAGGTAGCGCTGATACAAGCCGGCCAGCAGGGTATGGAGCACTGGTTTTACAGGAAAAGAAGCCGAATCGGCTTCCGATTGCACACGGCGGATCGCTTCCGCCAAGCCTTCTTCTTCGATTTGACTCTGGAATTTATTCAGATAGATGATGGTTTTGACCCATTCAGCCGGTTCCTCATCTGCTTTAGCTTGCTGGTAGAGGGCTTCGGTGGCTTCGAGGGCAGACCGGGGCAGGCCATTCTGCTCCAGGGAGTCAATTTTGGCCCAGGCACCGGCGTATGGGCTGTTATCGTTCATAATTGGTTTTGGAGATTGGGAAAATAGAGGGGCGGAGCAAAGCAATGCAGCGAAGAGCCCCGAAATGATGCGGTTTAACATAGATTTTGTCTTTTGGGAAGGCAGGGTATTGATGTACCGCCCGTTACCTTACTAATACGCAGCAAGGCAGGGTCGAATTACATAAATGTAGGGAAAATGTGGCGAATGGTTGTTTTTCTGTAATGCTACAGTTAAATACTTCAGATGGCAACTAAATTGTACAGACCGAAATATACTAAACTGTGAAATAGTAAATTACCCTTTTTTGAGTATGTTTGTAATATATTCAAAATATTTCGAGCCGTTTCTTAAATGAGGGGATTAAGTCATTAGTAGCCCTGCTTGTGTTGTTGAACGCAGCACAATCCATTGGTAAAATGAGTTTGGGTTCAAAGGTCTTCTTCATATACAAGTAATCCTTCAGCACTGAATCTGTCTTGTAATTAAATATGCACAAATATTTTTATGATCAATCTGTTGAAAAGCTGTGCGCTCTTTTCCGTCGCCTTTATCCTTTTTTCAGGAGTGGCAATTCCGGTTAGTGCCCAGGAAACGCAAGAACAGGGATTGTCGTATGAAGCAATCAA
Organism: bacterium; assembly: GCA_024742755.1. Classification (GTDB taxonomy): domain Bacteria; phylum Bacteroidota; class Bacteroidia; order Chitinophagales; family Saprospiraceae; genus Phaeodactylibacter. The sequence continues at coordinate 10,855 of JANSXW010000002.1, read as the reverse complement.
GGCATTGCTCCCTGAAGAAATAGATAAGGCAGGGCCACTGATTGACGCTTTCTATGAAAAAGCGGTGCAAAATGAAAAAGACGCTCTGCTCGCCAAGAGTTATTATTTATACGGGCTGTACCATTATTACAGGGGGGAGTTGTACTTATCCATCGATAGCTATCAAAAAGCCCTGGAAACCGATTATGCAGATCAGGATATTGAGTTTGCCGGGGCCTGTTGGAATAACCTTGGCATCAACTACGATTACCAAGGTTACCCGGGCAAATCAATTGAGGCTTACGAAGCATCTTTAAAAGCTGCAGAGGAGCTCGAAGATTCGTTGAGCATAGGCCAAAGTTGGATCAACATAGGGCTGCTGGAGGTCAAGAACGGGGAGTTGGTGCAGGGTAAGGAGACCTTGAACAAAGCGCTAAAATTTTTTGAAGCCCTTGGAGATACCCTTAACATGGCATTGTGTTACCAGAATTTGGCTGTGACGACCAAGGAAGCAGAGGATTGGGAGGTTTTTAAAGTCTGCACAGAACGGGCACTTGAGCTGTTTTCAGCAAAAGGCTACGGGCTTGGGGTCGCGCAAATGAACAACAATCTGGGGGTATACCACTCTGTTGCCGGTCAAAACACAAAGGCTGAGTCTTACTATGGGATAGCGCTAGATCAGGCGAGGCAAGTCGGAAACATCCTTCTAATAGGGAGTATCCTGATCAATCAGGCAGATCATGCCGTGCAAAATGGAAGGTATGACCAAGCTATTGATTTACAGAAAAAGGCGTTGCAATTATTCCAACAGGCCAAAGCAAATGACCGCATTGAGTTAGCACTGATTGAGCTGCTCGACCTCTTTGCGGCTTTGGGCGATTACGAGCAGTTCAAGGGGCAGCTGGAGCAATACCATCAGTTTAGGGAAGCATTTGCATCGAGTACAGCCTCGGCAAGGTTTGCAGAGTTAAAATCGCTCTACGAGCATGAGCGGCATTTGGGGCAAATCAAACAACAAGCCTATGAGTTGCAGCAAAAGCAACAGTTCCTGACCCTGATAGGGTTAGGTTTGGCTGCTGCTTTGACCGGATTGCTGGTGTTGGGCCTGCTTTATTTTAAAAACCAACGGCTGGTGCGGTCGCTTTACCAAAAGAATAAAAATGCCTTGAGGCATCCGCACGCAGAGTACCCGTATGAGGTTCCGGAGGTAGTGCCGCTGGAGCAGGTTGCCGGCGCAGGTAAGGGTGCGGAAAAGGTCCATCTTATAACGGAAGAAGCTAGTACAGAGAACATTGACCGGCTGGAACAGCTCTTTCTTGACATCAACGCCTTGGTAGAAAGCTTAAAGTTGTACAAAAATCCAACCCTGACGTTAAGCGAGCTGGCCAAACAGCTCAACACCAATGAAACTTACATATCACAGGCCGTCAATCAGTATTCGAGTAAGAACTTCAATGCCTTCATCAATCAGTTCCGTATTGAGGAGGCACAGAAACTGATGATTCAGAGTAAAGGGGATATTATCCTCGATCATCTTATTGAGGACTGTGGGTTCAACAGCAAGTCCACTTTTTACCGTTTGTTCAAGCAGCAAACCGGATTGACGCCCAGGCAATTTATGTACAATGCCAGTCTTGAGGAAGAGTAAGCACAAGGAATTTTAAAGGTCTCAACCCCTTTGGAACATTGGGTTTAATGATTTGCGAGGCGTTTTTTTAAGATTTGGGAACAGGTTTCAAAGATTTGGTAAGCGGGTGCTAACGGTAATGGGCTAGTTTTACAATGACAGAAGCAAGAACCACTTTTTGGGAGAACGAGCCTTGCCCGGGAGCGATAACTTTGTTGGTATATTTTGCCAGTCTCGATAGTTGTTTCTACCGGGTAGCCCCTTATGCTAAGTGGCTGCCGAATGTCAGGTAATACAACATTAACAAATCATAATATGCACAATCTCATGAAACGAGTAGGTTTACTCACTTTCTTCCTGTCGCTGTTTTGGGTTTTACAGAGCAGTGCGAAGACTCCCATTGGGGGAGACATTCAATTGTCTTACAACGGCAATGCAATCGCTTCCGGATCAACCACGATCAACGTAAGTGATGGTACGGATTACGGTACAGGCTTTATAGGTGACGATAACAGCCTCCATCCCGCTATTGAGTATCAGATTTCTAACACGGATAATTCGGGAGTAATCAACGTTTCGAATATCTACTTCGACGGTGACAATAGCGCCGATTTTAGCGTCAGCGGCATAACTTTTCCAGTAGCGATCGGGGCGGGCGAAAGTATTTCGTTCACAGTTACTTTTGCTCCTGTCTCGGCCTTGTCAGGCCCGGAAGACCTTACTCCTGTAGATATGGAGCGCGTGGCTGAGCTCCACGTGATCAGCGATGATCCGGACGAAAGCGACTATGCTTTTTCCATTGGGGGTACGGCAGCGGGAGAAGCTACGGTACAGGTAGCGGTGGAAATTGCCGGGGTAACTTACGACGACGACGTACATGGGTACTATACCTCTGCCAATATCAAAGAAGAGCTTCTGGCTACTTACAGCCGCACAGAAGCTGACGGGATAAAAACGGTGTTAGGTGCGGTAGATACCGTTTTTGGCTGTGGCGATAACTTGGGGGTCGGTACCCATCCGGATAGCGATGATGCGATATTGACTATCAATCCACAGGGGGTACTGCCGGGGCAGCGCTGGTACTTCTTTTTTGATGATAACAGTGTATCCGGCTATCCGGTCCGGAATACAACGGGTTACGCGGGTATTGGTACAACCTTGTACACCGGTACAGGAACGGGGTCGGCTTTACTTTCCGGTGTAGGCTTAGACGGTGCCTACACGGATTACCTTTTCTTTGTAGAGCCCGCCTATGAGGCGATGATGAGCAATGCGCCCACTACTTTCACCAACCTTGACATCCCAGGGGAGTACTATGCGGATACCATCTTCTTAGACAGCAGGGTCCTTATCTCAGATCCTGACCTTCAGATTTTGAATGATGGGCAGGGGTTTTACAATGGGAGCACCCTGCAGATTGAGCGGCAAGGCGGTGCCAGTGCCGATGATTATTTTCAACTGAAGGGAAGCGCCCTGTTCAGCCTGCGCAATGATTCTATTTTTACACAGGAGCTTTATATTGGTCAATATGACAATACAGGCCATCAGATGACTCTAAACTTTGAAGGGAGCTCCAGAGTAATCGTCTCGCAGAAGATGATGAACGATATTGTGCAGCACATCACCTATTATAATGACAGTGGGGTTGCGGCTCCTATTTCGTTTACCTACGATTTCAATGACGGCACATCAGGAACACCGGGTTTGAAGACGCTCAACCCTAATACAGAGGAAGTGTTTTACGTGGATATCAATGCGAGCGGGCTGGACAATGGTACTTCCTGGGCCAATGCGTACAACAGCCTTCAGGATGCGCTGGCCAGGGCAAATGCAGGCGATCAGATTTGGATTGCGGCCGGGGAATACCTGCCGACTGCCGGTACCGACCGGGAAGCTTCCTTCCGGGTGGCGTCCGGCGTTGCTATTTACGGATCCCTCCCGTCGGGCGCATCTGCTCTGACAGCGCAGGATACGGCGGCTTACCCGACCATCCTCTCCGGAAATATTGGCGACCCTGCAACCAACACGGATAATGTATACCGCGTTGTGACATTTGGGCCCGTCGACGACTTTACCCTTTTAAAAGGGCTGCACATTACCGGTGGTTATGCCGATCGTTCGGATAACTTCTTCTTTGGTACGGGTGCAGGGATTTTTAATTCAAATTTTGCAGCGGATTCAACCTCCGGGGTGGTACTGCAAGACCTCATGCTGTACGGCAACACGGCAGCGCTCAATGGTGGTGCGGTTTACAACGACGGTTCAATTTGGATCAGTGGCTGCAGTATTTTCCAGAACGAAGCTGAAGATGGCGGTGCGATTTACAACGGTGGTACAATCAGCATCAGTAGCTGTGATATATCCCAAAACCAGGCTGTAGACGGCAGCGGCCTGTACAATGACAACGCTATTGTAGACTTTAGCGGTACCAATTGTGTGCTCCGAAATGTAAAAATACATCACAATACCGCTAGCGATGATGGAGGCGGGATCGCTTCTAAGGAAGCCATTTCGGTGTATGATTGCGATATTTCCAATAACGAAAATGACGGCGGCAGTGGGGCTGCATGTTATTTTGATTTGGATGAGGGCACCCTGGGCGACACCATTAGGTTCGTTCGTACAAAGCTCAACAACAACCTGCTCAACGACACCGGTGAAGACGGTAGCGCAGTTTATGCGAATTCGGACTGCCCTGTACCTCCGGTTTTCCTGTTTGCAGCATGTTTGGTGCAAGGTAACGAAGGGGATGATGGTACCTTTTATTTCGATGTAGACGGCGATAATGACGACATCAATGTGTTTGTGGAAAGCTGCCTGTTTTCGGGCAATTTGGTTTATGATGATGGTGCGGCATTGATGGGAGTGGATGGCACTCAGTTTTGGGTGTACAATACTACATTTGCCGGAAACTATGCAGATGATGATGGTTGTGTAGTCGAGGTCGGCTCTAGTTCTAAAGCGACCCTTTACAATTGCATCAGTTTTGGCAATGATGCCGATGACGGCAGCGATGGGATTATTGATGGTACTGGTGACGTAGATATCTTCAATTGCTATTTTGAATATGGGGAAGACCGCATAGATGTAGGCAACCTTTCAGTTAATACACTTTACACGGTTGACGACTTAGGGGGTGCAGCATTTGAAGACTTTACATTTGATGCAGTAGACGATACGCCTACTGCTGAAGGAAACTTTGTGCTAAGCGAAAGCTCGCCACTGATTGACCTGGGCGATAACACTTTCGCTGCCAACCTAGAAAAAGACCTGGCAGGCACTATCCGTATTCAGGAAGGCACAGTAGACTTAGGAGCTTACGAGTCGGCCCTCTTTTTCGCTGGCTCAGGCACCCCCGAAGACCCCTATCAAATTGCGGACTGGGAGCACCTGCATAACGTCCGCTTCAGGATGGAGGCCCATTTTATACTGATCAACGACCTGGATAAAGACAGCAGCGGTTATCAGGAGTACGTAGCGGATGCCGGATGGCTTCCAATCGGTACCATGGACGGGGATGTTTTAAATGGAACCGGTACTGTTAACGGGTTCACCGGGTATTTTGACGGACAAGGCTACAGCATCAACGATTTGCAAATTGATAATGGCCTTTCTTACGGCAACGGGCTTTTCTTTGCATTGGGGGCTTTCGAAGGGTCGAACTTGGGGAAGGTGGATGAAGAAAGTTTCCTTCTCCAAGTCTTGGTTGATTCTACTTTTTTAGATAGCCTGCACTCTCTCGGCGGTGCTACGGTGCATAACCTTAAGTTGGACAGCGCCTCAGTGGGAAGCAGTATTGAGTATGATTTTTCAGATCTGCCCTTATCTCCTAACGGAATCCTGGCTGGTTTTGTCCACAACAGTCAGATTGATAGTATCTCAACTTCAGGCAACATACGAATGGGGGGAGGTGTTGTTGGTGCTGTGCTAGAGTCGCGGGCCACGAATACGCAGCTTTCCTTCCTTACCACACATGTACAAAACAGGGACTTAGGTGCCGGTATTGCAGGTTGTCTTGGCATGAATACATCCGTTGCAGACAGCCGGGTTAATATTCAGTCTGATGAGGGCATGGCCGTCGGTATATCGTTGCTCAATGCCGGTGCAATCCGCCGGTGCTTTGCGGCCGTAACGTCAACCTCACCCTCTTTTCCACCTTATTTGCCTTCAGGCATTAGCTGGATCCAAAATGGTAGTATAGAAGAATCAGCTGCACAGGTCAACTTTACTATTGGTGCTGGTTTGGCTGCGATCAATATCAGCGGGCAGATCAACAATGCTTATGTGACTGGCAAAATTGCTGAAGGTGCTGGGCTGGTTTTCCAAAACAGCGGTGTGGTCGAAAACACCTACGCTGCAGTTGAAATGAACTCGGGAGACGGGGCTATCGGTGCAAATTCAGGAACAGTTTCCAATAGTTTTTGGGACACGGAGTTGTCTGGCCTGTCTGAGAGCGCTGCTGGCGAAGGGAAAACGACCTGTGAGATGAAAGCCGCAGCTCTCTTTACCGACGCTGGCTGGGACTTTGAAGGAGAAACCAATAACGGCAATGATGGAGTCTGGCGCATCGTTGACAGTGCAAGCATCATATCATACCCCTACCTGTCTGCTTTAGCTTACGATGCCATCGGAGCGGTACCAGAAGTGAACCCGATTCCAGGATTGGACACCTTGCTGCCTACTGCAGTTTGTATGGATATTACCGTTTATCTGGATGCATCAGGTGAGGCCAGCATTCTGCCAGGTGATATTGGAGCTGGAAGTATGATCAGTTGCGATACCCTAACGCTGTCGCTTTCCCAAAACGCTTTTAGTTGTGACGAGCAGGGAGCGCATACCGTTGTCTTGACGGCAACAGATAGTGCTAACAATATCGATACGTGCTCAGCTATAGTAACAGTGCTGGACACGATCGCGCCGGTAGCGTCCTGTTCAGACCTGACGGTGTACCTGGACAGCGCAGGCGAAGGGAGCATCAGCCCGGCACAGGCAGGTGGCGGCTCCACCGACAACTGCAATATCAGCTTATCTCTATCAGATAGTACATTTACGTGCGATGAATTGGGCGAGCAGGAAGTAACCTTAATTGTCACAGAGAGTGCTCCTGCTTCCTCAGGCTCTGGCAGTTGTATGTCGATGATAACAGTGCTGGACACGATCGCGCCGGTAGCGTCCTGTACAGACCTGACGGTGTACCTGGACAGTGCAGGCGAAGGGAGCATCAGCTCGGCACAGGCAGATGGCGGCTCAATGGACAACTGCAGCGTGAGCCTGTCGTTGTCGGACAGCACATTTACCTGTGATGACTTAAGCGGAGCAGCCTCCGTTGTCTTAACGGCAATGGATGGCAGCAACAATAGCGATACTTGCATGTTGACAGTAACAGTGCTGGACACGATCGCACCGGTAGCGTCCTGTACAGACCTGACCGTGTACCTGGATAGCGCAGGCGAAGGGGGCATCAGCTCGGCACAGACAGATGGTGGCTCCACCGACAACTGTGGTACGCTCAGCCTGTCTTTGTCCGACAGCACATTTACCTGTAATGACTTAAGCGGTGACTTACTAGTCTTAACAGCAACGGATGGCAGCAACAACAGCGATACTTGCTCGTTAGCAGTGACAGTGCTGGATACGATCGCGCCGGTAGCGTCCTGCACGGACCTGACGGTGTACCTGGACAGCGCAGGCGAAGGGAGCATCAGCTCGGCACAGGCAGGTGGTGGCACCACCGACAACTGTGGTGCGCTCAGTCTGTCGTTATCGGACAGCACATTTACCTGTGATGATTTGGCGGTGAATACTCCTGCTTTGAACAGCAGTGGAGCAGGCTCCCGGACGCCACAATCGGCTAGCGGTGTTTCTGTTGTGCTCACTGCAACAGATGGCAGCAGCAACACCGATAGCTGCATGCTTACAGTGACGGTGCTGGACACGATCGCGCCGGTAATGTCTTGTACGGGCGTACCGGTATCGTTGGATGAAATGGGCGCAGCTTCGGTTAATGCTTCGGATGTGGATGCCGGCACAACGGACAATTGCGGCAGCCCGATGCTAGAGCTGTCTCAAACGTCGTTCAGCTGCACCGATATCGGAGATGTCACGGTGACACTGACGGCAACAGATGGCAGTGGCAACAGCAACAGTTGTATGGTAACGGCCACGGTTTCCGGGCTCAATGCGGACTGTGATATGGACGGGCTGACGAATGCGGAAGAAGATGAACTGGGGACGGATAGTTTTGCGGTGGACACCGATGGAGATGGCGTCACCGATGGAGATGAAGTGACAGACATGACTGCTCCAACCGATGCCTGCTCATTTGTGCTGGCCAGCCAAACGGTCGAACCCGCTGCTGACTGGTCCATGAATGACTGTGATGAGGATGGGCTGGCTAACGCAGAGGAAATTAATACCTACAATACGGACCCGCTCTTGGCAGATACCGATGGCGATGGCAGCATAGATGGTACAGAGGTGGATGATTCCACCGACCCGCTGGTGATTTGTGATTATTTGTATGCTTCTGTCACGCTGCCCAAAGGCGATGCCTGGGGCGATGAAGACTGCGATGGCGACGGCCTGAGCAATGCCGTGGAAGGAGACGAGACCGTTGACACGGACAGTGACCTTGTGCCGGATTGTTTTGATCTGGACAGCGACAACGACGGGCTGTTGGATGCAACGGAACAAGGCACTGAGCAAGATGACGGGAATACAGCCGTGCTGGCTATGTTTGCCGCCGATATAGATGCGGACAGCATCCTCAACTTCCTGGACCTGGACAGCGATGGCGACGGCTGCTTTGATGCCGTGGAGGCCAGCGGTGAGCTGACTCCGGCAGATCTGGACAGCGAAGGGCGTATCCCTGGCGGCGTAGATGAAAACGGTGTCCCGCTTACGGCAGGCATGGAAGGCTATGCAGCTGCGGAAGCCTGGAGCAGCAACGAAATAGCAGGAGACTTCTGCGGTTCTGACATTGGAGGTTACGTATGGCTGGACAATGACCGCAACGGTTTCTTCAGCCAGGACGGGAATACGGCGGCCGCACCTATGCTTGCGGCATTAGGAGAGGCCTATGCCAATCTTCCGGACAATGAAAATACGCTGCCCGGCGTGCAGGTGCGCCTTTACGGTACGGACCTCAATGGCAATCAGGTTGATGAGGTGCAAATAGCAGATGAAGACGGGTACTACCTTTTCGAGCTGGTCCTGGGCGGCGAATACTGCCTGGAAATAAGCTTTGAGGGGCTGGACAATGGGGAAGACTATGTGCTGACGATCCCGGACGTGGAAGGCAACACCCTGGACGGGCAGGACTCCGACTACTCCCTTGAGGGGCAGCAGTGCTTCACTTTAGAGCCAGGCGCAGCCAGCTCTTACGATGTAAACGCCGGTGTCTTCCTTGACGCGGACGGGGACTACATCCCGGACGTGAACGACCCGGACGTTGGGGGCGAGATGCTGGACCCACAGGGCTTCATCTACTGCGAGAATACAGGCGAGATCATCACGGGCGGCACGGTAGAGGTGAGCGGCCCGGGCAACGTGACGATGATCGCGGACGGCTCAACGGGCTTCTACCAGTGGTTTGTAGATGCCAGCGGTACGTACACGATGACGCTGACAACACCAACGGGCTACGGCATCAGCACCGCCTGCACAGACAGCGGGCAGCTGGACCCCGATCCGGGCATTACGATCGTGGGCAGCTCAGAGGAAGCGATGAGCGGCTTGATGGAAGACGCGTCCTGTGGGGCGAACCCGTTCTACATGGAGTTCGTGCTTTCGCCGGGCGACCTGGTATTGAACAACAACCTCCCACTGGTATGCGCCGAGATCGGCGACCGCGCGTGGAAGGACTTCGACAGGGACGGCTTGCAGAGCGCTGGCGAGCCGGGCTTAGGCTTCACAGAAGTGCGGCTGCTGGACTGTGATGGCAACGGCGTGGACACTTTGGTGTCAGATATCGAAGGGCGCTTCGTGTTCACAGGCCTGCCAGCGGGCGGCTATGTGCTGGACTACGAGGGCCGCGCAGAATGGGGCGGCAGCCTGCCGTACCTGTGGTCGTATGCGGGCTATCAGTCCGGGGCAGCGGAGCTGGACTCGGATATCACGCCAAGCGGCAGCACCGATTGTGTAACGCTGGGCGTAGGAGAGAAGGACTATACGGTGGACGGCGGCTACGAGGTGCCGTACACGTACAGCTGCAACTGCGACGGCTCGGTCACGCTGGAATGGCAGCCGGTCAGCGGCGAGGCAGGCGTGACGTACACGGTAGACATAGAAGACAGCGCGGGCAACCCTGTGCTGGACTACGTAAATATGACAGAAACGAGCGTGACGATCGCCTACGGCACGCTGCAGAACGGTCAGGAGTACCGCCTTGCGATCACGGAGAACATCGGCACGAGCAATGTGGTGTCGATCACGGGCCCACTGTACGCGGACTGCAACCCGGTGCCGGAGGCTACCGTGCTAAGCAGCGCTGGCCCACTGTGCCCGGGCGGCATGGACGGCAGCGTGGTGTTTGAGCTGGAGGAATTTGGCTGTGCGGGCCGCTACGCGGTCTACCTGGAGCAGGGGGGCAGCGACCTCCTTGTGGCAGCCGATACGACGCTTGAGAACAGCTTCGCGGTGAGCGGGCTGGGAGAAGGCAGCTACGGGCTGCGGGTGGAGCTTTTGGACACGCTGAGCTGCGGCTATGGCGTGGGCTGCTTCCCGCTGGAAGTGGAAGATTTTGTGTCGCTGTCCAACCAGGATACGGAAGGGCCTTCCCTGACGGCAACGGCCGATGGCGGCGCAGAGCTGGGCTCCGGGGCATCCTTCACGTACACGCCCCCTGAAGGGGAGTGCGGCGTACAGCTGGAGTGGCTGGCACAGGCCACGGACAACTGCAGCGCAGCAGATGCCATCGCGCTGAGCGTGAGCATCGAGAGCGATATTGCAGGCGTGAGCCCCTGGGCAACGGTAACGCAGACAAGCGCTGGCTATGCGGTGAGCCTGCACGCAGGCACAGGCACGAACACGGTGGTGCTGACGGCGGTGGACGAAGCGGGCAACAGCACGGAGCTGTCCTACGAGATCACCGTAGCGGACAACCGCGCCCCTGAGATCTACGGCCCTGGCGACATGCAGGTACAGATCCCGGCTTGCGAAGAAGGCATGCCGGTGAACTGGCAGCTGTCAGCCATAGACGACTGCGGCCTGGACGTGGAGCTGGTGCAGATCAGTGGCCCGCAGCCGGGC
>JANSXW010000233.1 GCA_024742755.1 bacterium | reverse complement strand
GGAACAAAAGTACGGTATACAAACGGTTAAATCCTGTTAAAACAGCGGATAATAAGACAATTTTATGGCTAAAGCAATTACTCAGCGAAAAGACAACTACTCTCAGTGGTACCTCGATATTGTGAAGCGGGCAGGCCTGGCCGACCACTCTAAGGTAAAAGGTTGCATGGTGATTAAGCCTACCGGCTTCGCGATTTGGGAAAATATGAGAGATGAGCTCGACCGGATGTTCAAGGAGACCGGACATGTGAATGCCTACTTCCCGCTGTTTATCCCCAAAAGTTTCCTCAGCCGCGAGGCACAGCACGTAGAGGGCTTTGCGAAGGAATGCGCCGTCATTACCCACCACCGCCTGATGAATGACCCTGATGGCAACGGCGTGGTAGTCGACCCTGATGCCAAGCTGGAAGAAGAGCTCATCGTGCGCCCTACTTCTGAGACCATCATTTGGGATACCTACAAAGACTGGATCAACTCTTACCGCGACCTGCCCCTGCTGATCAATCAGTGGGCCAACGTGGTGCGCTGGGAAATGCGGACCCGCTTGTTCCTCCGGACTACAGAGTTCCTGTGGCAGGAAGGGCACACCGCTCACGCTACCCGCGAGGAAGCAATGGAGGAAGCCCTGCAAATGCAGCGGGTTTACGCCGAGTTTGCAGAAGAATACATGGCCATGCCGGTCATCAAAGGCATTAAAACCGCCAATGAACGCTTTGCCGGGGCGGATGAGACCTTTACCATCGAAGCCCTGATGCAGGATGGAAAGGCACTACAGGCCGGCACCTCGCACTTCCTGGGGCAAAACTTCGCCAAGGCTTTTGATGTAAAATTCCTCAATAAGGAAAACCAGCAGGAGTACGTTTGGGCAACTTCCTGGGGCGTTTCCACCCGGCTGGTCGGTGGATTGATCATGACCCACTCCGACGACGATGGGCTGGTAATACCGCCAAAACTGGCACCTACGCAGGTAGTCATTGTGCCGATTCCAAAGCCAGGCCCTGAAATTGGCGAGGCGGCAGAAAAAGTGATGAAAGCGCTGCGCAGCCGTGGCATCCGTGTCAAATTCGACGATGACGAAAAGAACCGGCCCGGCTTTAAGTTTGCCGAACATGAGATGAAAGGCATTCCGGTCCGCATCGGCATCGGTAAGCGCGACCTGGAAAAAGGGCAGGTGGAAATCGCCCGCCGCGATACCAAAGAGAAGACCTTCGTACCTATTGACGAGGCATCGGTATATATTGAGAACCTGCTGACGGAAATACAGAATAACCTCTTCGAGCGTGCAAAGCAGTTCCGCGACGACAATATCACGAAAGTGGACAACTTCGATGATTTCAAGGAAGCGGTTTCCGGCAGCGGCAACGCTGAAATCGAATCCTGGGGCGGCGGCTTTGTCTCCGCTCACTGGGACGGTACTACCGAAACGGAGTTAAAGATCAAGGAGCTGACCAAAGCTACCATCCGCTGCATCCCACTCGATAATGAGAAAGAGGAAGGGCAGTGTGTCCTTACCGGCAAGCCTTCCGGGCAGCGGGTGCTGTTTGCCAAGGCGTACTAAAAAGGACCGTTCAATCCGATAAACAGGGCGCTTTTCCAGTGAATGGGGAGGTGCCCTGTTTTCATTAGAATCGATGCGTAGGTGCAGTTTAGCGGGGAGGGAAGAGCCGTTTTAAACCTGCAATGATCCCCGATGAATCAAATCTGCTTATTGGGGATCCGTTTTTTCTTCTTAATTTTAGCAGAAGGTCTCCCGCACACCAAAACCTAAATACTTAGCGCAGCATTGACTGAGCTTTCCAGAATTGCTCAATGGTGCCTATTAAGCCATACCCATGTTCGGTTCACCCTACGATTTCCTTTACCTACGGTCTATTGCGCTGACCCTCCTTTTAGGCATTGTCCTGAGTGCTTGCAGTCCCGCCCCGCAACCTTTGGCTACGGTCCAGAAAGGCAGCCGCATCGCCCTCATTGGCGGTAATGTTTGCGCCCGCATGTTGCACTATGGGCACCTTGAGACGGCCTTCCATCTGCGGCACCCCGACAGCCTGCTCTTCATCCGCAATCTTTGCGATGGCGGCGATATGCCGGGGTTTCGTCCTCATCCGGCCCGCAATACGCCCTGGGCTTTCCCGGGAGCTGAAGCTTACTATAAAGAATTAGCCAACCCTTCCCATAGCGAGGGGCACTTCCCTCATCCTGATGAGTGGCTCGACACCCTCAACGCTGACATCATCCTGGCATTCTGGGGGCATAATGCTGCACAGTTTGGGCCGGGCCGCCTGCCTGCCTTCAAAGCAGAGCTCCGGGCCTTTATCCGGCATACCCTTGGGCAGGCTTATAACAATATCCGCCCGCCTCAACTGATCCTGGTGACGCCTACTGCTGTTCAGGACCTTTCCGCTGCTGCTGATTTGCCGAAAGGCCACCGCCAAAACGCTATGCTGTCGCTATACACTGATGTCATACTGGAGGTTGCAGCAGCAGAAGGCGTACCGGTCGTCGACCTTTTTGGGCCCTCCAAAGAGTGGTATGCGGAGGGGCAGCCCCTGACCATCGACGGGCTGCAACTGAACGATGCGGGCAACCGGCTTGTGGCCAGCTACCTGGCCGATCAGCTCTTTGGCAAAAAACCGGAAAACGGGGCCGGACCCGATACCTTGCGGAAAGCCGTGCAGGACAAAAACTGGTTTTGGAGCAATGACTATAAAATCCCCAACAGCGTGCACGTATACGGCCGCCGCTACGAGCCCTACGGGCCGGACAATTACCCGGCAGAAATCCGGAAAATCCGTGCACTGACGGCAGTAAGGGACACCGCTATATGGAAGCTCCTGCAGGGCGAGCCCTATAACCTGAAAACCGCCGATGCCCGTACCCCAAGCCTGCCGCCCGTGGAGACCAATTTCGATCCGGCGGATGGCCTGATTCCCTACCGGTACGGAGCTGAAGCCGAAGCTACACTAACAACAGCCCCCGGCTACAAAGTCGGGCTATTCGCCTCCGAAAAGGAATTCGAAGACCTCGCCAACCCCGTACAATTGTCTTTCGACAACAAAGGCCGGCTTTGGGTGGCGGTCATGCCTTCCTATCCGCATTACAAGCCCGGCGATGAGCGCCCCAACGACAAAATCCTCATTCTGGAAGATACGGACGGGGATGGGAAAGCCGACCGGCAGACCACCTTCGCGGATGGGCTGCACTTGCCTATTGGGTTTGAAATCGCCCCGGAAGGCGTGTATGTCTCTCAAAACAGCAGCCTGGTGTTGCTGACGGATACAGATGGGGATGACCGGACTGATCAAAAGGAAATCCTGCTGAGCGGTTTCGATGACCACGATACGCACCATGCCATCAGCGCGTTTTGTGCAGACCCCTCCGGAGCCATCTTTATGGGGGAGGGTACGTTTTTGCATACCAATGTGGAAACGCCCTACGGTACCGTCCGTGGCACCAACGGTGGCTTTTACCGTTATAATCCCGCCCGGCATCACCTGGAGCGCACCGCACAGCTGGCCATTCCCAACCCCTGGGGTATTGCTTTTGACGACTGGGGGCAGCCCTTCTTCGCCGAAACCTCCGGGCCGGACGTGCGGTGGATGTCACCGGGCACTATTGCACCGGTCTACGGAAAAGCCAATCCCAAAGCTGCCAATATCATTGAGCGTGCCCACCGGGTACGCCCTACCTCCGGGCTGGAATTTGTTTCCAGCCGCCACTTTCCGGATGAAGTGCAGGGCGATTTGCTTATCAACAATACCATTGGCTTTCTGGGGACCAAGCAGCACCAAATGCTGGAAGCAGGCACGGGGTACAGCAGCCGCCACCGCCTTGATCTGCTGCGGTCTTCTGATCCGCACTTCCGGCCTGTGGACATGGAATTTGCCCCGGATGGCTCCCTTTATCTCGTAGACTGGCACAACCGGCTTATCGGGCACATGCAGCACAATGCCCGCGACCCCCTGCGCGACCACGCCCACGGCCGTATCTACCGGGTGACCTGCCCTGGCCGCCCGCTCGTGCCGCCCGCTGAAATTGCCGGTGCAGCTATTCCAACCCTATTGGATAACCTGAAGCTGCCGGAGTACCGTACCCGCTATCGCACCCGCCGCGAGCTGAGCGGCAGAAACGCCGCCGATGTCCTGCCCGCTCTGCGCGAATGGATAGGAAGTTTGGATACTTTGGATACCAGGTATGAACAGCACTTGCTCGAAGCGCTTTGGGTCAGCTGGGGGCTTAATCAGGTAGAAGAACCTTTGCTGCGGCGGTTGCTCAAAGCTAAAGACTACCGGGTGCGTGCAGCAGCGGTGCGGGTATTGCGCTATACCGGGCATCAGGTAGCTGAACAAGCTGAGCTGCTATTGGAAGGTGCCGGCGACCCCAATGGACGGGTGCGCCTGGAGGCCGTTGTGGCTGCTTCCTGGCTGGAGCCCGCTATTGCCCGGCCTGTACTGGAACGAGCCATGGAGGAAGTGGTGGATGAGTGGATGGAAGCAGTGTACGCCACACTGCGCGAACGCCTCTACACCGATACGTCCATTGCATCAGCCGAGCTGGAAGCCAGCCTTAGCCCCGGGCAAGAGGTCTACGAGCGCGAAGGCTCCTGCATCACCTGCCATCAGCCGGATGGGAAAGGGCTTAGCGCGTCCGGATTTCCGCCCCTTGCCGGGTCAGAATGGGTAACGGGCAGCAAGGAGCGCCTGATCAAGCTGACGCTGAAAGGCCTGCATGGGCCCATTGAGGTCAATGGGCAAACCTATCCGGGGCAGGTACCTATGACTGCTTTTGAGGGCTTGCTGAGCGACAAGGAAATCGCAGATGTGCTATCTTACGTACGCAATGCCTTTGGCAACAGCGCAGGGCCCGTTTCACAGGCAGAAGTCAAAAGGGTGCGTGCTGCGGTTGCGGAGAAGGAAGGCTTTTACCGCCCGGCAGAATTGCTGGGCCAACACCCAAAATAGAAACGACCATGAAGTATCCCCTGCTGCTATTTTCCACCCTGCTGCTGCTTTGGAATTGCGCCGGAGAACCAGCCCCTGAAACTCCTGAAGGCCCGCCTCCTTCCTATACGACTTACCGTTTTGGTTCCGAAGCCACAGAACGCCCAAGAGTTGTGCTGGTTAGCGGGGATGAGGAGTACCGTTCGGAGGAAGCCCTGCCCCAGCTGGCAATAATACTCGCACAACGGCATGGTTTTGACTGTACGGTGCTCTTTGCGCAGCATCCGGAGCAGCCCGGTATCATCAATCCCAACTATGTTTACCACATTCCGGGGCTGGAGCAGCTGGAGGAGGCAGATTTGCTGGTGCTTTTCACCCGTTTCCGGGAGCTAACCGATGAGCAGATGGCGTACTTCAAAGCTTACCTCGAGGCGGGGAAACCAGTCATTGGGCTTCGCACCGCCACCCATGCGTTCCGGTTCAGGGATACGCTTAGCCCCTGGCGGCACTGGGGCAATTATTATCAGGGAGAAAAGGAAGCCTGGCACGGAGGGTTTGGGCAACTGGTGCTGGGCACCAACTGGCACAGCCACCACGGGCACCATAAACACCAAAGCACGCGCGGTATCATTCCACGGGAGGCGGCGCAGCATCCCCTGCTCAATGGTATTCAGTCGGGGGAAATATGGGGCCCAACGGATGTGTACGGGTTATCCGGGCCACTCGACAGCACGGCCACGCCATTGGTTTACGGGCAGGTTACGGATAACACCAGGAGTTACGATGAGTCTGATGTGATGTACGGCATGCGGGAGGACCAATGGGCGATCGCCTCCACCAATCCGGCGAGCGAGCGTTTCTACAATCCCAATCAGCCGATGATGCCGGTGGCCTGGCTGAAGCCCTATCAGCTACCGGGCGGGCAAGCCGGGGAGGCCTTCGCCTGTACGATGGGCGCCTCAACGGATCTGCTCGATGAGGAATTCCGCCGCTTGTTGGTGAATGCTGCTTTTTACCTGACCGGGCAACCGGTGCCGGAAGCGGCAAATGTAGATACTGTAGGCAGCTACCAGCCCACAGCTTTCCAATTCCATGATGATGCCTACTGGCAGGAGCGGCAGCTTAGAGTGCCCGCTTCAATGCCATAGCGTAGCCCAGGTGGAGGGCTTCGTGCAATCCGTTAAACGCGACGGCTTCCTCAATATTGGTCAGTTCTACCCCATAGCTGGTGGGATAGGACTCGAAGGTTTGGAAAAGGCCCGCTTCGATGTCCGCCTCAAACCGGTCGAGGGTAGTGATTGCCAGCTTTTTCAACCCTTCCAGTTCGGCGGTAGTGTGTACCTTTTCGGGTTTGGTGCCCTTGCGGAAGGCCGCCAGGACCTCGTCCCCTACGTTGGGCTCCAGCCCGGATAAACTGTAGGTGAGCAACTGCTGTGTGGCAATGATGTGCCCAAAATTCCAGATCAGGTTATTGTTGAAGCCTTCCGGGATGTGGTTCACAGCTTCCAGGCTCATACCGGAAAGCAGCCGGATGAAGTTGGCCCGGGTTTGGCGGGTGGTGGACAAATTCATGATAGGTGGTTCGTTTTTTGTTAAGGGCTTCTCGAAAAATAAAATACACAACTGGTTTTGTTCCAACGTTGCACAAAACCAACCAGAGGGCGAGTTTTGTGCAATGTTGGGGCAAAAGCTTTTTGAAAGTTGTGTGTTTTATTTTTGCCCCACTACTAAAGGCTTC
>JANSXW010000289.1 GCA_024742755.1 bacterium | reverse complement strand
TTCTGAATGTTTTAATTAGTTAAACTTAACGTGCGGCAAATTTATGCGCTGGAACTGTCATTACCAAGTTTTGCTACTCAAAAAAAATGCGGGAAGCCAGAATTTTCAAGGGTTTTGGACGTTTTGGATATATCTTTGGAGTGAATTACTTTTGATACTTGTTTATTTTCCTCCTAAGCAGAATAAAATTTGCATACATGCGCCGAAGCTTATTGTTATTAGGATTTTGTACGGTTCTTGCTTTTATGACGGTTACGACGTCTTCCTGCAACCGTAAAGCCGGGTGCCCGGCAGTGGAAAACGCTCATGTCAAGCCCAACCGTAAAGGGGAGTTGCCGACAAGAGGGGGCAAATCGCAGCTCTTCCCCAAGAAATTCTACAAAAATTAGGCCTACTGCTTCCGGCGGGGGTCCAGCGCATCGGTAAGCCCTTCGCCGAGGAGATTGAATACCGTGACCGTCACAAAAATCGCCAGCCCGGGGAAGATCGCCAGCCACCAGGCGGAGAACTTGCTCCGGGCCAGGTTGAGCAGGGAGCCCCAGGTGACCTCTTCTGCGGCAACGCCTATGCCCAGAAAGGATAAAAACGCTTCCATCAGTATCGCACTGGCGACCCCGAAAGCGATGGTGATAAGCACTGGCGTCAGTGCATTGGGGATCGCATGCCGGGCAATGATCCGCCATTCGCTGTAGCCCAGGGCTTGTGCCGCTTCAATGTACTCCAGGTTTCTCACCCGCAGCAGCTCTGCCCGGATGAAGCGGGCTATCCCGGTCCAGCCAATCAGCCCGATAATAGCCATAATGTAAAAGACCGATTGTTCCTCAATAATGGCTACGATGCTCAAGATGAGCAGGAGCCCGGGGATAGAATTGACGATTTCGATCAGCCGCATCACGCCAAGATCGAGGGGGATAGTGATCGGTTGCGACCAGACACCCCTGCCTTTCAACCAGGCCGCAAGAAGATTGGCCAGGCTCATAATGACGGCAATGAGGAGCAGGCTCTTAAATAGTTCCCAGCCAAAGGCGCCCTCACTCAGGGCAAAGGACCGGGCCTGAAAGCCATAGAAGTAGGCCAGAAAGACACCCAGCCCGTTCAGGGCCAGCCGGATGCGGCTAATGCTGAACCGCTCATCCCCAAAGTAGCCAGCCAGTGCGCCCAGGAAGATGCCAATGATGGCTGCAATACTCATCGCTACAATACCGACCAGCATGGCTGTGCGGGTACCGGCAATCATCCCGGCAGCAACGTCTCTGCCCAGTTGGTCGGTGCCAAGCCAGTGCCGGAAGCGGGTGGAAGGGACATCCTGCTTATCGCCCGGAGCTACGTAGTTACGGTTGTTGCGGTCCATCGTTTGCGCTGAGTAGGGGATCGGTGCCCAGATCACATATTCGTACTCGTGCTCATGCCAGCTATTCTGGAAAAAACGGGCTTCCCAGCTGTCCAGCCCCAGCCCGACCGCATAGGAGCGGAATACCGGGAAGTGCGACTCCCCGTCCAGTTTGGCGTATATTGGTTTTTCATTGGCAATGAAGTCGGCAAAAAGCGCAATAAACCCGAGTACGTAAAGCACCCGCAGCGACCAGACGGCCATCCGGTTTTTCCGGAACTGCTGCCGCACGATCGACCAGTAGCTCTGTGGGGGAGCTTGCTGTTGGCTGAGGTGGTCAGCCAGTTCCTGTTCTTTGCGTACGCCAATCAGCATGGTTAATTCTTGTCTTTTCCGTAGGAGACCCGGGGGTCTGCCATCGCATAAAGGATATCAGCGACCAGTATGCCGGTCATCGTCAGTACTGCGGCAAGCATCAGTACGGTGTACACTACCGGCCAGTCGCGCTGAAAAATCGCATCAACGGTCAGCTTGCCCATACCGGGTATGTTGAAAATCACCTCAATCACCACCGAGCCTGCAAACACCGCCGGGAAGATACTCGCAAACATCGTGATAATGGGAAATAAAGCGTTGCGGAATGCATGTTTCCAGATCACTGGTTGCGCATTCAGGCCTTTAGCCCAGGCAGTGCGGATGTAGTCTTGCCGGATCACATTCAACATGCCGCCCCTTACCTGCCGCGAAATAAAGGCCAGCGCACCGTAAGCCAGGCAAAAGACGGGAAGGACCAGGTGCGTGCCCGCTTCCACAAAACGCTGCCAGAACGGTGCCTCCGGCGGCAGGTCGCCTAATCCCAGAGACGGGAACCAGTCCATGCCATACTCCGGCGTGGTAAAGAAAACGACCAGCATCGTCGCAATCCAGAAGTTGGGCAGCGAATACAGCACAAAAAGCAGGAGGGTCGTCACACGGTCAAACGTACTGTCTTTCCAAACCGCCGAAAAAACACCAATCGGCACCGATAAAAGGTAGGCGATAAGGATGGCCAGTAGGTTCATCGTCAGGGTCCACCGCAGCGCATCCCCCATCTTATCGGCCACGGGGCGGCTGTCAATAAAGGACTCTCCAAAGTCGAGGGTAAGAAAGTCCGTAATCCAGTTGTGGTACTGATTGTCGAACCCATACCATTTGATATCGGGCATGTAGAGCCGGCCGGGGCGAGCTTCTGCCTTAAGCCGATTGTACGTTTCCTGCAGTTGGGCTACCGAAGTGCCAATGGAAGCCTGCAGAATGCTGTCTCCTGCGGTTTGGCTGGCTGCTTTGTCGAGCAGGCTGCTGATGCGCTCGTCCTGATAGGCCAGGTACAGTTGTTTGATAATGGGGCGTACCGACCGGACCGCCTCGGTTTTGCCGAGCAGCTGTTCGGTGCCCCGGTCTGCCTTTCGTATGGCATGATAGTAGTTGGAAATGGCTTCCCAGTTGCCATGCTGCTGTATGAGCTTGACCAGGTTTTCCCTTTCATCGCGCTTGAAGATGCGGTAGAGCGTATCCGGATAGGCGGCAGAAGACAGGCTCAGGTAAAAAACAGGCTTGTCCAGGCCCAGGTATTCGGAGGTTTCCCGGTAAACGCGGTCGGCATCCTTAAGCGGGCGCTGCAGCCCTCCCCCCATATCGCGGTTGCGCTGCTCCACCGGGTCGCCGGGCGCCATCTTGCTCAGCCCAAAGGCCAGCAAAGAGATAACCAGCAGGGTGGGCAGAAAAATCAACAGGCGTTTAAGCAGGTACTGCAGCATAAATGGCGGGCACCTAGCCCTCGGTTTTAAATTTTAATAATGCAGGGACGTAGCCCGGGAACACCGGTGTGATCGGGGCTTCCAACTC
>JANSXW010000132.1 GCA_024742755.1 bacterium | reverse complement strand
CCGCCAAGGGTAATCAGGCCACCTACAATACCCGCGAACACGAGTGCAAATAGCTGTTTCATAATCGGATGAATATTTTGTGTTTGATGATTGCCGAGATGCATTCTGATCTCTTAACATTTGGCAAAACGCCTGAGCTGCAATCTTTGTTATGGCAAATTCAGGGCTTTAACGGTAGCTTAACTCGGGGCACTTTTTCCAACCCTGCTTGCTGGTTTAAGTGGAAATCGTTATCTTGAATGCCTGCACTTGCGAACAGCACCTCACATAAATTGACCATTCTATTCTGCCGTATGCCGGAATAGCTGTTTGGGGTAAGCGCCCTTCGGGCTTATCTATAAACCGCTTTTGGTTTTTTTAGCTTTGTTTCATAAGCGTAGTGAACGGATTTGAAACAGCAGGAGTTCTAGAGTAGGTAATCCTTTTGTCCGGGCCCTTACGCTTAGCTAACCTTTAAAACTGACATGACTCAAGACTATCGCAAACGCCTACAGCAACTGATCTGCCCTGAAAATGAAGCAGAAGCAGCGCTCCTTAATGACCATGCTTTTCAGGAGGGGTTGCTTTGGGGTGTTCCCCGATTTGGTCATCCGGAGGGCGAGGTGTACAAACATATCCTTGAGGTACTGGACAATGTAGACCAGCTCAATACTTCACCTTCTGTACGCCGAAAGTTGCGGCTCATCACGCTTGTGCATGATACCTTCAAACATTTAGAGGTTCGGGGCACGCCCCGCGACTGGTCCAAGCATCATGGTATGATCGCCCGCCACTTTATGGAACAGTTTACTAAGGACACCAGTATCCTCGATATTGTGGAGCTGCACGATGAAGCGTTTTACGCCTGGCGTTGCATTTTCGTATACCAGCTGCCGCAGGAAGGGCAGGCACGCCTGGAACGCCTGCTCGGGCGGCTTGGGGACAACCTACAGTTATTCTACCTTTTCTTCAAGTGCGATACCGAGACCGGCGACAAAATACAGGCGCCGCTGCGTTGGTTCGAGACCGTCGTACCCGGTATTGAAGCCCTTCCGCCACTGCCTCAAAGCTCTACCCGGTAAGTCAGGATGGGGATCAGGCTCAACTGATAGCGCTGTAACACCTCATTTTTGAGGATATCGTAGTAAGTGTAAGCTACATTTTCCTGATTGGTCAGGTTTTGGATGTCCAATGCAAGGGTGCTGCTGTACTTTTTCCGGCTCTTTTTGATGTAAATCCGAAAGTCGGCCCGGAAGAAATCGGGAAGCTGCTCCGTATAGCCCGCTGAGAAATCGAACCGGGTATAACGGGCGGCCTCAGAAGCAGCCACATCCACAGGAAGCTCCCGCAGCCCTCCCAGGTAGTTCACCCGAAGGTTCAGCCCTATGGTCCTCGTGTGCTTATCGGTTTCCTTTTGCCATTCCTTTCCTCCGGCAGCATTGAATATGTAGCGCCCATCGTACCGGCCCGGTTGAGCCCCTTCGCCGGGCAGCGTGAAATCCGCCTGATATAGCGTCAGGTTAGCCAGGTAATAGAAGCCTTTGGTCAGGAGTTGTTCGACGGAAAGCTCCACCCCATAATTATCGCCTGTTGCCGTTGCATCCCGGACGGTCCCGGCCAGCCATGACCAGCTGTTGAGCTCATTTAGCGTAGTGAAGGCGCCGCCGCCTGCTACATCAAAAACCGGTGCATTGAATAAATGATGGTAGAACGCCTCGACTTTCACGCTAAGTGCTGGTTGCGGTTGCCATTGGTAGCCTACTGCGCCCTGATGAGACCGGGTGGGGGCCAGCGACCCGAATGCCCGGAAATACGGAGAAGTCATTTGAGAATGCAGCCCGTAGCCTGCATAGAGTTGATGCTGAGGCGCTAGTTGATAGCTTAAGGAGGCCCGGGGCTCTGCATAAACCGGCGAGGACTCCAGATAGGCTGGCAGGTGGAGCCCCAGCTGATAGCTCACCCTGCCCGATAGCGGGCCGCTGAGGGTGAGGTAGGGCGTCAGGATGGTTTCGTTTTGTGTTGCTGCTTCCGGCGCGGTACCTTCCAGTTGGTCAAGGTGGTCAAACGCCCGCACCTGAAGCCCGAATTGTGCCTGATGCCCCCGGATGAAGTTGTGCCGGTAGTACGTATGCCCGGAAGTCAGCCGCAGGCGGTCATCGTCCTCCAGAAAAGCCCCTGGCAGTGCCGCCTGCAAATCCGGAATTAGCGCCTCGCTGTAACGCTCCTGGTCAACAACCGAAACCCCAACGCCGGCAAACCACAGCCCCCGCTTACCCACCGGTTGCTCGTGGGTCGCTCCAAGGATGCCCATATTCGACCGGAAATTGATTTCGAACAAATCCTTATCCGACTCCCGTAAATCGGGGTCCGGCTGCCCATCGAACAGGTTACTGCTGATGCCGCCCACCCCAAAGAGGGTGAACTTGCCGCCCTTCTGCCCGGGAAAAACCAGGTTGAAGGACAAATCCTGAAAATTAATCGCCTCCTCTCCGAAGTTCACGCCGGCCTGTGTAAGCAAACCTACGGTGGAATACCGGTAATTGACCAGGTAGGAAGCTTCGCTGTTTTTAGAAAAGGGGCCTTCAGCGGCCACATCCAAACCGATCAACCCGGCCTGCAGCGTGAACTCATGCTGCTGATTATTGCCTTGGCGAAGGCGCATGTCCATCACCCCGCTCAGGGCATTGCCATAAGAAGCCGGGAATGCGCCGGTGTAGAGGTGGGAAGTGGACAGCAGCTGAGCGCTCAGGGCATTGACGCCACCGCTGTTCATCGTAGCGCGGTCGGAAAAGGTGCCGGCGTTGGGCGTATGATTGGGATTGAGAATTTGGAGCCCTTCCAGTTGCCAGGCCATGTGGTCCGGCGAGTGCCCGCGAATGCTCATGCCATTGGCCTGATCATTGGTATTGACCACACCTGCGTAAGAAGAAGCCAGTCGTGCCGGATCGTAGAAGGTAGCCGGGAAACGGCGCACCTGTTCGATGGTCATGGTTTTGACGCCCAAAGGCTGCACCACCTGCATACCACTGCGGGAAGCGGTCACCTCTACCGCGTCTAATGCCTGTGGCTTCGGCTTGAGCTGCAGTTCCAGCACCACTTCCTTACCGGATTCCACCAGTACTTCCGCCAGGATAAAGGGCGCGTACCCCAGGAAGGTTACCCGCAGTTCGTAACGCCCAACCGGCACTTCCGGGAACAGGAACTGACCCCGTTCGTCCGTCACGGTACCCGAACCGAAGCCGATCAGCTCCACCGCAGCCCCGGTCAGCGGTGCGTTAGTGCCTGCCTCCAGCACTTTTCCCCGCACGGTTTGGGTAGGTGAGGACTGTGAGAAAAGAGAAAAAGTGCCAAACAGCAGAACCAGCAAGTAAACGTAGCGCATGAAAATGATTGATTTTAAATCCCCAGCGTATCGCGGTTGAGCTGCTCGTCTGAACCGCCCCCGGCGAAGTCATCGAAAGACTTCTGTGTCACTTCGATGATGTGCTCCTGAATGAAGGGCGCACCCTCCGCGGCCCCCTGCTCGGGGCTTTTGATGCAGCATTCCCATTCCAGCACGGCCCAACTGTCGTAGTCGTACTCTGCCAGTTTGCTGGAAATGGCCCGGAAGTCCACATCTCCGTCACCCAGAGACCGGAAACGGCCCGCCCGCTTTAGCCAGGGCTGATACCCTCCGTAAACACCCTGTTTGCCGGTAGGGTTGAACTCCGCATCCTTAACGTGATAGGCCTTGATGCGTTCATGGTAAAAGTCAATAAACTGAATGTAGTCGAGGCACTGCAGCACAAAGTGGCTGGGGTCGTAGTTGATGCAGCAGCGCGGGTGGCCGTCCAATGCTTCCAGGAAAGCCTCAAAGGAGTTTCCGTCGTGCAGGTCTTCGCCCGGGTGCAGTTCGTAGCAAACGTCTACGCCCTGTTCCTCAAAAGCATTAAGTATAGGTTTCCAGCGTTTGGCGAGTTCTTCAAAACCCATTTCCACCAGGCCGGCCGGGCGCTGAGGCCAGGGGTACATAAAGGGCCAAAGCAGGGCACCGGAAAAGGACACATGCGCATCTAATCCCAGATTACGGCTGGCTTTGGCCGACCATTTCAGCTGCTGAACGGCCCACTCCGTGCGGGCTTTGGGGTTGTTGTGCACCGCTTCCGGCGCGAAACCGTCAAACAGCTTGTCGTAAACCGGGTGTACCGCAACCAGCTGCCCCTGCAGATGGGTAGACAACTCGGTGATTTCCAGCCCATGTTCGGCGATCCTGCCTTTGAGCTCATCGCAGTAAGCCTGGCTCTCAGCCGCCTGCTGCAGGTCAATCAGCCGGCTTTCCCAGGTGGGGATTTGCACGCCTTTGTAGCCGAGCCCGGCCAT
The DNA here is from genome assembly GCA_024742755.1 of bacterium. Classification (GTDB taxonomy): domain Bacteria; phylum Bacteroidota; class Bacteroidia; order Chitinophagales; family Saprospiraceae; genus Phaeodactylibacter. Next base: position 14,146 of record JANSXW010000132.1, on the reverse strand, counting down.
GTAGGCACAGATGGCATCGAGGCTGTTGAATGGAGGCTCATCGCCCATAAACTGAGCAAGGAAAATGGCGGGGCCTTTCATGGTCTTCATAGTCGTGGGTTTTAGATTGGAAAGTACGGATTTTTTGGAAAAGCTGCTTAAGCTTTAGCTATCCAAAAAGCTAACGAAAGCCCAAGCAGGCCTAATTTAGGCCATAACAATATACATTATACCGAATCCACCCACCTTTACAATGTTTTTTTTTTGAAAAACCCTAATAGAAGTTTGGAAATATCATAGGGGGGGGGGTATCTTGCATCTAATTGAATAAACATTGCGATACAAAATTTTAGAACCGGACCAGATCAGTAAGTTTACTGCCTGGCTTAGGTTGTGGTTTCTCTTTCTAATAAATGCACGCGCTGGCGCTTACTATTACGATTGGACAACACCATTTACCGGATTGAAGCACCATAGGATATTTTTTGAACTTACTCATTAGTGTTCTAAAGTCAAGTACTGTCGTTTTGCTGTACGAGTCTTCGTCCAGATCAGGGTTTTAGAAAAAAGGTAGTTCAGATAAGAATCATCCTCTTGTTATCGAGTCAAGTGACCTTTAACAAGGTGTCATTTTTTATGCCCTTTAGACAATTAAGGGGCATTTTACAACCAATAAAAAACTCTGTAATGAAAAAGAAAATTCTATGCTTGCACCTTATCAGTATGTTATGCGGAGCATTTGGTTTACTAGCACAAGCGCCTGTAGTAAATAATTTATGCTATGATGAAGCCTTCACGGAAAGGCTATCAGTAGTTGGTGATGTAGGCTTACCTGCCTTGGGCATTCTAGACAAGCTTAAATTTAGGAAGAAAGAGTACATCAAAAACCACCATGAATACTTCAACTCTGCTGGCAACGCTGTTCATGATGTACACTTTGCTTCTCACGAAAATATGTTCCCGGCATGGTACACTCACCCCTCCACTATCCGTAGCGACGAGAGCGGGATTAAGGCTTATTTTGCGGAACAAAATGAGTACCTGCCTGATGGTTGGACCGGAGGTTTAAAGGGAGAGACAGTGCATGGTGCATACGTCGAGGCCTCAAAAACTAAAACTGATGGCAGATATCTGGCTCAGGAGTATTCCGAACAGGCGCTCAAAGCCTATGAGGCCTGGAATGAAAAAGTAGATATGGAAGGCTTTCTGCCCAGATTCGCCTTTTCTTATCCCAGCCGGCGGGAACTCAAATCTTTTCAGGATGAGGGGTATGATGTCTCTATTTCACAGGACATCATTCAGGTGCAAGACTCTTCAATAAATTTAGTTTGGGATATAGCTGAAAAAATATTTGCCAGGCAGCATTTTGAAGCCGGGAGCATTGCTAAAACTGTCAAAACTTATTATGAGTACAACAGTGTATTTCAGGAGGACTTAATTCAAAGGGTCATAACGGTAACTCCTGGGGTTTTTGAAAATGGAGATTGTTATGAAACGGTTACCGAAGTGGTGTATACCAACTACTCAGATGCTTGTGGCGGCCAGGCTGGTTTTACATTTGGAGGCAATGATGGATCAAGCGAAGCTACCCTGCCTGGCCTGCTCGAGGTGTTCCCCAATCCTGCCGAAAAGCAATTATCAATAGTCATTCCGTCTTCGGATTTAGGAGCGGCACTGCAAATTGTGAACATGGCGGGCGAAGTTTTAGTGCACCGCCAGGTAGACAAAGGCGCCAGGTCTTTTGATATCGACATAAGTGGGATGCCTTCCGGCATATACCTGGTAAAATGTGTACAGGGGAAAGACCAGTATACCTCAAAATTCGTTAAACAATAAGACATGAAAAAGATAATACCTATTTTGTTTTTAGCATTGTTTGCCGGCTCAATGTATGCTCAGGTGGAGAATATTGATGAGTATCTGCTCGAGGCAGAATGCCCAACTGTCCCAGTCAACTTAAAGGATACGGTCTTTCAAGCCGCTTTAGTACCGCCTACTATTGGGAATACCGATACCGATGGCGATGGGATCCCTGATGATGTAGAAGGCACAGGAGATCTTGATAATGATGGTATACCCAACTACCTTGACCTGGACAGCGATGGAGACGGGGTGCCCGATGGAGAAGACTTATGCTATGGATCGCCGGGCAATCCCCCGAGCGGATGCCCGGGAGCCATAATTGACCGGAACGTTTTTTGGCTGCATGGCTACCAGGGGAATGAAACCAGTTTTACCTTAGTAGGGGACGACGTACAGGCACGCTTTAAAGCCAACAGCAGAAGGCCGGACTATAATGCATCCCAGCAGACTTTGGCTGCCTCTGCGGCAAATGTGGAGATTGATATTAATGACGTAGTCAATGGGCAAATTTTAAATGCAGAGCGTAATTTTATCATCGCACATAGCATGGGCGGCTTAGTCGCGCGTACTTTAGGGCAAATGACAGAACCAACCACAAGCACGCCGCTGTACAATGGGCTAATCACTATTGGGACGCCGCACCAGGGTGCATTTGCAGCCAATACGCTCGTTGAGAACCCACAAGCCATTGATGATGTGCTGACCAATGCCTGTCAGAAGCTGGGTGCCGGGCCTGCTAAAGAAGGGATCAATAATTCTGGGGTGTTAGGCAGCCTGGCTATTCTGTTTGGTTTTGGCGGTGGAATTTTGAATAATGCCTGCGAAGCGGCGGTCGATGCTGGTTTTCCTCTGGTGTCGAGCTTTGCACAGCAAGGCGTAGAAGCGGAGCTGACTACAACTGCAGCATCAGCCATACCGGATATGCCCACAGACCATAAAGCGGTTTTCTATGGTATTGAGGATGGGCACGATGATGAAACCCTGACGCCTCGGTTCATCGGAGCATTATTGCCAGAATCGAGCCCCAATGAATGGCCTTTATACCAGGCAGATGGTTCCGATGCTGCTGGTATTGCTGAAGTTGCGGAGCAACTGGACTTTTATGTCACCCGGATGAACTTCTGGCAGGGGCTGCACGATGCTCAGTGTGGTTGGTGGCCCCTATGCTGGACGAGCGCAGAACCTATTGCAGATGCCTACAGGGAAGGGGTGAATTGGTTTGACACCCTCGACCCTACCTGGCAGGAGTTGATCGGTGCTTCTCAGACGGGCCTGGTCCAAGTCGGGTGCAACTACTATGATTATGACGGTATCGTAGGCAGTTGTACCACCTATTTGGGGTTTGACCCTAACTGCGGGGGCGTCTCCAATCCTTTTGCCTGTGAGTACCCTGTCTACGAAATGCAAACCGTCAGGGAGCTTTCAGACGGCTTCATCCTCGCCGAATCCGCGATGAACGGGCCAGGAATGAACTACGATGCCCAGTTTATGGATGGCTCCAACCACATGCAGATGAAGAACGATAGCGAGATGGAATTAGCAGTAATTAAGATTTTTATACAAGGTCTGGGAGGAGAATTTTTCAAGACAGAAGAAAGGTAGTTATGAAAATGATAAATCTATGCATTATTACGATGCTTTCAGGCCTTCTTCTGGGGGCTTGCAGGCAACCTGGCCCATTCTCCTCCGATCCTCCTATTGTAGATCAGGATGCCGTATTCGAGTTGGCTTGGGCCACCCGGATGGATTATGAGAGAGAAATTGTAAACTTATCAAATGGTATTTCTTACAATGATTGGTTTATATATCCTGGGGACTTAGATGAACCCCCAACAATTATGGCCTTCAATAAAGACACTGGGGAGAAGGACTGGGAAATTTTGCTGGAGCATTTGCCTGGACGAGAAATTGATTACATGTTCCGTTCCGGGAACATATTATTAGCGAGAAATGGTCATTTGGTTTTTGCTATTGATCTGGAATTCAGAGAATTGTTGTGGAGTAAAGATTTAAAATCTATTGGTATGCGACTAGGCACCACTCATTTGGCATCCAATGGGAATTTATACCATGAAGCAGACTTTGGTTGGCAGTCAGGTTTTCAGGTTCAACATTTGTTTGAGTTTGATGTGTTGACCGGCGATTATAGAATAGTCTATTCCAATTCTCAGGATTCTTTAGGCACAAAGAGTATCTCTCCACCGGGTTATGCACAGCTTGATGAAACAGATATGCTCATCTTTAACGAGTTCCCTAATGCTGACTCGCCACCAGAACAAGCTACTCAGAATTTGGTAGCCATTGATTTAGATTCGGAAGAAGTTCTATGGCGTACAGAGGACTTCACAGAGGAATTTTATTCTAATTCTCTTCATCCTCCGATTGTCTACGACAACCGTATCGTCATCACCGGTGGAGATTGGAGTATTTACGCCTTTGATGTGCAAACGGGGGCGCGGCTGTGGCGGTATGAATTTGATTATCCCTGGGCTATTTGGACTAAAACGAACCACCTTATACATGAAAACCGGTTGTACGTAAACAACAGTCAGTTTGACGTAACTTGCCTTGACCCGGAGACGGGCGAGCTAATTTGGAACAACCCAGAGGGAGGCCCCAACTGTACGGACAATATGGTGTACTATGAGAAGGAAGACTTATTGGTATTTACCTCCTGGGGCTATGGCTCGGTTATGGTCCTGGATGCGTTAACCGGAGAGACCCTGCACCGGGAGCACCGGTTCGACAACTCTTCCTACAATAATGATGTGGTTTATGATGAGGAGCGCGATATGTTCTTCACCAGTACGTACAAGCATGCTATTGGTTTTAGGGTGCGCAGGCCGTAAATGTGGAAGGCACGATAAAATCATCCTGCCTTCTCTCCGGGCGGAAGGCAAGCAAAACGTCATTCCGCTTATGATACAGCGATAAGGAAATAAAATTTATTGACTTTTGTACCTGGTCTGCACGGGCCAGGTACATTAATTTTTGAACATGCGTACTTTTTTGATTTTACTCTGCTGTATGGCCGGAGTTACCTTCAGCCTATCCGCCCAAAAACACGATTACACCTGGCTGTTCAGTGAACAATACATCCTCAGCAATGACTGGGGGGAAGCGTCTATGCTCGACTTTAATTCCAGCCCCCCTGCCATCAGTGCCCCGGATAGTGTGCAGATGATTTTTGGGGGTACCAATTTTACCATGAGCAATGCGGAAGGGGAATTGATTTTTTATACCAATGGGTGCGAAATACATAATGCCCGGCACCAACTTATGGAAAATGGGGATGGGATTAATCCGGGTGATGTGCATGATCATCAATGTGACGTAAGTCAATATTCTCCAGGTTATACCGTACCTACACAAGGTGCTCTAGCATTGCCAAAACCTAACACACCTAATATCTTTTATCTTTTTCATATTCGGTCTGCCTATGATCCAATCTTAGGAGCTCCGTATGGTGCACTTATCCAATTACTGTACACCGTAGTTGATGGTGCTCAAAATGAAGGGAACGGATCTATATTAGAAAAAAACACAGTCTTGATAGATAATTCTGAAAGCTTTACCTCCTTAGGTGAAATCACAGCGGTAAAGCATGCCAATGGAGAAGACTGGTGGGTAGTTTGCTCTGAGAAACTTGGGAATAAATACTATTTTTTCCTGCTCACTTCAGATGGGGTTACCTTTAGCCACGAACAGGAAATAGGGCATGATCAAACCGGATATTTTTGGGGACAAACCGTTTTTTCACCTGACGGGTCTCAGTTTGCCTACTGCGTCAATAACGAAAATGAAGGAGTCCGACTTTTTGACTTTAATCGTGCTACCGGGCTGTTCAGCAACCCCAGGTTTTTTCCAATTCCTGAGGATGACGGATTCCAAGCGGGTACCGCTTTTTCCCCGAGCGGTCAGTACCTCTACGCCAGCTACAATTTTGAGCTATACCAATACGACCTTTGGGCAACTGATATTGAGGCCAGCCGCATTCTCATTGATACTTACGATGGGTACGCCGACCCCGTACCTACTCACTTTTCAAATATGCAATTAGGGCCAGACTGCCGTATTTATGTTTTCTGTGCAAGCTGTACTACAATCCATGTTATCCACAATCCGGATGAAGGAGGCACAGACTGCAATTTTGAGCAAAATGCTATTCAATTGCCCTTTGGCATGCGGCAACATTCAAACTCTATTTACCCCAACTACCGCCTTGGGCCCATTGATAATCCAGGTGAGCCCTGTGACCCTGGTATTGTTAATAGCTCCAATACCTTACTGCCCGCGAAGGACATTTCCCTTTTCCCCAACCCTTCCTCCGGGGAGGCCATTCATCTTCAAACCGGCTGGAGGGAAGCCAGCTCGATAGAAGCCATACTGTTTAATGCCCTTGGGCAGCCGGTATGGCAACGTACCCTGGAGCTCTTCGGCGGCAATGCCACCTTCCAACTGGGCCACTTGCCGGAAGGTTGGTATCAGTTGAGCCTCCGGGCGGAAGGGGAGCAAAACGTCATTCCGCTTATGATACAGCAGTAGGGCTGCTAAGGGTAAAGATTTAATCCAAGTAACACCCCAAAAACAAAAGCCGCTGCCCAAAACAGACAGCGGCTTTCCTGCGAATTCACTTTATTTTTTGCCTAGACCGTTGTCTCTGACCCCAGTGCGGAGGACAGGTACTCGCGGTTCAGCTTAGCGATATTTTCTACGGAGATGCCTTTGGGGCACTCCGCTTCACATGCGGTGATGTTGGAGCACATGCCAAAGCCTTCTTCGTCCATCTGCTTGACCATCGCCTGAGCGCGGCGCTTGGCCTCTACTTCACCCTGTGGCAAACGGCCCAGATGGGCGACTTTGGCACTGACGAACAACATGGCTGACGCATTTGGGCAGGCAGCCACGCAGGCACCGCAGCCAATACATGCTGCAGCATCAAAGGCACTCGCAGCCGTTTCCTTCTCGATTGGAATGGCATTGCCATCCTGTGCCTGACCGGTGTTGATAGAAATGTACCCGCCTGCCTGAATGATGCGGTCAAAGGAATCGCGGGTGACCACGAGGTCCTTGATGACTGGGAATGCGCTTGCGCGGAACGGCTCGATCACGATGGTATCACCATCCTTAAAGTGGCGCATGTGCAGCTGACAGGTGGTAGTGCCCTGCATAGGGCCATGCGGCTCCCCGTTGATCACCATACTGCAGGTACCACAGATACCCTCCCGGCAATCGTGCTCAAAGGCAACCGGCTCCTCCTTTTTGGAGATCAGGTCTTCATTGAGGACGTCCAGCATTTCCAGGAATGACATGTGGGGGGTCGCCTCTACCGTGTAGGTTTCAAACTTCCCCTTAGCGTTGGCGCTTTTCTGACGCCATATTTTTAGTGTGAGTTTCATGTTCTTTGATTTAGAAGTTGAAGTGAAATTGGGTGCTCGGGCGCTTATTTGTAGCTCCGGGTCTTCAACTCTACATTTTCAAATACAAGCTCTTCCTTGTGGAGTTTCGGGTCTTCGTCCCAACCGGTATACTCCCAGGCAGACACATAGGCGTAGTTCTCATCATCACGCAGTGCCTCGCCTTCTTCTGTTTGGTATTCCTCGCGGAAGTGGCCACCGCAGGACTCCTGACGGTCAAGGGCATCTACGACCATCAACTCGCCCAGTTCAAAGAAGTCCGCTACCCGGTGAGCTTTCTCCAGCTCAGGGTTGTAGTCCTTCGCGTCACCGGGGATAAAGACGTCCTTGTAAAACTCTTCGCGCAGCTCCTGAATCATCTTGCGGGCTTTCTTCAGGCCATCTGCATTGCGCGACATGCCGCAGTATTCCCACATGATTTTGCCCAAACGGCGGTGGAAGCTCTCCACAGACTGATTGCCCTTGATGTTCATCAGTTGATTGAGGCGGTTTTCCACGTCTTTCTCCGTCTGCTCGAATTCCGGGCTGTTCGGGTCAATTTTCGGCGTACGGATTTCCTGGCTGAGGAATTGTCCGATGGTGTAAGGCAGTACGAAGTAGCCATCTGCCAGCCCCTGCATCAGCGCGGATGCACCGAGGCGGTTCGCACCGTGGTCGGAGAAGTTGGCTTCGCCGGTAGCGAAGAGGCCTGGAATATTCGTCTCCAGATTGTAGTCTACCCAAAGGCCGCCCATGGTGTAGTGGACTGCCGGGTAGATTTTCATAGGCGTCTGATAAGGATTCTCGCCGGTAATCTTTTCATACATCTCGAAGAGGTTACCGTACTTTTCCTCTACCACTTTTTCGCCCAACTCTTTGATTTTAGCATCGCTCGGATTGCTGATGCCTTTAGTATTGGCTTCTGCCTGCCCGTAGCGCATGATCGCCGACTCGAAATCGAGGAATACCGCCAGTCCGGTTGGTGCCACGCCAAGCCCTTCATCACAGGCTACTTTGGCCGCGCGGGAAGCTACGTCACGTGGTACGAGGTTACCGAATGCCGGGTAGCGGCGCTCCAGATAGTAATCGCGGTCTGCCTCCGGTATGTCATTTCCGGTTTTGCGACCCTCGCGAATGGCTTGTGCATCCTCCTGCTTTTTCGGTACCCAAACCCGGCCATCGTTACGCAGCGACTCCGACATGAGCGTCAGCTTGGACTGATACTCGCCAGACTGCGGGATACAGGTTGGGTGGATTTGCGTGAAGCAAGGGTTAGCCATATAAGCTCCGCGGCGTACGGCGCGCCATGCGGCTGTACCGTTGGAGTTCATGGCATTAGTAGACAGGTAGAAAACGTTGCCGTAGCCACCGGAGGCCAACACCACACAGTGAGCCGCGTGGCGCTCGAGCTCACCAGTGAGCAGGTTACGGGCAATGATGCCCCGCGCTTTGCCATCCTGAATGACGACATCCAGCATTTCGTGGCGGTTGTACATTTTTACGCTGCCTTTGGAAATCTGCCGGGACAGGGACTGATAGGCCCCGAGCAACAGCTGCTGCCCGGTCTGTCCGCGTGCGTAGAACGTCCGGCTTACCTGCACCCCGCCGAAAGAGCGGTTGGCCAGGAGTCCGCCGTATTCACGGGCGAAAGGCACGCCCTGCGCCACCGCCTGATCGATGATATTGCGGCTCACCTCTGCCAGGCGGTGCACATTTGCTTCACGGGAACGGTAGTCGCCCCCCTTGATGGTATCGTAAAACAGGCGATAGACGCTATCGCCGTCGTTTTGGTAGTTTTTGGCGGCATTGATGCCACCCTGAGCGGCGATACTGTGCGCCCGGCGGGGGCTGTCGTGGAAGGTAAACGCTTTCACTTTGTAACCCAGCTCGCCCAGTGTAGCTGCTGCTGCAGCGCCCGCAAGACCTGTGCCAACAACGATGACTTCGATGCGGCGCTTGTTGTTGGGTGCCACCAGATTCATGGTACCGCGGTAGCGCGTCCATTTCTCCGCTAATGGCCCCGGAGGAGTATTACTTTGAAAAGGCATATCAATCAAGTTTTGCAGTTGTCAGATAATTATCCCTTCAGGTACATCATGATCGGGATGATAGCGAACCCAAGTGGGATTAAAATAGCGTAAGCTTTGCCAAGCCCCTGAATAAACGGGGTATACTTGCGATGGTTGATGCCCAGCGTCTGAAAAGCCGACTGGAAACCGTGGACCAGGTGGTAACCGATCACCACCATAGATACTACGTAGAAAATGACAAAGCCAATATTTTCGTAAGCCGTTGATACCAGCGCGTATAAGTCCTTTACTTCCTTACCATCGTAGGTAGCCATTGGTGTCGCGCCGAGCTTCATTTGCAGCCAGAACTGATACATGTGCACGGCGATGAACACAAAAATAATTGTACCCAGCCAGCCCATATTGCTTGCTGCAAAGCTATTGGTACCGGCCACCTTGTTTACCTTTACAGCATAACGCTCAGCGCCCCGGGCTTTCCGGTTTTTGCGCCATAGCGCCCAGCCCTGAATGGCATGCAGCAGAATACCCGCATACAGCAGATAGGAAGTGGTCTTAATCAGCGGGTTGGTCGTCATAAATTCGGCGTAAAGGTTAAACGCCTTGCCACCGTCCCCTGCCAGTAGCTGCAGGTTACCAACGAGGTGAACGACCAGGAAAACGATGAGAAACAATCCTGTCAGACTCATCACTACCTTCCTGCCAATTGAGGATGTCAAAAAATTTGAAAACCAGCTCATGTTTTTTGCTTTTTCAGTTGTGTGCAGCCTGCTAGGAGGCTTGTTTAGCGTTTTTAGTTAGTCTCGTAAAAGTAGTAACAAAATCTATGGATATTGACAAAGACCGCCAAGTATTGTTTGGTTGACTTAAACCACAAAAGTTATTTAGAATCGTTTCAAATTACACAGGATTAGTATGCTTAAACTGAAGGCGGGCGCAAACAAAAACACTACCTGGCATCGTTCTATACATGTATTAAGTAAAAAAAGAACGAAAATCAAGGTAGCCTGATTTCCTAATCGATGTTCCCGGCTGCTATTATTTACAAGTTTTATGGAAAAGCCAGAACGGCAACCTAAAGTTAGTTTTTCCCACTTTCTAGATAAGTTCCCTGAAGTACCGCTGCCCGTTACGCTCGCAGAGGAAGCCCATCACGCTTTCAGCCGGAAAAACGATCCCCTGCCGGCAGTAATGATTGAACACTACATTCTTCCCGTTGAGGGGCAGCCAATGGACGACTACACGGAGTTTGTACCCTGCATGCGTATACCCGACACGCATGATTTTTATGCGGTCATTTACTGGCGGGCCATGCTAATGTCCTATCAGTATTCACTGGTGACCTTCAACAAAAAAGGTGAGCTGATTGACAAGCGGGTCATTGCGGGAACCATCTCGCAGGGCGGCACGTTGACCACCTCAGTAGCCACAATCGAAGACGATTGGATGATTTACATCGTTTCTGGCCAGAGCCAGGCGAATCAAATTAAAGGGTTTGACCCGACCAAGAGCACTGCCAATCGTTTGGAGCTCTTGCCTGAGGGGCAAATCATAGAACACATTTAATTTATTACTGACTTACCCACAAATTTCCGACCCTGCAGCCCTGCGCTTGCCAACCCCGCCAGGGGCCGGACGATAATTTTCTAAACACCCAAAATATCATGAGTAAAAACAGAAAACACAACTCCAAAAAGACTGGCCGTAAACTCAGCGCCAGTCAGCTGCGCGATGAAATCCTGAAGCTCTTCCGCCGCCACCCCAAAAAACAACTGAACCCCAAGCAAATTGCCCGCAAGTTAAAAGTTGCCAACAATAAGGACTCTGTGCAGGATGCACTCGAAAAACTTTCCGAAAGCAATGAGCTAAAGCCAACCGGTGACTACAAGTTCAAGCTCACCCGTCAGGACCACGCCGCCCGGAGCAACGGGCAGTACGCCACCGGTCTGGTGGATATGACCCGCAGTGGTGATGCTTACATTATCTGCGAAGGGCAGGAGCAGGACGTCCACGTTTCTGCCAAGTACCTGAATACAGCTATGAACGGCGACAAGGTGAAAATTCGCACCTGGACGCCCTCGGGCCGCCGCAAACCGGAAGGCGAAGTCGAGCAAATCCTGGAACGCGCCCGCGACCATTTCATTGGCACCCTTTGGATGTACCCCAATCATGCTGTTGTGACAATTGATATGGTGCCCCCTATTGATGTGGAAGTGAACATGAAGGATATGCCACAGGCAAATGACGAAGACCGCGTTGTGGTCCGCATCGACGAGTGGCCCGACCGCCATAAGCACAACCCGAAAGGCACGATCACAACGGTACTGGGCAAAGCTGGCAGCAGCGATATCGAAATGAAGACCATCCTGGTCAATAATGGCTTCGACCTGGAATTTCCGCAAGATGTCAAGCGGGAAGCCGAGTACCTGCCTGCGCGGATCAGCGAAGAGGAAATCAAGCGCCGCCGCGACCTTCGGGAGGTGACCACGATCACCATTGACCCCGAAGATGCCAAGGACTTTGACGATGCCCTGTCCATCCGCCACCTGGAAAACGGGGAGATAGAAGTTGGCGTGCACATTGCGGATGTCACGCACTACGTCAAGGAGGGCACCCCGCTGGACAAGGAAGCCTTCAACCGTTCCACCTCCGTTTACCTTGTGGACCGGGTGCTGCCGATGCTGCCCGAGCGCCTGTCCAATGACCTGTGCTCTTTGCGCCCTAACGTCGACCGGCTGGCTTTTTCGGCACTTTTTGTCTTCAACAAGAACAATAAAATCATTAACCGGTGGTTCGGCAAGACGGTCATCCACTCCGATCAGCGCTTCACCTACGAAGAGGCACAGGAGCGGATTGAAGGACAGGGCGGCAGTTTCGCACAGGAAGTGCAGCAACTGGCTAAACTCGCCCGGATCCTGCGCAAGCAGCGCTACAAGGAAGGCGCCATCAATTTCGAGACGGAGGAAGTCAAATTCCGCCTTGACAAAGATGCGGTCCCTGTGGAGGTTTATGTCAAGGAGCGCAAGGAAGCCCACATGATGATTGAGGACTTCATGCTGTTGGCCAACCGGGAAGTAGCGCAGTTCATCAGCCTGAAAGGGCGGGACGAGGAAATCCCTTACGTCTACCGTATCCACGATGAGCCTGACCCGGACAAAGTCATGGAGCTTTCCCGCTTTGCCCGCGAGATGGGCTTCGATATGAACATCAGCTCTCCGGAGCAGATCGCGAAAGCCTACAACCGTCTGGCACAAGAGGTACACAAGCGCCCCGAACTGCGCCTGCTGAGCCCGCTGGCGATCCGTACCATGGCTAAAGCGGCCTACTCCACGGAAAACATCGGGCACTACGGGCTGGGGTTTGAGTACTATACTCACTTCACCTCCCCTATCCGGCGCTATTCTGATGTGCTGGCTCACCGCCTGCTCGAGCCTAACCTGAGCCACAACGACTTCTACCGCGTCAACAAATCGCGCCTGGAAGATCAGTGCAGCCATATTTCCAAAAAGGAACGCAACGCCATCACCGCCGAGCGCGAGTCCATCAAGTATAAGCAGGTGGAGTACATTGAGAAGCACATTGGCGAAGAATTCGATGGCTTCATTAGCGGCATGATGGACCGGGGCTTCTTTGTGGAGCTGGAAGCCGGCCTCATCGAAGGCATGGTGCCTTTTGAAACCCTGGATGAGCCGTTTGATGTTTCGGATTCCCGGCTGCGCATGGTTGGGGCCTTTTCCAAAAAGGAGTACAAAATGGGACAGCGCGTACGGGTGCGCATCGCCCGGGCGGACCTTGCCAAGCGGCAAATCGAAATGGATTGGGTGCGGGAAGAAACCGTGCCTGCGGGCAGTAGCAGCAGCAATGGCAAAAGCAACAACCGCAGTAAACGCCGCAAGCGCTAAGCAGGATGCAGACCACTATTGAGGGCTACCTTACGGAAGGCTGCGGCCGGTGCCCGTTGGGCGGCACCCCTGATTGCAAAGTGCACGCCTGGAGCGCTGAGCTGCACGCGCTCCGGGGCATCTTGTCCGAAAGCGGCTTAACGGAAACGGTAAAGTGGGGCGTGCCCTGCTACACGCTCAATGGCAAAAACGTGCTTTTGCTCAGTGCTTTCAAAAACCACTGCGCGATCAGTTTTTTCAAAGGGGCGCTGCTCAAAGACGATGCGGGGCTACTTTCCACGCCCGGCCCTAACTCCCAGGCGGCCCGCCTGCTAAAGTTTACCAGCCCGGATGCCGTCGGGGCATTAAGCGAAGCCACCCGGTCCTTCATCCAACAAGCTATTGCAATCGAGAAAGCGGGCCTGCAAGTCGGGCTCCAAAAAAGCCCGGAACCCTGGCCCGAAGAGCTGCAGGAATGGCTGGAGCAGGACCCCGTCCTCAAAGATGCCTTTGAAGCGCTCACCCCGGGCCGGCAAAGAGGGTATGTCCTTTATTTTTCCGCCCCAAAGCAGTCCAAAACCCGGATTTCCCGTATCGAAAAGTGCGTGGACAAAATCATGAAAGGGGAAGGGCTGCATGATGCCTACCAAAAGAAGGGGAAAGCGTAATGCTTTATGTGATCTTTTATTTCCGTCACTAACAATAACAACAGATCGGTACCGCATACCTGATGCGGTACCGATCTGAGCGATAGGAGACGGTGACGGGGTTTCACCCTTTGGAGCGATTTCCTAACACCGACTTAAACATTAACAGGAACGAGCGGCGGCATCTGAAAGGGCATACTTACCCGGACTTACCGAAGCCAGCCTGTAGGCCCGGCCCCAATTAACCAATATACTTGAAGTTGTACTGGTAGATGCTAACGACAAGTATGACAAACAGCAGGAAGAAAATAAAGGCACCGAGTATCATGTATCCTTTTTTTCCTGAATTTCTT
>JANSXW010000076.1 GCA_024742755.1 bacterium | reverse complement strand
TTGTGGTTCTGGCTAAATCTTTTTTAGCGCGTTTGGCGGGTCAAATAAGCTAAAAAAGATGACGCCAGAGCCTGCCCCGCATTTCAGCGGGGTTCATAAGTCCTTGGTTTGCAATAGGAGTAAGCTCCAAACATAGTCTAATATCCGAATTTTGGACAGGTACGCCCAGCATAGCGTTTGTAACAGTACCGGTTCGGGTGACAAGACGGTTTTTTATCCTACTTTACCAAAAAAAGGAAAATATGCGATTTATTACCGTTGTATCGGGGCTGGTATTCCTATTCAGCACTTTGCTGTCCGGTCAAACTATTGGCGACCGTGGCTGGACGTTCGACATAGAAAAACACGATGCCCGCTTTCCGGACATGTGGCACTGGGCACACGCTGGCGTGCAGTGCGGTATTCCAAATGAAGCTGATTTCCCGGCCCGGGACACCCTGAAACCCGGAGACGATGTGCAGGAAGCCCTCGACCGGGCAGCAGCGCAGGGTGGAGGCGTAGTGCTGCTGATGGCGGGCATTTACCCCATTCATGAAACGCTGGAGATGCGGGACAGTGTGCTATTGCGGGGCGTTGACCGGGGTGGTGTGGTCCTTAGCAATCAGCTCCGGGGCCCTTTTTGCCCTAATCCCTTCGGGAATGTCTCGGGTATTCGTTTTCAAAAAGTCAGTTGGGCAGGGCTGGAGAACCTGACGGTGCAGTATCAGGCGGTGGACTTCCCACCGGTGGATTATGCTTACTTTGATTACCCCTGGCAGAAAGAGACTTTTCAAAATAACCCAGGGGGCGACCGGCAGCTGTATGTTTCCCATGTTACCTTCGACCATGCCCAAAACTCTTGGATACGAAATTGTCAAATTCTGGATGCAGGTACGGACCCCATTCTGTTGCTGGAATCGGAGCACATCAGCATTACGCAGACCCGGGTGGAAGGTGCCTACAATAAAGGAGGCCGGGGCAATGGCTACTTCAATATTGAGCAAAACAGCCGGTACGTGCTGCTTGCGGAGGATACGGTACGCGCAATCCGTCACCTGGCTATCCAAAGCGGTGCGAAGTATAATGTGCTCATCAACAACTACCTCGAAGTAGATGTCAATTTCCACAACGGAGATGGGGGGCACAATCTGGTGGAACAAAATGTCGTCCGGATTCCCGAATGGCACTCCTGGCACTGTTTCAGCCGGGGTGTCCCTAAGCATCATCGCCCTCCTGGCCCGGGCAATCTGCTGTTCAACAACTATACGCAGTTCAAAACGCGGATTCCCGGCAAACGCGATAAGATTACCGAGTATGGTGACTCCATCATCTACACCTCTGTTCTTCCCGCAGACACGGTGGAAGCCTGGGGGCAGCCACACGCCGTTCATGAATATGGCCCCTTAGACTTCGAGCGGATGAGCCACGGGCATCAGGTGTACGAGATGAACGCATTTTGGGACGACCGAAAATCGGTCCTGAAAGTACATAAAGCGGCCCCTAAGGCTCAGACTTTTTACCCGGTCACTCATGCCGGCGCTGATCGCAAATGCCCCTGAACCTGCTAGCCCGGCCAGGCCACGGCCTTGTTCTCCCGCATGGCGTCTATGGCCATCCGCACGCATTTCGCAGTAGTGGCACCGGTTCTGACGTTGGACACCGGCTCCCGATTGTCGCGTATGCACTCGTAGAATTCCTGGAAGGCATAGTGGGTGCCGCCCCAGTTCTCATGCGTATGCTCAAAGTTGATGGCGTACTTGTCCTCCTGCGCCCGGTTTAGGGTAGCACCGGAGACGCCGTCTACCATTCCCTTTTCCTTTTCGTTGAGCGGTTCGAAGTAGATCCAGCCTTCGTCTATCCCCATTTCGATGGTGCCCTTGCTGCCCCTGAAAATCATTTGGTACCCTTCATGGGCATTGGAAGTCAGGGAAATACAGTTGACTTTCATGCCGTTGGGGTAGCTAAACAGAGAATTGACGTTGTCGAAAGTCTCCCGGCCGTCCTTCCAGTAGTCGATACCCCCGAAGCCTATCGCTTTTTCCGGGTGGGTGCCCAGTATCCAGTTGACAAAATCAATTTGGTGGGAATGCAGCTCGGCAGTCAGCCCGCCGGAGTACTCGGTGTACATCCGCCAGTTGATCATGCGCTCGTATTTGGGCTTGGGCACCGGGCGGCGCCAGTCGCCATTGCGGTTCCATTGAATGTAGACATTCGCGATATCCCCAATTTTGCCGCTGCGGATGAGGTCTGCCACCCGGAAGTATAGCGGGTGATAGCGGTATTGGTGCCCAACCAGAAAAACCTTGCCGTTAGCCTCCACCTGCTCCACCAGCCGGTCCGCCTCTGACATTTGGTAGGTCATCGTCTTTTCGCAGTACACGTGCTTGCCTGCCTGTGCCGCAGCGGCTGCCATTTCGTAATGCATAGACAGGGGCGTGGCTATCAGCACAGCATCTACATCCGGGTCTTCCAACAGTTTGCGGTAATCGGTATAGGCTTTGGCATTTTCATCGGCATTTTCCATGGCGCTGTCCAGCCGGAAAGGCAGGATATCGCAACAGGCGACTGTTTTAAATTGGGGCATACTGTTCAGCAGCCGGATAATGCCGCCGCCCCTTGCCCCGGTACCAATAACCCCGAGCTGTACGGTGTCGTTTTTGGAGAAGGTGCCAGGCGCCATGCTCAGGGAGCCCAGGGTGAGCCCTGCGGTGGCCATGCTGCTTTTTTTGATAAAGTCTCGTCTGTCCATTTGCTTCAAGTCTGTATCTTTGGTTACAATAGTAGGTATGGTTTGTCCTCTTTTGAAAATCAGGGCCAGGAACAAAATACATCTGAAAAAGAGACCAGGTGTCCTGCACTATGTTACCCTGACTTGCCTCCTTTTGACCTTTAATCAACAAAATAATAATGAAAAACCGAATTCAATTACTGGCATTGTTTCTGATGGTGAGCAGCAGGCTAAGTGGTTCCCTGACGGCTCAAGCCGATGAAGGTTGGCGGGACTTATTCAATGGTAAGGATCTAAGTGGCTGGGAGAAGCGAAACGGCACAGCAGAGTACGTGGTACGAAACGGGGTTATTGTTGGTACCACCGAAATCAAAACACCGAATACTTTTCTATGCACGAAAGAGACCTTCGGCGATTTTATCCTGGAGCTGGAAATTTGGGGAGATGCGGCCATCAATTCCGGTATCCAATTTCGAAGCAATAGTCTTCCGGAATACAAAAATGGCCGGGTGCATGGCTATCAGGCAGAAGCAGATCCGAGTCAGCGAGCTTATAGCGGCGGCATTTATGACGAAGGCCGCCGGGGCTGGCTTTATCCGCTCAGCCTCAACCCGGAAGCCCGTACGGCTTACAAATTGGGGCAATGGAATACCTACCGCATTGAAGCTGTCGGGCATGAACTGCGCATTTGGGTAAATGGAGTTAATACTGCAAATGTAGTGGATGACATGACAGCCTCCGGATTCATTGGGCTTCAGGTGCACGGTATAGGCAATGACGAAGAAAAAGCCGGGCGGGAAATCCGCTGGCGCAATATCCGCATCAAAACAGACAACCTGGAAGCAGACCGCTGGCCGATGGCACCGCACGCTCCGGAACTAAACTACATACCTAATACCCTTACTGAATATGAAGTCAGCAAGGGCTGGCGTATGCTCTGGGACGGTAAAACAACCGAGGGCTGGCGCAGCGCCCGTGCACAGGAATTCCCGGAGAAGGGCTGGGAAATTGAAGATGGCGTCCTCTCTGTCCTGGAATCCGATGGCGGAGAGTCGACTAACGGTGGGGATATTATCACAAGGGATAAATTCAGCAGCTTTGAACTGATGCTGGAATTCAAAATCACCGAAGGGGCCAATAGCGGCATCAAGTATTTCGTTGACCCGGAACTCAACCAGGGGCCCGGTTCCTCTATCGGGCTGGAGTACCAGATTTTGGATGACAAAGAGCACCCCGATGCCCAAAAAGGCGTAAAAGGCAACCGCACCCTGGCCTCCCTCTACGACCTAATCCCTGCTGAAAACCTTTCTGTGCCAGGCCGGAATAAGCCGTTCCGTGGGGTCGGGGAATGGAATCAGGCCCGGTTGATTGTCAAAGGGAACCACATTGAGCACTGGCTCAACGGCTTCAAAGTCCTCGAATACGAACGAAATACCCCGATGTACCGGGCATTGGTAGCATATAGCAAATATAAGGACTGGCCGGATTTCGGCGAACTGCCCAGGGGGCATATCCTGCTTCAGGACCATGGCAACCGGGTGTCCTTCCGGAGCATTAAAATCCGGGAATTCTAATCAGGACAGGCCTCATCATTGCTGATCAGAAGCCGGTCGAACACCTGGAATGGAGTAGCCAAAAAGCATCAGCCGCAGCGGACTGAAACGTACAGCCGGCTGCGGCTTTTCTATGCCCGGGATAACGGAAGCCGGCCAAATATGCTAATTCTACGTTAAATCTGGCATTCAATCAATATATTCGCGGGATGTTTGGTTGAACGTAGTAGATGGAAGATCAAGGACAAAAGCAACCGCAGGAAGAACAGCCGCAGTCCCGCTCGTGGCTGCGCCTGCTTTGGCTATGGACCAGGCGGCTGGTCGTAGGTGTTGTCCTGTTTTTTCTGATCCTTTCAGGCGTGCTTCAAATTCCCGCTGTACAAAACTACCTGGCAGACCGGGTGACGACCGCGCTCAGCGATGCCATGAGAACTACGGTCTCTATTGATCGCCTGAATATCAAGTTTTTGGATCAGCTGGTGTTGGAGGACTTTTATGTGGAAGACCTGACACCGGGCGATACCGCCATCTTCAGCAAATATCTGTACGCGGATTTCAGCCTCAACCCGCTCGTTTACCTGCGCCGGGGGCTGGTTATTGAGGACCTGGCCCTGGACAGCGCGACCGTCAACATCCGGAAAGCAGCAGACGACGACTACAACAATATGCAGGTACTGCTGGGCCGCCTGTTCCCACCGGATACCTCTGCCACCACTGGTGAAAAGCGCCCCTTCTATCTGGATGTGCAGGGGCTGACCCTCAGTAAAATCCGTTTCCTGAAAGAAGACAAAGCGAGGGGGCAGGACCTGGATATCTACCTTGCTGATGGGTCCGCTGTATTTGACGAGTTTTCCCTGCCCGACCGGACCCTGCATGCAGAATCGGTCATCCTGGAAGGCCCCTACGTACGGATTGATGAGTACGACTACGTCATTTGGCCTCAGGATACGATGGGCAGCAATGCGCCGCCCACTGAGCCCCCCTTGCCCTTTTTCGCTACCATAGGCGAGTTTGTGCTAAAGGACGGTAAGTTTTCTCTTCACAACTGGCGTAATGACCCGGAAAACGACGGGCCTGTGGACGAGCTCAATTACCAGCACATGGATGTTTTTGATATCAATATCGGTATCAATGAATTCTCCTTTTGCTCCGATAGCCTTGATTTTTCCGGGCAGGTGGAGGAGTTCAACCTCCGGGATCTGAGTGGTTTTGTACTGGAAGACCTTACCGTAGGCAATGGCCGGGTCTGGAACCGTGGGCTTGAGCTCTACGACCTTCAGCTGAAGACCCCCTACAGTGATATCGGAGACACCCTGATTTTCAAGTACGACACCTACGAGGCATTCAAATCCTTTCCGGACGAGGTGGAATTGGAAGCGCACCTCAGCAATGCTTCTGTTACTTTGAAAGACATTATGACTTTTGCGCCCAAGCTGAAGTCCAACGCCTTTTTCTGGGACAACCGGGACCGCAAGCTCTACATTGACGGGCTGATAGAAGGCACGGTCAATGACCTGGATGCTGAAGACATGTACCTGGCGCTGGAAAACCGGCGGTTGGTGGCGCAGGGCAACCTTCGGACCCGCGACCTTACCTACCCGGACTTCCGGACCATTAACCTGCAGCTGGATGAGTTGCGGACCAACATGACGGCGCTTCGGCAGCTATTCCCAAAGTTTCAGCCTCCGGAGGCCTTCGACCGGCTGGGCTGGCTGTACTTTACCGGCCGTTTTGATGTCCTGTTTTCCGACTATATCGCTTACGGAACGCTCAATTCTGCTCTGG
Organism: bacterium; assembly: GCA_024742755.1. Lineage (GTDB taxonomy): Bacteria > Bacteroidota > Bacteroidia > Chitinophagales > Saprospiraceae > Phaeodactylibacter. The sequence goes on along the minus strand of JANSXW010000076.1, from coordinate 22,582 downwards.
GGCGGGCCGAAATGGACATGAAAGTCCGTAACCTGACCGGCAACCGGGCCGAGGCCTCCTATAGTGGAAGTTTGTCTTTGGTCGATTTTGACCTGGGCGGCTTTACCCAGAATCAGGACCTCGGGCTCGTGAACTTCTCCTCCAGTGTGCGCAACGGTAAAGGGTTAACGGCGGAGACGGCAACCGCTGACCTCAGTGCCGAGGTGCAAAGCTTCATTTACAAAGGCTACAACTATACCAATGCCAACCTGACAGGGCTGCTCAAAAAGAACCAGTTCTCCGGTGATTTCCTGATTCAGGATGAGCACATCGACTTTTCGTTCAACGGGCAGTTCGATATGACGGATAGTGTGCCCCGTTTCAACTTTTTCGCATCGGTGAACCAGCTTTCGCTACTGCCGCTCAACCTAAGCCAAAAGGACATCCATTTATCCGGAGATGTCAGCCTCAATCTGCAAAACAGTACTTTATCTGAGCTGGAAGGCCGGGGGCGCGTAAAGGACGTGGAAATACTGCACCGCAATCAGGATACCATTCAGGTGGATTCGGTGGTCTTCGTTTCCCTGTTTGAACCCGGCGGGCGAAAGCGGTTCAGTGTGGATTCCGATTTGATGAACGGCTACCTGCTCGGGCAGTTCGATGTATTGGATATTGGGCCTGCCCTGATGGATTACCTGGAACGCAACCACAACGGCTTCTTTGAACGGCTGGGCATGAAAAAGCCACGGCGGCAGCCAAAAGGCAATGAATTTATCTACGATTTTGATATTGTGGATACAAAGGGCGTCCTGGCGCTTTTCGAGCCCAGGCTGGGGCCCCTGCAGGGCGTTGCCCTGAATGGCTATTTCGACAATGAAAAAGACAGCATTACTGTGGAGCTGCGGGTGCCCCGCTTCCGCTTTGGCAATATTGCTTTAAATGATGCCGGCCTGTTCGCCAGGCTCGTGGACTCGGTGGGCTCCATCAACTTCAGGGTGGAAGAGCCGGTGCTCAATGACAAACGCCGGTTTGCCCCGGTGCACATATTGGCTGACCTGGACCGCGACACCCTCGATATCGGGCTGGCCTATCAGGTAGAAGGCCTGTCGATGCTGGATAACCTCAATCTGAATGCTGAACTCTACCTGCTCGACAGCCTGAACTATCAGTTGCGCTTCAAGCGGTCTAATCTGGTTTTGCTGCAGAAGCTGTGGGAGATAGAACCCGACAATTACATCACCTTCCGGAAAGGCTATGTGGCTACTGAGCACTTCCGCCTTAAAAACGAAGAACGGATCATTCAGCTCCGGTCCAAAGGAGAAAAAGGGCTGCAGCTGGCCCTGAATAACTTCGACTTTTCCTTCATCGATGACATCTGGGAGTATGAAGAGCTGGACTTTGGCGGGCCTTTCAATATGGTAGCCGAAGTCGATAACATCTTTAAGATGGAAGGGCTTAATGCTACTGTTATGGCAGATACCTTCCTGGTCAACGACGACGACTGGGGTGCCCTGCGCCTGGATGCGAACGCTGCTGACCTCAAGAGCCGGTTCGAAGGCTATCTGGCGATCACCAAGGATACCTCACAGCTCATTGCCGAGGGCTTTTTCAATCCGGAAGATACCCGTCGCGCCCGCCGGGGCGGGGACAGAGAAAAAGCGCAGTACTTTAATATCGGCCTCAATGTTACAAGTTTTCCGGTAAACATCGGAGAATACTGGCTGGAGGGCACCATCAAAAACACAGTGGGGTACTTCGATGCCGGTGCCAGTATTTATGGTTTTCCCGGAGCGCCCCATATTGAAGGGGAGATCAAAGTGCGCGATGGAGCGACCACCATAGATTTCCTCCAAACCCGCTACTACTTTGACGATGCCCGGATTGAGGCAAAAGACTTTCTGTTTGACGCCACGGGCGTAGTGGTCAAAGACAAGTACAACAACACCGCCACCATTACCGGGGGCATAACCCACAGTTACCTGAAGGACCTGGGCATTAATGCTGAAATCAACACTGACCGCTTTTTGGCGCTTGATACAGACAAGGAAGACAATGACTTGTTCTACGGGCATGCGCTTGGGGATGGGCAGGTCACGTTTAAGGGGCCGCTTCGGAAAATTGACATCTACGTCAACGCCACGGTAGGAAAAGATACCCGTCTTGTCATCCCGGTGAGCTACGGCAGCAATGCTTCCGAGCTGAACTTCATCAACTTCAAAAAGCAGGAAGCGGAGGTCCCGTTAGACCAGCAAAGCAATACGGAGCTGAATGGTGTCAGCCTGGAGATGGACCTCAATATCACAGAAGAAGCGCAGGGTGAAATCATCTTTGATGAACAGGCCGGCGACATCATCAAGGGGACAGGACGTGGCAATATCCGGATACTGGTCCCCCGGAACGGAGAGTTCGAAATGTTTGGGGATTACAACATCGAACAAGGCGAGTACCTCTTCACCCTTTACAACGTCGTCAACAAAGACTTCGACATCAACCGGGGCGGTGTGATCTCCTGGTCCGGTGATCCCTTTGAAGCCCAAATCCGGCTGGAGGCTGAGTACGCGGGTTTGTCCACGCCGGTCGCGAATTTTATACAGGAATACCTCATTGATGCGCCCGATGACTTAAAACAGGGGGCTAGTCAGCCTACTGAGGTGGAGCTGACGATGGAACTTCGGGGCGATTTGCTGCGCCCAATTATCAATTTTGATATTGAATTCCCGGAACTGATCGGCGGGCTTAAAACACTGACCGACAGCAAGCTCCGGATACTGCGGCAAGACCCCAACGAGCTGAACCGTCAGGTGTTCGGGCTAATTGTGGTGGGGCAGTTTTTGCCTTCGGATATTGCCATACAGGGCGCGGATATTTTCTACAACACGGTGAGCGAATTCGTTTCCAATCAGTTGTCGCTGTTGCTTACGGAGCTGTTTTCCGAGTTTTTTGGGGAGCAAAGTGCGCTGTCCGGTATTGATTTCGATATCGCCTACAATCAGTATCAGGCCAATTTTGGCGAAAGCCAGGACTTCCGGCGGGGCGATGAGTTTCAGCTGCGGATGAGGCAGGAGTTTTTCAATGACCGGCTCTCTGTTTTGGTGGGTGGCAATGTCGACATTGGCAACAGCGCCCGGGTGCCTGATCAGACCGGGACCTTTGTTGGCAACGACCTGGTTATTGAGTATGTCCTCAACCGGGACCGCACGCTCAAGCTCCGCATTTATCAGCGCCTGGAACCAGATATCGGTGGTGGCAGCCGCCTTGAGGTAGGCACAGGCCTGAGCTACCGCAAAGAATTCGATTCCTTTGGGGAATTCCTGCGCAGCTTCAGGCGGGCTGCCGGGAAAGTCCGGGATTGATCATCCAAACATAGTCTTAGTCTGACGCTCTTTCGAACATGGGGTGCTGTCTTGCGCTTACATAGAAAAAAGATGCCCAATCCTTCCATTAAGAATGAAGAACAGTACCAGGCCCTGAGAGACAAAGGCTACAGCAAAGAGAAAGCGGCTCGTATTGCCAACGCCAGCAACACCGGCGAAAAAGGGGGGCAGGCACCTCCCTACGAAGAGCGGACCCGGGACGAGCTTTACCAAAAGGCAAAAGAAATCGGCATTGAAGGCCGGTCGGATATGAACAAAGCCGAGCTGATCAAAGCCCTGAGAAACCATTAGCAAGCTATGAAAAAACATTCACTCTGACCGGGTTCACCTGCTGGGTGAATCCGCTTACCGCGATCAAGGTCAATACGTCCTCTACCTGATTGGGCCCCAAAGTGTTTTGCCGCAAATTTTCATCCCTGCCTTCAGCAACGTCTCCCGGGATGCCGAATTGTCCGTCTGGCAACGGGCAACCGGGATATGGCCCGACAGGTAGCAGGCTTTTTTCAATTCCTGGACAAAGTAGGTACCAATACCCCGGCCCTGAAAGGAAGGCGCCACACTCATGTGCACATCTGCGTAGGGTGGATTGTAGTGCATCAGCAATCCACCTTCGGCTACGATTTTTTCACCCATTAATAACAGATAATCTCCGGGCGGCTCCTGTTGCCAGGGTACACGTTCGTTAGCCCGCCGTTTGCGAAAGAGGGCACCGGGCAAGTGGTGGTGCGTAACATGGTCATCGGTCAAAAGCCAGAGTTCTTCGTGCAGGGTTTTAGCGAAAGCGTGAGCCAAAGCCGTCAACAGCGGTTCATTGGTCTGGCACTCCACATACTGTGCGTTGGCCTCTTCCAGTAGTTTTCTGAAAAAATGAGCGGCGTGTTGCCGGAAGCCGGGTAGAAGGTAGTACTCAAAAATGGTGTCCCGGTGCTCCAGCTTTTCCATACCTTTCACTGCGGCATAGCCGACCGGCTTGTCATCAATAATGAGGTGGTAGTAATCTGCCCAGCCCCGGTCATGGCAAGCCTCATAGCATACCTGTGCATGCAGGCTTTCCAGAAATAGCCGGCGAAGGGGAAGAATGGCTTGGTGCGCGGCAGCTTCGGCTTTAATGGTGAATGGCATATAGGGCGCTTCGGGTTATTGGGTCCAAAATAGTCGATTTTTTCGGATTTCAAAGAGGGCACGAGCGGCGTGATGAATGCCTGCCTGTGCTAGAGGTATAAAACAGAAGCAACATAAAACACTACTGCAGTCCCTGCGCTTGCCACAATTGTAAACCAGGAAACGCTTTGCTTTTGCTGCATCAGGAGCAGCAGGGCGGCGTATTGCAGCGGCAGGAGGTTGCGCGCAAAGGAGAAGGGGTCTTCGTAAACGGCCTGGGACAATACCAGCACAAAGGCCAGGTTGAAAAGAAAAATCAGTGTAACGGGTTGTACCAAATTGGCCAGCCGGGTTTTCCAAAGCTCCAGGAGCCCTTCCAGCGAGATAAGGGCGATGGGACCAAATGTCCCCAGCCAGAAGCGTGGGAACGTTAGCATTTCGGCATACCCGCGGGCGATTCCTGCAAAAGGCCAGTCAAAGTGCTTGAGCAGTGTGCCATCTGAAGGCGTATTCCAGCTTAGAAAGGTGCTCCACCCCAAATAGGCCAAAAAAGGAAGGCTAAGGGGCACGGACCTGCCGTATTGCTTTCTCCGAAGTGCCTTCAGCCCCGCTGCAACAGCGCCGCCCAGCAGTATGAAAACAACCGTTTCCTTGGTCAGCATGGCAGCGATACCGAGCCATGCAAAACCCCAAAACTTTTCCCTGAGCAGAAAGTAGAGACCCATTAACCCAAAGGCAATACCGAGATGATCGGCCAAGTCTCTGAAAAGACAAATCCATACCCCAATAAAAGCCATTGGCACCAGGCAAAAGTAAGGGGGAGCCTTAAAAAATCTGGCAATCAGAAAGCAGGCACAGGTGGCAAGGCCAATGCCAAGCATGTTGATGAGCACCAGCGCAAAGGGCAGGTAGCCGCCCTGGCCAAATCCGTTTGCTGCCCAAGCCAAAATAGGGTAGCCAATGCGTTTGGTACGCAGGGCCGGATTGTCCATTTTTATCCCGGAGCCGGAGAATTGGTCCGGTGAATGCTCAGCAGAAGGGCTGGCAGCAGCGGTGATTCTTTCAAAAGGGCTTAGTGCCAGGGCGTAGAAAAACTGCCCGTCGTACCCGGCATGCGGATAGGTCTTGACCGCTTCATTGAAAGCGGATTCGGCTATGTTGTTCTTGCTTAATAGGATGAACGCGCTCCAGTCCCGGCCTGAATGGTGCCAGTATAATAACGCAAGCAGGGTGGTAGCCAATAAGCTGGCTGCGACCCAACAAGAGCCTTTCTGCCAGTTGTGCATCTTTTGGGTAAAATAGGTTTAGGGGGTAAGATATTAAGAAACACCATATAATTGGCACCTGGTATTGTTGCTTTTGCAGGCCAACGAAAAAATTGCTAAACCATACTTTCATTCAGGCGTTACACTCATTCATACACTTCTCACGTGAAATCCGGAATACATGAACGATATTAAAACGCTGGGCGAACTAAAGCAAAGCGGTTATGAATCGCGCTCCATCAAAGAAGAGCTGCGGCAAAATCTGATTCAAAAACTCCAGGCGAAGGAAAAGGTATTTGAAGGCATCCTGGGCTTTGATGACACCGTGCTTCCCGATATTGAACGGGCGATCTTGTCCCGCCACAATATCCTTTTGCTGGGCCTGCGCGGACAAGCGAAAACCCGGATTGCCCGCCTGCTGGTCAATCTGTTGGATGAGTGGATGCCTATCGTGGGCGGGAGCGACCTGCACGATGATCCCTTAAATCCGATTTCCCGCCAAGCCAGGGCGATCATTGCGGAGCACGGCGACCAAACGCCGGTCGAGTGGGTTCACCGGGACGAGCGGTACGTGGAAAAACTGGCAACACCAGACGTAAGCGTTGCCGACCTCATTGGCGATGTGGACCCCATCAAAGCTGCAAGCCTGAAGCTGGCTTACTCTGATGAGCGGGTCATTCATTTTGGGCTCGTGCCCCGTTCTCACCGGAGCATCTTTGTGATTAACGAGCTTCCTGACCTGCAGCCCCGCATTCAGGTCTCGCTTTTCAATATTTTGCAGGAAGGCGATATCCAAATCCGGGGTTTCAAATTGCGCCTCCCGCTTGATATTCAGTTTGTATTCACTGCCAACCCTGAAGATTATACCAACCGGGGCAGCATCATCACGCCGCTAAAAGACCGTATTGAGAGCCAAATCCTGACCCACTATCCGAAGACGATCGAGATCGCCCGGCAGATTACCAAACAGGAAGCTGAGCTTACGGACACGCAGCGCGAAGCAATTGAAGTACCGGATTTGCTGGAGATTCTACTGGAGCAAGTGGCTTTTGAAGCCCGGGACAGCGAATTTATTGACGAGAAAAGCGGGGTCTCTGCCCGTCTGACCATTTCGGGTTATGAGAACCTGGTTTCCACAGTGGAACGCCGGATGCTGGTGAACGGTGAGGCCTCTGCCAAAGCCCGGATCACCGACTTTTGGGGCGTGGTCCCTGCCATTACCGGTAAGGTGGAACTGGTCTACGAAGGCGAACAGGAGGGCCCCTACGGCGTAGCGGTCAACCTGATAGGCCAAGCCATTAAGAAATCCTTCCTTGCCCATTTCCCGAACCCTGATAAGCTCAAGAAGGGCCGGGAAAGCGACCCCTATGGCACCATCCGGGCCTGGTTCTCTGGCGGCAACGAAGTCGAGCTGCTCAATGATTGCAGTGAGAAGGACTTCCGCAAAGCGCTCGATGGCGTAGCCGGGCTGCGGAAGCTCGTGGAAAGCCACCTGAAAGTGTCCGGCGAAGATGCCTACCCGTTCATGGAGCTGGTGCTGCACGGGCTGGCAGAGTTCAACATCGTCAATAAGGATGTAATGGAATCTGCGTTTTCCTTCCGGGATATCCTGGCTAACATGCTCGACGACGATCTTTTTGACGATGATTACGATAATTAATTTGACCTTTTGTTAACCCTGTGTTAATTTAACGGGAGGTTGGAGCGATCAGGCTTCAGTCTCCCGTTTTGATTAACTAAGGTGCCGTAGGTGGGGGCAATTGCACTGCCGGGTCCACGCTGCGGAAATGCACCTCTTCAAGCAACCAAAAATTAAACCATATGCTATTGAAAATTAATCCTGATAACCCGGAAGGCCGCAAAATCGATCAGGCGGTTGACGTGCTCCGGGAAGGGGGTGTCATCATTTACCCTACAGACACGGTTTACGGGCTGGGCTGCGATATTTTCAATTCGAAAGCCGTGGACCGGATTTGCAAACTCAGGGGGCTGGACCCGGTTAAAGCCCGGCTCTCCTTTATCTGCAAGGACATCAGTCAGGTAGCTGATTATGCACAACAAATCGACAATACGGTGTTCAGGCTCATGAAGAAGCATTTGCCGGGCGCCTTCACCTTTGTGCTGAATTCCAATAATAAGGTGCCCAAGATGTTCAAGAACCGCAAGCGGACGATCGGGGTGCGCATACCCGGCAACAACATCTGTCAGGCATTGGTGGAAGGGCTGGACCGGCCTATCCTCACTGCTTCGCTCAAAAGTGATGACGAGATACTGGAGTACTTTACGGACCCGGTAGACATTTATGAAGATTTTGGCAAGCTCGTCGACCTGGTGATCGATGGGGGCATCGGCAACAATCAGCCCTCTACGGTAGTCGATTGTACGGGTTCAGAGCCCGTTGTGCTTCGGGAAGGGACGGGAGTGCTTGAGCTGTAGCGCTTGCCTTTAGGGCGTTTTTACCGGCACAGTCACGGCCATGTGGCTGTGCCGGTTTGCGTTTTGCAATAGGACTTTGTGTTTAAAACGACAAAATAAAGGCTTGTTTGAGTGGTTGAGGTCTTTATCTTTGTGCTTGTTTTAAAACAAACCTGCTGCATGAAATTTAAGCAATTACTTATCCTGCCCTTTGTACTCCTGGGGTTTATGCTCTCTGCCCAACAGAATGGGGGGATCGTAAGAGGTAACATTTACGACGAAGAATCCGGAGAACCGATTATTTATGCCAACGTTTTGCTGCAAGGCACCGACCTGGGGGCCAATACAGACCTCGATGGCTTCTTTGCCATCTCTAATGTGCCGGCAGGGGAATACAAACTCGTGGTTACCTACCTGGGCTACGACAGTCTTGCCGTCGAGGTAAAAGTCAATGCAGGCGGTATCGTCTACGAAAGTCTGGTCATGTCCCCAAGTGGGGTGGAGCTGGAAACGGTGAATGTCTCCAGCAGCCGGGAGCAGGCCCGTTCGGATGTCAAGGTTTCAGAGCTTCGGGTAACCGCAAAGCAGATTCAGTCGCTGCCATCCACAGGGGGCGAAGCAGATATTGCGCAGTATTTGCCTGTACTGCCGGGTATCATCGTATCCGGTGATCAGGGCGGTCAGTTGTACATACGCGGAGGGTCGCCCGTACAGAATAAGATCCTGCTCGATGGGATGACCATCTACAACCCTTTCCACTCGATCGGCCTGTTCTCTGTTTTCGAAACAGAGGCTGTGCGGAGCGTGGATGTCCTTACCGGGGGCTTTAATGCCGAACACGGTGGGCGAATTTCAGCGGTTGTAGACATCAAGACCAGAGAAGGGAACAAAAAACGCATGAGCGGACTGGTGTCCGGCAGCCCTTTTCTAACCAAAGCGCTTATAGAGGGGCCCATCAAGAAGTTGAAAGACGATGGGGGGGGCAGTACCTCCTTTATCCTGACTGGTAAGCACTCCTACCTGGACCAGTCTTCAAAGATATTCTATAACTACGCAGTAGATACCACTTTCTTCTCTTTTGCTTCCCAGGACACTTCCCTGGCTGACGTTGGGGAAATCGGTCTGCCCTATACCTTTACAGACCTGTATGGGAAACTATCCTTTGTGGGAGACAACGGAAGCAAGCTCAACGTATTTGGCTTTAACTTCACCGACCGGTTCGACTTCGTAGGGCTGGCAAAACTTGACTGGACCAACGTTGGTGGCGGTGCCAACTTTACGCTTATTCCGCCCAATTCCAATGTCATCCTGAATGGTACAGTCGCTGTTACTGACTACGATATTTCCCTGGAGGAGGCCGACGGCAATCCGCGGCAGAGCGGTGTTAGCAGTTTTAATGCTCTGCTGAACTTTACCTACTTTGGCAACAAAAGCCGCTTTGACTATGGCTTTGACTTCACGGGATTCAATACAGACTTTACCTTCCGCAACTTTATCGGATCTACCATTCAGCAGAAAAGCTTTACGACGGAAGTAGCGGGCTACTTCAAGTACAAGCAGCGCCTGGGGGATTTGATCATTGAGCCAGGATTGCGCCTCCATTACTACGCTTCACAGTCTGAGATGTCTGTAGAGCCCCGCTTCGGGCTGAAGTATAATATTACGGACTTCCTGCGGATTAAGTTTGGAGCAGGGGTGTACTCCCAAAACGTGATCAGTACGGTCAACGACCTGGATGTGGTCAACTTCTTTATCGGCTTCCTGGCCGGGCCGGAAGAAACGCTTTTCAAACCAGCGTCTAACGAACCGGTGGACCAGCCCCTTCAAAAGGCTATTCATGCCATCGGTGGTGTGGAGGTGGATGTGGGTGATCAGCTGACGATCAACGTGGAGCCTTACATCAAGCGCTTTACCCAGCTCATTAACATCAACCGGAACAAGTTGTCTGATTTTGACCCGGACTTTATCACGGAAACCGGTGAAGCCTATGGTATTGACTTGTCCGCACGCTATCAGGCACAAAATGGGTACCTGTGGGCTACGTATTCACTGGGCCGTGTAACCCGGGATGACGGCAATCAGGTATACCCAACAATTTTTGACCGCCGCCACAACATCAACCTGCTGGGCGTTTATACCTTCGGTAAAGATAAACTATGGGAAGCAAGCCTGCGCTGGAATATGGGCTCCGGTTTCCCCTTCACGCAGACACAGGGTTTCTATGAGCAGAATGACTTTACGAACCTGCTCTTTACGAATATCCTGACCGGCAACTTTGGCCTGGGCACCATCCTGACAGATGAAATCAACGGTGGCCGTTTGCCTTACTACCACAGGCTTGATGCTTCTGTGAGGCGTACCATTAAGTTCGGTAAGCATACCTCAATGGATATTAACCTGAGTATCACGAATGTGTACAACCGGGAAAATATCTTTTACGTCGACCGGGTAACCAACAGCCGCGTGAATCAGTTGCCGATTCTGCCGGCCCTTGGGGTGCAGTTTAATTTCTAGAATACTACAATTGGCGAAAAAACAGGGCTGTGACCTTAATTGGGCGCAGCCCTGTTTTTATTATTTCGTTACTATTTGCTGAAACGTCTTTATCCCTGCCTGGCTATGCACTTTTAAGAGGTAGAGGCCGGAGGGCAGGTCAGGCCAGGTGCCTTCGTATTGGGGCCCATTAGTTTGCCAGGCAGCGATCAGCTGGCCGGTGAGGTTGAAAAGGCTTATATTCTCCAGGGGAGTACCGCTTTCAATCAGGAAACGGGCACCGGCATGTGCCGGGTTGGCAGCCAAGAGCCGGATGTCTGGCTGGCGTACTGCAGCCTGGGCAGCGATGGGAAAATCCGATTCCAGAAAAAGGACCAGCCCATCGTGGTCAGAGGCCCTGAACGGATTGGCTGAAGAAAGCTCATGAGCTTCAGGGAAATCCGCATTCCCGCGGGCGTATTGCATACCATTAACAGTAAGCCCACTCAAGCCATTGGTCAGGCAATGGTCAAGCGCCTGAGCACTGCCATCAAAAACGTAGGAATACCGTTCTGATGCAGGGAGGCTTAGAAGCTGGTTTGAAAGCGGAGGGTCCACGATGTTCAGCGGAGGGAACTGAGCGCCCAGGCTGGGCAGCCCGGTGATTTGGTTAAAGACATCCACATAACCATCGGTAAACTGGAAGGCGTTGAAGTCCCCAAGCACCACAAGGTTGCCGGCAGACTGTAAACCCTGAATCATATTGGCAATGGAAATTGCTTGCTGATGGCGCTTATTGCGCACAAAGCCGGCAGTGCTGCCCTCTATTCCGATAAGCGAGCGCAGGTGGAGGTTCAATACCTGCAAGGTCACCGGCGGCTCCGTTGGAAGCTCCACCTGAAGGAGCAAGGGGGGGCGATCGTGCAGAAGCCCGCCGCTAAACGTAAAGGTCTCATCAGCCCCCAACTGGCTGATTTGGAGATTTGTGAAGTGCTCCTTAACCAGGTATCCCAGCTTTAGGTCCAAATTGGTAGGCAGTAGGTAGGCATCGTACCGGGCCTGCGGGTTTTGTTGTTCCAGGTAAAAAGCGAGGTTGTTGAGTTCAGTAAAGGAACCCACCTCCTGCATGGCCAGGATATCCGGAAGCCCCATTTGCTGATCTATATAGCGGGCAATCTTTTGGTATTTGACCTCAATGTTTTCTTCTTCCTCCAATAGGAAAAGCGCATTGAGAGAGCCTACCGTAAACTCATTGGCAGCCTTGGTTCGTACCGGCGCAGCCTCCGGGCCGGGCAGGAAAGTATAGGATTCCGCCAGTACCCTCCAGAACCGGGGCGCTGCTTCAATCATGACCCCTGTGGCACCAATCAGGCTGCCAGTGCTGAAAAACCGCTGATTTGGCGCATTCAGCCCGTTGGGGTCCAGCCAAAAGAGCTCAGGGTTGCCATCCCAGACCGGAAGGCCCGGAAGGCCCGGGGCTTCGATGCCAGGTTCCCGGAATACCCGGGATTCTCCAATGCGGAGGGGGACGTCCTCGAAGCTTGAACTGGGGCCGTTCGCGGTGGCTTCAAAACTGACACGCATGCCCTCCACGCGCTCCAGGCTATGCACTGCGGTGTAGGTTGGAGAGGGCAGGCTTTCGGTCAACGGCACCGGTGGAGGCAGGGGCAGGTCTTCTCCGGTATTGGTGATACTCAGGCCCGGATTGGCGATGATGGTGAGCCCGTTTTCTTCCTGTACGGTGCCCGTTATGTCCACCACGTCGCCCGGACTGCCGAAGTAGGTGCCTGCAATAACCACGGCTTCGGATGTAAGGTCATTGTTGTCGTAACCGTTCCCGGGCGATTGGATAACAAAAAAATTATCGCCCCGGGCTGTGACGATATTGCCCTGCAGGGTGATCAGCTGACCAAGCAGTGGGCTTTCGTTGCCAGTGCCCTGCACCTCGTGAATGGCGAAGGCTGGCTGACTGGAAATTTTATTTGGAATCATTCCAAATAAGCACAGTGCCGCCAAAAAGGGCGGTAGAAATTTTACCATTTAGAATTAGCTTTGTTCTAACATTTTTACGTCGTGCAGCAAGGCACAGGCATGCCGGTGGCCCTCTTTTCAGGAGTTTCCCGGTCACTGTCCGACCCCACCCGTCAAAGGGATTGGTCAGCCACTGTACCTGGACCTCCAAGTGACTTTTGATGAACACCACCGACCAGAAGACCTCCGTATTTGACCGGGCCTATGACCCTGTAATTCAAGCCGCTATAACCTTTGGGGCTGTCATACTTTTCGTACTGTCTGCAAAGTTAATCAATTTAACAGGGCTGATGGATATTCCGCAGCGTTTCCCCTGGATGACGGCTGCCTCGTTTATGCTGTTGTTTGCCATGGGCAACAGCGTGTTTTCTCTGGCTTCCGAGAACATGCTCAAGTACTGGGGGCGCAGCATTTACAGCTACCTGGGGCTGGCGGTGCTTTCCGGCGTGGTGGCCTACTTTTCCTCCTCCATGTCTATAGATGAGGCGGGGTCATACCGCTGGATTTACCTGGTGCTTACGGTAGGCTACCTGGTCTTTTTGGGGATGATGGCCTTTATGCGGCAAATTGTGGAATTTGCTCAAAAGGAAGAATGGAACCACCCCCGTATCCGGCGCAATCAGAAGAAACGGGGGCGGGGCAAAGACAACGGGAAGCGCTAATCTGACACCTCCTTATTAGGGCTTGGCTTTAAATTTGGCGCCAGGCTTAAATTCCAGAGACACGGAATTGATACAGTAACGCAGCCCGGTGGGTTTGGGCCCATCTTCAAATACGTGCCCCTGATGCCCGCCGCAACGGGCGCATTCCACCTCGATTCTGGTCATGCCGAGCTTGCGGTCTTCCACAAGATGGACATTCGATTCCGCTATAGGCTCCCAGAAACTCGGCCAACCTGTCCCGGATTTGAATTTGGTTTCGGAAGCAAATAAAGGAAGCCCGCAACCGGCACAGAGGTAAACGCCCTCTTCCTTGTTGTCCCAGTATTTTCCTGTGAAGGCGTATTCCGTACCTTCTTCCCGCAACACATGAAAGGCTTCTTTGCTGAGCGTGGACTCCCATTCTGATTCGGTTTTTTGCACCGCGTCGAGGGTGTCGCCGTTCAACCCGATGAACGGGCCTTCTGCTTCGGTAGAAGTTGTGGAAGCGGCCTGACTTTCTGTGGATTGTGCCTGCCCGCATGCCGTGAGTAGGAGCATTGCAGCCAGCATCGTACAGTAGGATAGTCGTGTCATGGTTTATCTGTCATTATTTGTGGTAGAAAGGAAACGCAAAATCCGCCCGGGTGTTGAGAAGGGGATGTCGCCGGGAAGATATTTCGTGCAGTTTTGGGGCAGTACCGAAAAAAGTTGGGTTGCCGGCTATTCTGCTGACAACCCAAATCGGAGGATTACCGTCTTGTTAAGATTTATACATCCAGGTAATACCAGTCAAATTGGTTGAATTCCGCCCGGCTGATTGTTCCGCTATTATTGGTATCCCAATTGGAAAAAATATAGTTGGCGAGTTCGTACTCGCTAATGTAATTGTCATTATCGAGGTCAATGTCTGTAAAGTAGTTGGTTTCGTAAAGCACATCGTAATATTCATCATAGGAAATGCGCCCGTCTTCATTGGCATCCACCATGTCAGTATCCTCATAAATGACGTAATCGTCGTAGAAATAGTTATAGCCTATCAGCCATTCCTGGTCCGACAGCATACGGTCATTATCTGTATCAAGCCCAGCATAGGAAGATTTGAAAAAGCCTTCTTCGATGATTCCTCTTTTATCGGTAGCATCCCAGGCATTGAAATACTGATCAATGAACTTGGTAGTAAACTCTTCGCGCTCAATAATGAGGTCGTTGTCGGTGTCCCAACTGGCAAATGTGGTATTTTGCGCTGTCATGCTGGCACAAATAGCCAGGATAATCAGGGTACTGAATAACGTCTTCATTTTGATTGGTTTTGAGTGATTAAATTCGATTTCAGAACGAAAAGCCAGTGGCTTTGTTCGGTTATACATCTGATTTACAGGCTTTTTTGTTCGATTTTGCGCCCTTTTCTCTTTATCGCATTTTTGACGGCCGAGGTGACAATGCCTGTTACTGCCGTCCAGGAAATCAATTCCAGCCAGGCAGGTTCCTCCGCTTCAATTTTATCGGGTGGATCTTTACGATAGACCTTCTGATAGCCTTTTTCCATGGTTTTCTTGACAATAAACCCGGCAGCCAGCGCTGCGGCTGAAATGCCAAGGTGCCGGATATCTTCTTTGGTGATATTCATGAGTTTGTTTTTTATCCTAAGGTTGCGTATTTAGCGTAGCGGGCTACCATTATGTTAAAAACACCGTAGCCAATCAGCCCGATGGCCACTGCCGCCAGCAGAATATGGCCATAGTCAAATTTCAACAGGTACTGCATAGCCCCTTTTGTGCCCTCAAATGCCTCGGCAGAATGCATATTGATCACCCTGTAGAGGAAAAAGGCGATAAGTGCAAAAACCACGCCCCGGGAGGTGTAGCCGATTTTTCCGGCTCTTTTGATATTCGTGTAATGCTGTCCAGGATGCTCATCCAACTTTTTCATAAATTTCCCGCTACAGGCTCGGTAAAACTGATAGATAGCTTGCCCAATAAGAATCAGTGCAATGACACCAATAACGTAGATGCCCCAGTCCTGTGCAAGAAGCTTGCTTAATGCATCTTTTTTAGAGTCGCTACCTGACCCGGAGCTGCTGCCGAACAACGGTTTGGCAAAAGTATAGGCAAGCAGCCCGTACACTACTGCAGAATAAAAATACCGAAGCCGTTTGCCGGTCTTCTTTTCATCTTCCTGGAAGATCGCATCTGAGTTGGAGAACGTTTCGTACAGCCTCCAAAGCGCATAGGCAGTCAGTCCAAGCGCCGTCAGGCCCAGGAGTACAAACCCGCCGGGCTGTTTGCGGAAGAACTCGGCAATGCCGGAGACCCCCTTGATGTCCCCGCCCATGCCAATGGCAAACATAGCGGTTAGGATGCCCACGAGGCCGTACACAACGCCTTTGGTGAATAGTCCGGCAGCCCGCAGCCGGTCAATAGTAGAATTTTGGGAGTTGTCCATTTTCAGTTGGTTTACCTATAAAAAGGAAACCAATGCCAGATGTTTGCTCCCCCCCGATAGCTTATCGGGGTTAAACTGACTTGATTAGCGGATCACAGTAGGCCAGGAGCTGGAGCTTTACTTCCCAAAATGGATAGGGTGGCGGAAGTTATACTCTTTGATAAAGGCTTTGATTTTTTCTTTTCGCTTGCCTTTAGCTGACTTGTAGTTTTGGTAGAGTTCTGCATCCCTTTTGAAGATATTCTCCACTTTGCCGGGGCGGCAGCGGAAAAATTCCCCACTTTTAAAATCCAGCACGTAGAGCTTGCCGGTCCCTTCCTTCCGGGCGGCCTTGTACTCGTCACCGGGGTTGATAAAAGAAGAATAGCGGTCCACCTGATCGACTTCCTGCAACAAGGAGATAGAACCGATAATGTCAAAGCGGTAATTGGTACTGTAGTACATAGACTGCCCATCGGGGCTGTAGCCAAAAATAGCCTCCGGTTTCAGGTAAATGATTTCATTATTCCGGGGGTAGCGAAACTGGTCCTTAGCAAAGAGGTACTGAAAGAATTTTCGGTTTTGCGGATCAATATCCACGATGATTTCCTCAGGTTTTACCGGGGTTTGGGCTTTCCAGTCGGCGAGGGTAGGGTAGATGCCCCGCTCGAATATGAAGTCAGCCGTATATCGTTCGCCTTGCTGGGCGGAGGCGGTAAAAACACAGCAGCACCAACTGAAAAGGATCGCGGTCCGTAACATAAGCATTCCAATTTTTTCGGTCATCTGCAAAGGTAACGGTTTAGGCAGGACCAAATTGAGCATGGGGCTATGGATTAAGGAAAAATTAAGACGGCCTAAGAACAAAAGTGGATGTCGGCCGGGCGCTCGGCAGCTGAAAGTTGGGCCCTTACAGCAGTTTGAAATGCAGCCCTGCCCTCGGTACTGTCGTGCTTCAATTCCACCTCTGCCGCCAGCAGGATACGGTCTGACTGCCGCTTGGCAGAAAGTTTGCAGTGCTTTACATTCTCCAGTTGCAGGATTTTGTCCCGGACCTGTTCTAAATCTACCAGCTTGCCACCGATTTTCAACTTTTGGTCCCGGCGGTACAGTACGCTGAAATGGCGGTCATCGACAGGCAAAATCTGGTCCATCAGCGGAAAGGGCTGCCCTGTATCGGCATCGATCAGGGTCGTTGCTTTCCGGACGGTCCAGTAGGGAAAGATTTCAAACGGTTCCGAAGGAGCTTTTCTTAGCCCAACGCCTGCGGTCTCGGTAGCGCCGTAGACTTCAGTTAGCGCAATGCCCCGGCTGAGCAGGGTTTTGTAAAGCATTTCCGGCAATGGAGCGGTAGAGCAGACACCTTTTGCCCGGAGGTTGAGCCCGGGCATGGAGCGCATGAGGTGCGACCAGGTGAAGGGGGTACCGACAATCAGGGCATTTTCAGGAAGTTGGGCCCATTGGACTTCGGACGGGAATTGCACAGGGGCTCCGGCAACCTGTGGGAGTGCTATCGTGTAAAGATACCCGTAGATACTGGCTGCAGGCACGAGGGGGATGATACAGGAAAGGCCACCGAAATATTCACACAGGAAATTTACCTCGCGGTCAATGAAAGCCTGTTGATGTGTCACCGGGTGGGCTTCATCGGTGGTGCCGGAAGTAAAAAAGGTGATTTGATCTGATTTCTGATTCCGGGCATTGACGCATTTTTGCGCCCAGTCATCCACCGCAGCGGAGGAAAGCAGGTAGTTATCAGGGCTGGTCTCCATGAGGTGGAAAAAAGCATTGACCCGTGCCGCGAGGTCCATTACCTGCACCGACTCCAGCTGAAGGTCATTTTTCAGGCACTGCCCGGCCCGGTATTCCTGCCGGTTGCCCGTGTAGGGGCTCCCGGTTATCGGCCGGGCGAGGCCTATGATGACCCGGCGGGCCTGCTCAACGGTCCATTGCATCAGCGGCGTGGGATTTGCAGGGTGAAAACGGCTCCCTCTTCGTTGTGGGCAGCGACTGAGCCCCTGTGCCCTTCAATGTATTGCCGGACGATGGCGAGCCCAAGCCCGGTGCCGGTTGATTTGTTCCTGGTCACAAAGGGTTCGAACAGGGTGGGCAGGATTTCTTCAGGAATACCGGGGCCATTATCGGCAACCACGATCTGAACTTCCGCTGCTGATGCGGACAGGTGTACCTTTATCAAAGGCGCTTCCACCTTATTGCTGTTCAGGGCATCGATGCTGTTCCCGATCAGATTGCTTAAGCTGCGCTTTAATTTGCTGCCGTCTCCCATGACCTCCAGGTTATCAGGCGCCTGAACCTCAATTGTGACACCATGGCCAGGGGTACGGTCTTCGCAGAGCTTAATGGCCTGCTGCACAACAAGGCTGAGGTCCACAGGTTGCTTTTCCAGGGGGGACTCCCTAAGGTAGTCCAGAAAGTCATCAAAAATTTCGGAAGCCTGCCTGCCCGCTTCTCTCAGGAGGCTGATCGTCTCCTGATCCGCACCCTGCATCTCCAGCATATCGGCTATCAGCGCTATGCTTTTGATCGGTGTCCGCAGATCGTGCATCAGCATGCCCACTGCGTTTCCGGCAGCCGTGAGCTTCTCTTTGCGCAGGAGTGCTTCCTGCAATTCGGCATTGCGGATAGCCTGTGCCGCATTGTTCAAAAAGAGCTGAAGCAGGTACAATTTCTCTGTTCGCAGCTTTGACTCATTGGGCAGGACAGCAAAGACGTCATAGGGTTCCATATGAGCGGCAAGCAGGTTGCCGAGTTGCACAAACTGGCTTCCTTCCTGCTTCAAAGACAGTAATTGCTGACGAATCTGGTCTATATTCATGAGTTTCCCGGGCTCTCCAACGGATGCCAGCGGGATGTACCGGCCTTCTTCATTGAATTTCCCCAGCAATACCGATTCCGCATTAATATAGGCGGCGAGTTGGTCGACGATATTCTGTAATAGCCGGTCCAGCTGCTTTTGCGACAGCTGTATATTGCCAATGACCGAAATCAGGGATTCCAGGTTGACAATACGGTTGTACTCGTACACGGCTTTGGTGGCCAGTTGCAATATTTCTTCCGAAGCGTAGGGTTTGACATGATACCCTACGTTGTGCCCTGCTTTTGAGATGATGTCTTCGATGGAATGATCGGAGTATGCCGTGACAATAATGATTTCTGCTTTCTGGTCAATCTTTCGGATATGAATAGCCGTTTCCAGCCCATCCCAACCAGGCATTCTCATGTCCAGAAATATAACGGCGTAGGGGTTGCCGGCTTCCAGGGCCGCTTTGATCATCTCGTACCCTTGTTTCCCGTTTACAGCCAGGTCTACGGTGAAATCCGGAAAAACACGCAGCGTGCTATGGCTGGTCAGGACCGGCTCCGTTCCCGGCTCGTCGAAGAGGAGACCGGCAGCAGCAGTGATCGCTTCCGATTCCGGCGCTGTTTCCGGTTGCAGGATGTTTTTGATGCTGTCCCGGACCATTTCTTCGTCATCAATCACGAGGACTCGGGTATTTAGTTCTTGTGCAGGCATAGGTCTTTTATTTATGGTTCTGTCAGGGGATAGGTTATTGTGACGGTGGCCCCTTTTCCAGGGCCGGGGCTGTCTATATCAATAGTGGCATTATGGGTTTGCAGGATGGATTGGCAGCCATTCAGGCCCAGGCCGGAGCCCATGGGCTTAGTGGTGAAGCCGCGTTGGAACATTTGCTGTTTTTGCGGCTTATCAAAGCCTATTCCTGTATCTGATACCCGGGCGACCAGGCAGTCTTGTTCTTTTGTAAGCTCAAGGGACAGGGTGTGCCCGTCTCCGCCCTGCTGATCCATTGCTTCCACGCTGTTTTTGATCAGGTTGAGGAAAACCTGCATGAGTTTCGTATGGTCGCCTTTTACCGGTGGCAGCCGATCGGGCATAAAGGTCTGAACCTCGATATTCCGCTTTTCCAGGGTCGCCAGCTGCATAGCCAGGGCATCATTGATGATCCCCCTGAGGCTGACCAGGGAGCGCTCCCCGGATTCTGAACCGATGTACTGCCGCTGAATATTGAGCACATCCTTCACATGGGCGACAATATTCATCTGATCGGTGATGGCCTTCTCCATTTTGGCCGTGTGGTCTTCCTGTTTGGCCTTGAGCCCGTCGATAAGCTGCACCATGGCCTGCGCCTTTGGTGTGCCAATGGCCTGGCCGATAGCAGCCTCGTTGGCTTTTACGAACTGGGCAAGTTTGCTTAGCAGTGAGGCATCATTGCTTTTGGTCAGTTGCTTGACTTTGGTCAGGTAGGAACCGAAACCGACAACCGCATTCCCAATATCGTGCAGCACGCCGGAGATGACTTCAAACTTGCCGCGTTCCACCGCCTGCTCCTGTTGAATAGCAAACAGCTGTTGTTCTTTTTTGTAAAGTTCCGTCAGGTCATCCAAAATGAACAGATAGGATTTTTCGTCCAGGCGGTTGATGGTTAGAATCAGGTGCTGTTCCGTGGCTGGGTTTTGGCTGTTATGGTTGACGCTAAAGCGTTCCTGCTGAAGGATGTTGCCGGAAGGCTTTTGGTAGCTTTTCAAGGCTTCAAGCGCGTTGGGAAAGACGACGGATAGCAGGTCAAATAAATTCTCTCCGGTCAGTTGGTTGGCTACAAAGTGAGGCATGAGGTATTGAATGGCCATTGCGTTCATCTCCTGCACGGCGCCCCGTTTATCCGTTTGCACAATACCTACCGGAATCTGGTAGATAATGGAAAGCATTTGCTGGGTTTGGGCCTGAATATCCATGATGGCTAACGTTTTTGAACCACGAGGTACATGTTTGGGCTTTCCCCTTTCAGCATTCTGAGCTTTACGGGCGTAGGCTTCAGGACATACGTGAAAATGTAATCGATGGTTTCGTCGAGTGCAGCTTCATTATACTTGCCGGCAACCATAAAATTGTTGGTGCAGGGCGCGATTTCCGTAAAGAAGTGTTTGCCGATCGCTTGCTGAGGGTCAACACCGGTGTAGGAAGATTCTGTGGAGTTGTAAGCCAGGACGGTGCCGGAGTGATCCATTTGTACCACACCATAGGGGAGTTGGTCCAAATCAGCGGTATTTTGCCTATCCAGCCATTGATGAAGGTCTGGGGCTTCAAAATTGTGCATATTACACGAATTTTTTTCAGGGTTTCAATATAGGAACATATATAGAAAAAATCCACAAGTGCCCTCACAACTTTAAAATAATTCAATAGGGTTTACAAACCGGTTTCTAAGGATTATATTCGCCATCAGAAAACCTGAAAAGCATGTTCCGCACCATCATTAGTCCACAAGAATTGCACGAAAAGCTAGGCCGCCAAACCTGGGTAATTATTGACTGCCGTTACAGCCTTGGCCATCCGGATGCCGGGGAGGAGGCTTATAGAAAAAGCCATATTCCCGGTGCAAGTTACGCCCACCTGGACAAAGACTTGTCTGGCAAGATTGTGCCGGGCAAAACAGGGCGCCACCCTTTGCCATCGATCGTGAAAATGACGCAGCGCTTTTCCAGCTGGGGCATCAGCGATGGCATTCAGGTCGTATTGTACGATGACCGCTCTGGTGCTATTGCCGCAAGGCTTTGGTGGATGCTCCGGTACCTGGGCCACGATCGCGTGGCGGTCCTCGATGGCGGATGGCGGACCTGGGAAGCAGCGGGCTATCCGGTGGAAACCGCTATTGTGGGCGCTGGCCCCCGGGTGTTTAAGCCTCGAGAGAGAGAGAGCTGGGTGGTGGATGCTGCCCACGTGGAGCGTAGACTGGGCGCAGAGAATTTCCTGCTGGTGGATTCCAGAATGCCTGAGCGCTACCGGGGAGAAGACGAGCCGATTGACCCTGTGGCCGGGCATATCCCGGGCGCTACCAACTTCCCCCACACCGATTTGGTGGATTCCGAAGGGATGTGGCTCACACCTGATGAATTGGAGGAACGCTTTCAGACTCTTGTAGGCAACGATGTGGCCGACGAGATGGTGTTTTACTGTGGCTCGGGCGTGACGGCCTGCCGCAACTTGTTGGCCCACCATCATGCGGGCTTTGGAGACGCCAAGCTGTACCCAGGGTCGTGGAGCGATTGGATTACAGACCCCAACCGGCCGATTGAGCGGAGTGTCTAAGCGTTTTCCTGTTTCGCTTTACGGGCCTTTTTCTGCTCGTTATTGCTTTCGTAAATGCAGTAGTTCTCGTAACGGACCGGGTCCTTTTCTGCCCAGATGTCCTTGCCGATGTTGCAAAGGGTAATCAGCTCTTCGTACAGTTTATTGCCCTTTTCCACACGGCGCTCCACGGAAATATCCCGGTCAGCTACCTTGTCCTGCTGAATATTGACCGACTTTTCAAACTGACGGGTCGCCTCCGCCACGCGCCGGATGACGTTCTCATTCACTCCCGTCTCCGCCAGGAAATCCAGTTGCTGCCGGGCTACGCGGACCACACGCCGGCCGCAGAAGATCAGCTGTGCATCGGTCATATCTCCCATTTTGGCCGTCCCGAATTTGCGGTAACGCCCACTTCGGTTGCTGTACTTGATCGCTACCCGGGTCATCAGGCTGCGAATGGCAGATTTGAGGTTTTCCGCAGCAGCATACTTTTTCTCGGTGGTGACCATCTGATCGCCCAGCAATTCCTCATCATCTGGCAAATCCCCGAATTTATCGCACATGGCTTTGAATTGCTTCAGCCGCTCGAGGGTGTAGCCGTACTGCTCGAACTGCTCCCGGTCCCGGTTGGCGTATTTGATGCGCTCCAGGCACTGCAGGTACAGGTCTGCATCCGGAAAGTTGTACTGACGGTTGGTGGATTGCTTCTTCATTTGTCCATCATTTGATGCTAAAGCAAATTTATGTCCTCTTTTTGATAAAAACAAGTTTTTG
>JANSXW010000339.1 GCA_024742755.1 bacterium | reverse complement strand
TGGTTCTGGCTAAATCTTTTTTAGCGCGTTTGGCGGGTCAAATAAGCTAAAAAAGATGACGCCAGAGCCTGCCCCGCATTTCAGCGGGGTTCATAAGTCCTTGGTTTGCAATAGGAGTAAGCTCCAAACATAGTCTTAAGGTAACTGTGCAGCTACACTCAACTGTGCTGTGCTGTGCTGTGCTGTAAACTATCATGCAGCTTTCCGGTGCTGGAATCACATTTTGGGGCCTTAGCATTTTAAGGTCCGGGCGACTAGACAACCGCTAGTACAAATGCTTAATCTTCATCTTCGGCCCAGGGCAAAGTGCGGTATGGCAGCCCATGCAGCTGTCTACCATATCCTTGAAGAGTACCTGCGCTTCAGCTACATCGGCTTTCTCCAGCGCTTTTAGGGTTTGGAGGTAGGACTGAGCGTGGACTTTGTACGTGTCAGAAGCCGCTTTCTCAGGCTCGGTCGCGGAAGCGGTCAGCATTTTCTCATGATCCAGCTTAGATACCGGCTGTTCTCCGTTTTCAATGGCTTTTTTCATCTGCGCAGCATCGTCATACATGGCGCGCATCAGCAAAGCGAGCTCGCTATCGCCATTGGGGTTGACAGAAGATGCGGTTAGTTTGGGGCCGGTGGTTTCGGGGGCGGCTTCATTGCTGCAGGAAAGGGCATAGAGGGTGGTTGCCAAAAGGAAAGCGGAGGCGATAAACCGGAAAGCAGATCGTTGCATAACGGATGTGGTATTGTTGTCCGCCAAAAATAACACCTTCCTGCAAAGAAACCGCCCCTTTCCGGATGTTTCGGAAAGGGGCAGTGACTAATTTTTGTCAATGAATCAGCCTTTAAGGCTAATCGTGCCAGCAATTGAAGTGCAAACCGCTTTCCTGCAGGCTGCTTGAGCGGCCGCTCTTGCCAGCGGGCATTTTGCCTTCCTGTATCAGGTCGATACGCGCCATCAGGTCCTCGTAGTGTGCGGTGGTGGCGGCATCTTTGGCCTTGCCGCCCTGAGCTTCCAGCAGTTTTTCAATGCTGGACAAACTGGCGCGGGCCATCGCTTTTTGGTCACTGTAGTCGGCATCCTCGCCGGACTCCATGAGCAGTTCACCCATTTGGTCGACGTAGAGGCGCTGCAGGTTGCGGCGATAGGGGCCTACGGCATCGCCCTGCCGGACTTCCCGGAAGATGGCACCGCGGGTATCTTTGAAGAGGCTGCCCATGGTGTAAGCGTCCGTGCCATTCAGCGCTTCGTTCTCCATCATACGGTTCAGGCGCTTGCTGTCGAACAGGAGATTGATGCCATAAGACTGCAGGCCCCGGATGAGGTCCACAATTACCGTAGCGCCTACCCGGGAGATGATGTCCTTGTCGATCATCCAGGATGGGGTAGTGAACAGTTGCCGGTCGAGGAAATCCACAGCCGCTTCCTGACGGTCTTTCGGAACATGGATGTACACCGGTCCTTCCTGATCGTAGGTTTTGTCGTATTCATAAACACCGCCTACGTTATTGCCTACGTGGCCCACGTAGCGGCGGAATTGTCCGGCGACCTGCTTGTAGAGCTCTTCCAGGTCATCGTAATCTTCTCCTTCGCGATTGGTCCATTCAATAAGTTGAGGCAGTATCCGCTGCAGGTTTTTGATGCCCAGATCACTGGCTTTGACCGGCTCACCACTGAGGTCTTCCGTCTGCGCACTGGGGTCCACCACGCGCCACTGTTGTTGCCCGAAACGGTAAACCGGGTCGTCTGCCCGCTCTTTGATCCACTCATTCAGCGTAGCGCGTTCGCCTTCGGCACTGTCGCTATCCGGAATGAGCTTGTAGCCATAAATGATCGACCAGGTGTCGTAAGGGCCAATCGTCGGG
>JANSXW010000365.1 GCA_024742755.1 bacterium | reverse complement strand
GTAATTCCACACATTTGGTGTGAGTGGGTCTGCTCTGTAAATAATCCTTCCTGACTCCATGTGGGCCCAGAAATCATCTTCCCCATGAAGTTCCAGCATCTTTTTCTCTGATACCCATTTTTCCCTTTTAGCAAGGGAGGTCCATGGACTCATTGTAGTGGAAGAACTTGGGGACCTCAGTCTTCACAAGGGCCAGTGCTGCTTCGAAGCCCTTCTCATGCTTGCTCTTGTTCTGGAAATCGTCTTGTTCTTCTTTGGGCTTGCCTTTCAAGGCTGTTTGGTACTTGGACCAAACCCTGGTGTGTTCTTGCTTACCAAGCATTTTTCTCAACTCAGTAGCTGCCTCTTCAGGGGTGTCAGCCTCTTCCCCTGCTTTCTTAATCTTCTCTGCCAAGGTCATCTTGCCAAGTTTGGCCAAGTGTTTTTTTGAGCTGCAATTTCATAGTACTCACAGCCTTCATGGCCTTCATGGCCTTTGTTGCACTTCCTTGGCCAGTCCCTTTTAGCAAGGGTTGCTTGATGGTCCCTTTTTTCAAGGGAGAGCCCTTTGATGTTTTGGACTTTGCCTTTGGTGCCATTTCTTTTCCCCTTTCAACAAGGGGCAAAAATGCTGCAAGCTTGACAGGTAGGAAAGCTGCGGTGCACAAACAATGTTCCACGTGTGTGGGGTTTCCAAGCCTGGCCACATTTGATCAATTTTGATCAATTTTGATCAATTTTGGTCAATGTTGGTCAAATTTGATCAAATTTGATCAAAACCATGGTTTTGACCAAAACTGACCAAAATTGATCAAATTTGACCAAAATTGACCAACATTGATCAAAGTTGTGGATTTGGTTTCCTTCATACATTGGATTTGGAAACTGCCACAATGACATGAGATTCCATGCTGGTGACTGTGTTGTTTGCAAAGGGCTAGCCACATACACCAGTAAAAACAAGTTTCATCAAGGGCATTTGCCTTTTCTACAACTACAGCAAGTTGCAATGCTGCCCTTGGTAAAAGGGCACCTTGGCAATGGAGACATGTGTCATACCCCCCACTCCCAATCCCAAAGAATCACTTGAGAGAAGGGCTTCCCAATTCAACCCCAACCCAAAAATGGTATTGACACCCTTCAGAAAAAAAAAGGTTCCCCCAACCCAAGCCCCAAAGGGACCCCTGGAGAAAAACACCCTTGCACCCTTGAGAAAAGGGACCAGTTGCACAATTGAAACTGTTTGACCAGAAGCCCTGCCCATTCCCTAGAAAAAAGCACCCTTGCCCCCTTGAGAAAAGGGATCAGTTGCAAAATTGAAACTGTTTGACCCTGCCCATTCCCTGAGCACATGCACTTTTGCCACAGCCCAAAGCCTGCAGCTGCAAAAGCCATTTTGGCCAAACTTCACCCTTTCATCAAGGGGGGGAGGGCTCAGCTGGCTTCCCTTTTATCAAGGGGGTGTAGGTTCCACCACTCTCCCTTTTATCAAGGGCAGCTTGCGTTGGGGCCATTTGCAATTCCCTTTT
>JANSXW010000344.1 GCA_024742755.1 bacterium | reverse complement strand
TGTGGTTCTGGCTAAATCTTTTTTAGCGCGTTTGGCGGGCCAAATAAGCTAAAAAAGATAACGCCAGAGCCTGCCCCGCATTTCAGCGGGGTTCATAAGTCCTTGGTTTGCAATAGGAGCAAGCTCCAAACATAGTCTAAATTCAGGCATGCTTATCTTATGTAACCAATCTTTTTGATAAACTAAATTTTCTATCACGATGAACAAAGCATTTTACTCATTACCAGCTCTGCTGGTATGTCTTCTCACATTTGGGCTGTCAGGCCTGAATGCACAGGACATTATCCAACCTGTGTCAGGGACTTCCAATTTCACCATTACCCAGGGTACTACCAGGATGTATTTTGATGATGGCGGCCCTGATTGCGATGGTACAGGCGGGGAATACTCTAACAATGTCAGCTCTGTTGCGGTCTTATGCCCGGACGTTCCCGGTAGCTTTATCACGCTTCGTTTTCTTGAAGTAGACGTTGAAACCCGTTCTTCCGTATCCCCTCCATGCTGGGACTATTTGAGAATTTATGACGGCAATAGTACTGCTGCTGCTTTGATCAACTCTGGTTGTGGCGAAGAGGGCTTTGCTGATTGCTCTGGCTTCCCTGGCGATGGTGGTGATGGCGGCGGAGTAGAAAACGGCCCGGATGACATCAACGGCCTCAATTCCAGCAGCCCGTGGAGTGCAGTATACATTTCCACTTCTCCTGATGGATGCCTGAGTGTGGAGTTTGATTCCGATGGCAGTGTACAGGAAGGCGGCTGGGTCGCAGAGGTTATTGCAAGTTCGGTAGGTACAACACCCACCTGTGACGACGGCATTCAGAACGGCGACGAGACCGGTGTGGACTGCGGCGGTTCCTGCGCACCTTGTGCGACTTGTGACGATGGCATTCAGAACGGCGATGAGACCGGCGTTGACTGCGGTGGTTCCTGCGCGCCTTGTCAGGTGACTTGTGAGAACTTCGAGCTCACCATCAACTTCGACAACTTCGCTAGCGAAACATCCTGGGAAATGACCAATATCAATGGCACCCTGGCTGCTTCCAACAGCTATTCTTCTGCTCAGAACGCTACTACAACGGTTGAGGATATCTGCCTTGATCCAGGCTGTTATGAGTACACGATCTTCGACAGCTTCGGTGACGGTATCTGCTGCGGCTTCGGCTTCGGCGATTACTCCCTCACGGACAGCGATGGTAATATTGTAGCTGCGGGTGGTGATTTCGGATCATCCGAAACAACGCTCGTTTGTACAGATCCGGGCGCTGGCTGCGTAGCGCCTACAGCATCTGCCATGGTTGTGCCTTACTGCAACAATGGCGTCTTCATGGTCATGGTGAACCTGGGCAGCCTTGGCAGCGCCGATGCAGTCACTATCTCTAATACTGGTGGCCAGCCTGCACTGCAGAACGTTTTCTTCCCAAGAAGATACTTCGTTGGTCCTTTCCAGATTGGAGAGGAAGTAGATATCCGCATCTATGACCAGGAGAATACAGCTTGTATCACTATCCTGGAAGGCCTGACCGACAACTGCAACACCAGCTTGTCCACGCCTGGCAACCTGACCAGCGAGACTACACTGAACGAAATCAGCGTATTCCCGAACCCAACTGCGGGTGATGTGAACGTCAACCTGGGCTCCATCCTGGGCCAGGAAGCGAACATCCGCATCATGAATGCAGTGGGCCAGCTCATCGAGGAGCGTCAGATTGATGCCGTTGAGCAGGTAACCGAGCGTTTCGACCTGTCTAATCAGCAGGCGGGCATGTACTTTATCCACGTTGATG